>NZ_JBVJYK010000006.1:0-483654 GCF_055600605.1 Kitasatospora sp. NPDC038210 | reverse complement strand
CCCATGATGGCGGTGAACTCGCCCTGGGGGAAGGTCACGCTGACGTCGTCGAGGGCGACGACGCGGGTCTCCCCCTCCCCGTAGACCTTGTTCAGTCCGGTGGCGCGGGCGGCCGCCAGGCCGGTGCGGACGGCGGTTGCGGTCGACGTGGTCACGGGGGGCTCCTTGTGCTCGTGGGCTTGTACCTCCATGCTCCGCGACGTGATCATGGTCTGGCGTCGCTCCGCCGGACGGTTGGCCCGACCACCGCTGGGCGTACGGGAGGCGCGGCCCGTCCTCCTGCGGTATGACGGGAACCCTGAGGGAGGGTCGACGTCCGGCTCGTGGCCGGAACCGCTATCCTTCGTGGCCGAATTCCGAACAGTTCGTCAGATGGCAAGGAAACATGACAACTTCCGGGGCTGGGAACATGCGAAAGGGTGAGCCGGGCGACTAGGCTCAGGGGTGGTTTCGCAGGACGCCCGGATGGTGGAACGCAGACACGGGCAGCTTAAAACTGCTTGGCCGCGAGGCCGTGCCGGTTCGAGTCCGGCTCCGGGCACAGGTCGACCCGGCGGAGGCGCCGACGGCGCCCCCGCCGGGCGTCGTTCACCGGATCCTCCTCGCGGCGTATCCCGGAATTTTTGCCAAGCCATTACCCTTGTGCGTGGGCGGTGCAGTGCCGCCACGGAGGGAATGAGCAATGAGAAGCAGCAACCCGGTCTTCTCGCGGGAGGGATCCTTCACCCGCGACTCCGGTTACGCGGGGTTCGGAACGAGTGCGCAGGCCGGGAGCCCGTACGGCCACAACCCGTACGCGGGCACCCAGTACGCCCAGCAGCCGTCGGCGCAGGGGCCGCTGACGGACGAGCAGCTCTTCGAGATGTACAACGGGCCGTCCGCCGGCCCCGGGGCCACCGGGCGGATGACGCTCGACGACGTGCTGGCCCGCACGGCCATGACGCTGCTGACCGTGGTCGCCGCCGGTGCGGTGTCCTGGTTCACGCTGCCGTTCAAGAACTTCGGCTTCGCCGTCGGCGCCTCGCTGGTCGCCATGATCGTCGGTCTGGTCGTCCAGTTCCGACAGAAGATCAGCCCGCCGCTGGTCCTGGCCTACGCGGCGTTCCAGGGCTTCGCGCTGGGCGCGGTCACCCACGTCCTCAACACCATCTGGCCGGGCATCGCCATCCAGGCGGTGCTGGGCACGGCGGCGGTCTTCGGGGCCACGCTCTACGTCTACAAGAGCGGTCGGCTCCGGGTGAGCCCGAAGTACACCCGGATCGGCATCGCGATCGGCCTGGGCTTCTCGGGCCTGCTGCTGATCAACTGCATCGCGTGGGCGTTCGGCGGCGGTCTCAACACCTGGTCCGGCCCGCTGGGCGTCGGCATCGGCCTGATCGGCGTCGCCCTCGGCGCGTTCTACCTGACGCTGGACTTCAACGAGATCGAGCAGGCCATCGCCGGGGGTGCCCGGCAGGAGGAGTCCTGGCGGGCCGCCTTCGGGCTCACCTTCTCGCTGGTCTGGATCTACTTCGAGATGCTGCGCCTGATCGCCAGCCTCCGCGGCGACGACTGACACCGTCGGTCGCCGTGAACCACTGCCGCCGGGCCCCGGAGCCACCCGCTCCGGGGCCCGGCGGCTTTTCGCCTAGGCTCGCTGCCATGCATGACGTACAGCTCCTGGACGTACGGCCCCTGGTCGAAGCCGTCGAGTCCCTGGCGGATCGTTTCCGCTCGCTGCCGCAGAGCAAGCTGCTGGGCGCCGTGCCCGGGCACGCCTCGCGGGCGGCGGCCGGGCTGGACCTCGCCCGGCGGCTGGCCGCGCTGGCGCTGGCGGCGGAGGGCGGGCCCGAGCGGGACTTCCCGGACGCGGGGGCCTTCGCGGCGGGGGACCAACTGGCCGTCGCCGGGCACGACCTGGCGGCCGCGCTCGCGGCGCTGCCCGAGGACGCGCGGGTGACGCTGCCGGAGGGGCCCGCCGCGGTGGGCGAGGTGCTGGCCGGGGCGGTGGCGGCGGTGCGCGGCACGGCGGCGCTCTGCGCCTGAGGCCCGGTGCGGCCGGACACGCAGGAGGCCGGCCGGGTCGGTAACCCCTTGACCCGGCCGGCCTTCGGCGTGCAGCGCGTCGAGCCCGTGAGCGGGCGCGCGGAGTCCGGCCCGTGAGTGGGCGTCAGATGCTGGCGACCACCCGGTCGGCGAGCACGTAGACGGCCTCATCGTCGGTGGAGAAGGTCAGCGAGTACGAGCCGGAGAAGCGCGAGCCGCCGAGCAGTCGCACGTGCTCTCCGGCACGGACCGCGTCGATCAGCCGGTACGCGGCCTCCCGGTCGCCCGGGGCCACGCAGAGCGTGGTGCCGTCGGCGAAGGCGTACACGTCCAGGGTGCCCAGCGGGCCCGGGCGGACGTCGATCAGTGCGACGGCCTCCTCGGCGAGGGCGGCCAGCCGGGTGTCCGTCCACTCGCGGGACGGCGCCTGGCTCGGCACGAAGTCGGGGTGCGAGGGGTGGCGGCGCGGGTCGGGCGCGGCGACCGGCGCCTCCTCGACGGCCTGGTCGGCGTCCAGCAGCCCGGCCTCCAGGCCGGTGGCCAGCAGGTCGGCCTCACGGCGGGCCCGGGCGTCCTTCGCGGTCTCGCCCACCGGGTGGCCGGGGCGCAGCGGCGCGCCTCCGTCGGTGCCGGGCTCGGCCGGGCCGGTGCCGCCGTCGTTGATCAGGTCCTCCAGCGCGGAGCGCAGCGCCTCGCCGAACTCCGGGTCCATCGTCCCGGCGTTGTCGGCGGCGTCCTGCGGCCCGGTGGGGCGGGGGAAGAAGAGCGGCCACTCGTCGGTGCCGGAGAACACGCCGTTGAAGGGGGAGTCGAACAGCGGCGCGTCCTCGGCCGCGCGGGCCTCCTGCTCGGCCCAGAACGCCCGGGCCTCGGTGATCTCCCGCTCGCGGTCGGCGGCGAGCGCCTCGGCGACGGCCCGGCGTATCGCGGCCTCGTCCACCGGTGCGGGCACGGCCGGGGCCGCGGCCTGAGCGTCCAGTCGGCGGGAGATTCCGCGGAGACGGAGCAGCACGGCGGTCGACACGGTGATCAGGATCAGCAGCAGGATGGTGTAGACGGCGCTCACGGAACGTACTCCTAGCGAGGAGCGGAACGGGGTTACGTGTCCACACTGCCGCATCCGGGGGTGTTACCGCAGTGGCGAATGTCTAATTAGTCCCGGACTTTCGCTCTTGTCCCCAAATTGTTAGGTAACACCGTTCTACGCAGTGCAGTTGATCCGCTCCGCAGTGTCGATTTCCGAGCCGAAAACGAACGGAAAGAGGGCCGGATCGACCTCGCGGTGTGATCCGGCCCTCAATTACGCAGTGTCACTCCAAATGGGTGGTCCAGACCCTTCGGAGCGTACGGGGGAGGGTCAGCTGAGGCGCTCGATGACCATCGCCATGCCCTGGCCGCCGCCGACGCACATGGTCTCCAGACCGAACTGCTTGTCGTGCCACTGCAGGGAGTTGATCAGCGTGGTGGTGATCCGGGCGCCGGTCATGCCGAAGGGGTGGCCGACCGCGATGGCGCCGCCGTTGACGTTCAGCCTGTCCAGGTCCACGCCGAGGTCGCGGTAGGACGGGATCACCTGGGCCGCGAAGGCCTCGTTCATCTCGACCAGGTCGATGTCGCCGATGCTCAGGCCGGCCCGCTTGAGCGCCTGCTTGGAGGCCTCGACCGGGCCGTAGCCCATGATCTCGGGCGAGAGCGCGCTGACACCGGTGGAGACCACCCGGGCGAGCGGGGTGATGCCGAGCTCGCGGGCCTTGGTGTCGGACATGATGACCAGCGCGGCCGCACCGTCGTTCAGCGGGCAGCAGTTACCGGCGGTCACGGTGCCGTCGGGGCGGAACACCGGCTTCAGGCCCGAGACGCCCTCCACGGTGACGCCGGCGCGCGGGCCGTCGTCCGTGCTGACCACGGTGCCGTCCGGGAGCGTCACCGGGGTGATCTCGCGCTGCCAGAAGCCGGCCTTGATGGCGGCCTCGGCGAGGTTCTGCGAGCGGACGCCGAACTCGTCCTGCTCGGCGCGGGTGATGCCCTTCAGTGCGGCGAGGTTCTCGGCGGTCTGGCCCATCGCGATGTAGGCGTCCGGCACCAGCCCGTCCGCGCGCGGGTCGTGCCACTCGCCGCCGCCCTCCTCGGCCCGCTTGGCCGTTCGGGCCTGAGCCTCGTCGAAGAGCGGGTTCATGGTGCCCGGCATGCCGTCCGAGGTGCCGTGGATGCTGCGCGAGACGGTCTCCACGCCGGCCGAGATGAAGACGTCGCCCTCGCCGGCCTTGATCGCGTGCAGCGCCATCCGGGTCGTCTGCAGCGAGGAGGAGCAGTAGCGGGTGATGGTGGCGCCGGGCAGGTAGTCCATGCCCATCTGGACGGCCACGATGCGGGCCAGGTTGTGGCCCTGCTCGCCGCCGGGCAGGCCGCAGCCCAGCATCAGGTCGTCGATCTCGCGCGGGTCGAGCTGCGGCACCTTGGCCAGCGCGGCCTGGATGATGTGCGCGGTCAGGTCGTCCGGGCGGACGTCCTTCAGGGAGCCCTTGAACGCCCGGCCGATCGGCGAACGGGCGGCGCTGACGATGACGGCTTCGGGCATGACGGGCTCCTCGCTGGGTGACTGCGGACCTGACGTCCGGGAGGAAAGTTACCGCCTGGTAGATCAGGCGTCACCCGCCCCAGCGTGTGAGCTGGCCGACGTATTCCCGGGGCCCGGCGGGTCGTCCTGGACGGGGTGCAGGTGGGCCGCCGCGCCCGACCCGGGCAGGCCGATCCGCAGGCGTCGGCGCAGCAGCGCCCAGCGGTGGCCCGCGCCCGCCGTCTCGACGGCCGCCACCTCGGTGCCCGCCCGCCCGGCCGCCGCGGCGGCGGCCACCGCGACCGGCAGCACCGTCTCGCCCGGCACCGGTGCGGTCGGGCGCTCCTCCTCCGGCCACAGGCCGAGCACGGCGCAGACCGAGGGCAGCAGGGTCATCGCGGCCGTCGCGTAGCCCTGGGCCGAGGGGTGGTAGCGGTCGGCGGCGAACATCTCCGGGCGGGCGGCGAACTCCGGGCCGAGCAGCGAGCCCAGCGAGACCGTCCGGCCGCCCGCCTCGACCACCGCGATGGTCTGTGCGGCGGCCAGCTGCCGGCTCAGCCGCCGGGCCACCCAGCGCAGCGGCGGGCGCACCGGCTTGATCGTGCCGAGGTCCGGGCAGGTCCCGACGACCACCTCGCAGCCGTTGGCGCGCAGTGCGGCGACGGCCTCGCCGAGCTGGCGGACGGCGAGCTGTGCCGGACTGTGCCGGGTCACGTCGTTGGCGCCGACCATGATCACCGCGACGTCGGGGTGGTGCTGCAGCACCTGCTCCAGCTGGCCGGAGAGGTCGGCCGAGCGGCCGCCGGAGCGGGCCGCGTTGACCAGCCGGACCGGGCGTTCGGCCACCGAGGCCAGCCCGGCGGCGAGCAGGGCGCCCGGGGTCTCCCGGCCCCGTGCCACCCCGAGGCCGGCGCCGGTGGAGTCGCCGAGGACGGCCAGCACGAGCGGCGGCTGCGGGGCGGCGGAGCGGTCGGCGAAGGCCTCGCCGTAGACGCCGTCGGCCCTGGGCGGGAGGGTCCCCAGGACGCCGATGGCCTGGATGGCGAGCTTGCTCTCGGTCAGCAGCAGGCCGACCACGCCGACCCCGAGCAGTCCGAGCCCGCCGCCGCCGTACGCCGCCGCGGTGGCGATCCGCCGGGCCACCCGGGCCCGCGAGTCGTGTGCGCCTGGCATCCGGACCCCCTTCACGTCCTCGTGCCGCCCCCAGCGGGGTCGTACACCCCTCCTACCCGCGCCGGGGGCGGGAGTACCGGTGCGGGTGGGCCATTGGGGGAGGCGCCGGCGGCGCCGCCGCGGGAGCGCCGGGCGGGGCGGGCCGTCGGGGAGGGGCGGCGGGTCGTCGCGCGGGGCTGCCGGGGCGGGCCCCGGAGGACGTGGACGAGAGGGGGCGCTGGGGCGCGTGCCACGCCCTAGGCTTTGCAGTACCGAAAGCACTCGCATGCCCATAGACCGGGAGGACCCCCGTGCGGTACCACAACTCGATCATCGACCTGGTCGGCAACACGCCGCTGGTCAAGCTGAACAAGGTCACCGAGGGCATCAGCGCGACAGTGCTGGCGAAGGTCGAGTACTTCAACCCCGGTGGCTCCGTGAAGGACCGCATCGCGATGCGCATGATCGAGGCCGCCGAGGCCTCGGGCGCCCTCAAGCCGGGCGGCACCATCGTCGAGCCGACCTCCGGCAACACCGGTGTCGGTCTGGCGATCGTGGCCCAGCAGAAGGGCTACAAGTGCATCTTCGTCTGCCCGGACAAGGTCTCGACCGACAAGATCAACACCCTCCGCGCGTACGGTGCCGAGGTGGTCGTCTGTCCGACCGCCGTCGCCCCTGAGCACCCGGACTCCTACTACAACGTCTCCGACCGCCTGGTCCGGGAGACCCCGAACGCCTGGAAGCCGGACCAGTACTCCAACCCGGACAACCCGGCCTCGCACTACTACTCCACCGGCCCGGAGCTGTGGGAGCAGACCGACGGGAAGATCACCCACTTCGTGGCGGGCGTCGGGACCGGCGGCACCATCTCCGGCACCGGCAACTACCTGAAGGAGGCGTCGGGCGGCAAGGTCAAGGTGATCGGCGCCGACCCGGAGGGCTCGGTCTACTCGGGCGGCACCGGCCGGCCGTACCTGGTCGAGGGCGTCGGTGAGGACTTCTGGCCGACCGCCTACGACCGCAACGTCGCGGACGAGATCGTCGCCGTCTCCGACAAGGACTCGTTCCAGATGACCCGCCGCCTGGCCAAGGAGGAGGGCCTGCTGGTCGGCGGCTCCTGCGGCATGGCCGTGGTGGCCGCGCTGGAGGTCGCCCGCAAGCTCGGGCCGGACGACGTCGTGGTGGTGCTGCTGCCGGACGGCGGCCGCGGCTACCTGTCGAAGATCTTCAACGACGACTGGATGGCCGACTACGGCTTCCTGCCCTCGTCCACCGACGAGGCGCACATCGGCGAGGTGCTGGCCCGCAAGGAGTCCATCGAGCAGGGCGGCGTCCCGCAGTTCGTCCACATGCACCCCAACGAGACGGTCGCCGAGGCGGTCCGGGTGCTGCGCGAGTACGGCGTCTCGCAGATGCCGGTGGTCTCCCCCGGTGCCGGGCACCCGGACATCATGGCCGGCGAGGTGATCGGCTCGGTGGTGGAGAAGCTGCTGCTGGAGGGCATCTTCGCCAAGGAGATCGAGCTGACCGACACGCTGGACAAGGTGATGTCCAAGCCGCTGCCGGTGGTCGGCTCGGGCGAGACCGTCACCAACCTGATGACCGTGCTGGAGAAGGCCGACGCGGCCGTCGTGCTGGTCGAGGGCAAGCCGCAGGGCATCGTCAGCCGCCAGGACCTGCTGGGCTTCCTGACCGGCCGCGCCGCGCACTGACACGCGGTCACCACCGAGCGCCCGTGGGCGGATCCGGAGGATTCGTCCACGGGCGAAGTGGTACACCGGCGTCACCTGCCCGCATCACGGGGTTAACAACGGTCCGGCATCGTTGTGGTCAACGGCACGACGCCGAACGAGGCGACAGCAAGCGTCCGGGAGCGGCTCCCCGGCGACCGCGGTCGACTCCGGACACATCGGGCGGTCCTGACCCGACCGCTGTGTCCTACCTCCGCGGGAGGCGCCGTCGTCCCGCCCCTGCCCGGCTCCGGCCGGTCGACAGGGTGTGGCGGCTTCCGCGGCCGCACCGCGCCGTACGGCGCGTCCCCGCGGCTCCCGGGTGGGGGAGCCGAGGGGGGAGACGGTGGGGCCGGTCCTTCTTCGAGGGGCCGGCCCCGCCGCCTGTCCGGGCCCGGTCCGCCGTCGCGGCCGTGCGCGGTGCGCCGGGCGGCACGTCGTTCCCGTACGCTCGCACGCATGACCAGCACTGAAACGACCGACCAGGACGCCCCGCGCTACGTCCGGGTCAAGATCGAGCTCATCGCGGAGATCACCGACGAGGGCGCGCTGAAGGCGGCGGCCCTGCAGGCGGTGACCGAGGACGAGTACCTCGACGACGAGGAGCGCGCCCAGTCCGTCGAGGCCATCGAGGTGGACCCGTCGGGTTCGCTCGCCCACTTCATCGACCCCGTCGCGCTGCTCGGCGACGTCCCCGGGGTGGAGCTCGCCTCGGCGACCTGGGAGTCGGCGCAGACCGAGTTCGACCCGGACAGCGAGGAGTGGGACGAGTACGCGGTGGAGGAGTCCGCCGAGTAGGGGCGGTGCGCCGTCACGCGCTCGGAAACGCCCGGTCTGCCACGGCAGGCCGGGCGTTTTGTCCTTGTTCGATGGCAAGTTTGGTCATCTCATACGATCGCTTACCCTTCGATGGTGGAACCGTGAACGGGCGGATTGCGTTTCTGTATCCGTAAATGCCCGGGATGATCAGCAGGGAGACGCGACGTGACGGCACGGGACGGTCAGGGGCGGGCGGCCGGTGGAAGCTGGAGCCGACGCGGTGTTCTCGCGGGACTGATCGGGGCGCCGGTCCTGCTCCTCGCGGCCTGCAACGACAACAGCGGTAACAGCGGCAGCGGCTCCGGCTCCGGATCCGGCGGTAGCGCGAGCGGCGCCCCGGGCAACGGCAGCAGCAGCGCCCCGAAGACCTCGGCCGCCGTGATCACCGTCACCCCCGCCGACGGGGCCACCGCCGCCAGCTTCAGCGAGCCGGTCAAGGTCACCGTCGCCAACGGCACCCTGACCAGCGTCAAGGTGACCGACTCCACCGGCAAGGAACTGGCCGGCCAGCTCTCCGCCGACAACACCGGCTGGACCTCGGCCGCCGCCCCGGCCAGCGGTACCAAGTACACCGTCGCCGCCGTCGCCCAGGACAAGGACAAGCTGGAGGCGGACTCCAACGCCGTCTTCACCACGGCGACCCCGGCCAACACCTTCGTCGGCTACTTCACCCCCGAGGACGGCTCGACGGTCGGCGTCGGCATGCCCGTCTCGATCAACTTCAGCAAGCCGATCACCGACAAGAAGGCCGTCCAGCAGGCGATCACCGTGACAGCCGAGCCGGGCGTCGAGATCGTCGGCCACTGGTTCTCCAGCACCCGCCTCGACTTCCGGCCGCAGGAGTACTGGGCCAAGGGCACCCAGGTCACCCTCAAGCTCCGGCTCAAGGACGTCGAGGGCGCCAAGGGCGTGTACGGCACCCAGTCCAAGGACGTCCGCTTCACCGTCGGCCGCGCCCAGACCAGCGTCGCCGACCTCGCCACCAAGAAGCTCACCGTCACCACCGACGGCCAGGTCAGCGCCGTGTACAAGATCTCCGGCGGCTCGCCCGAGCACACCACCTGGGGCGGCAAGATGGTCATCTCCGAGCAGTACACGCAGACCCGGATGAACTCGCAGACGGTCAACCTGGGCAGCGAGTACGACATCGCGGACGTGCCGCACGCCCAGCGCCTCACCACCTCGGGCACCTTCATCCACGGCAACTACTGGTCGTCGACGTCGATCTTCGGCAGCCAGAACACCAGCCACGGCTGCGTCGGCCTGCAGGACGCCAAGGGCGCGCAGGACATCGGCACGGACGGCTACAAGTTCTACAAGTCCTCGATGGTCGGCGACGTGGTCGAGGTCGTGAACTCCGGCGACAAGACCGTCGCCCCGGACAACGGCCTGAACGGCTGGAACATGGGCTGGGCCGACTGGAAGGCCGGCAGCGCCGTCTGATCCACCCGCAGGCGGGCTGCCCCGTCCGGCCCGTGACCGGGCAGCCCGGTCACGGGCCGGACGGCAGCGGCGAGCAGCCGCCCGGCGAGCTGTGAGCCGCGCCCGGCCTCAGCGCTTGGCGTAGTCCGCGAACCCCTGCCAGTCGACGACGACGCACTGCTCGTCGCCGAGGATCCAGGCGTCGTGTCCGGGCGGGCAGATCATGTAGTCGCCGGGGCCGAACTCGGCCTCCTGGCCGTCGTCCATGACGATCTTCATCCGGCCGGAGATCACGTACCCCATGTGGGCCGCCTGGCAGCTGTCGGTCTTGGCGATCGGCTTCACGTGCTTGGACCACTGCCACCCCGGCTCGAACACGGCCCTGCCGACCGGGCCGGAGTCCAGGTTGACCAGCCGCAGCTCGCCCTTGCCCTCCTCGAAGGGACGGACTTCCTCGGGATCGTCGAAGCTCTTGCGGACCAGACCGGACATGGCGCACCACTCCTCTCCACGAGGGGGCCCGGCCGCCGACGGGCGGCCGGTCGGCCCCTGCTGGCCCTTCCAGTCTGCGCCCCGAACGGGAGGGGGTCACAGCGGGAAGGGCGCACGCGGAGTCGTCGACGCCCGGTCAGCCCCGGGTGCGGGCCACGCCGATCGGGCAGGAGGCGCCGGTGCCGCCGAGCACGGCGTGCCAGGTGGGCCGCGGTACGGGGACGCCGGGTCCGAGCCCGCCGCTCACAGGACGAGTGCCCCAGGCGGGGCCAAGATGGTCGTATGGCAGAGAACACCGAGTCTCCGCCGGCGAAGACCGGCCCCCCGCCGGTGGAGATGCTGCATGCCATGGCGAATCTGGCGACATTCCACCGCGCGCACGAGCAGTTCTACGCGTCGGCACCGCGCGAGCAGGCGGTCGCGATCCAGCGTGACGTTCGCACGCTGCTCGCTCTTGCCGACCGGTGGTCGCAGGTGCGGCCGACGGAGTCCACCGCGCTGAACCCCTTCGAGGGGGCGGAGGATCTGACGGCGCCGGTCGCCCTGCAGTTGACCGGCGTCCTGTTCATGGAGGGCGAGGGGGAGCCCGCCGAAATCCGTCGGCTCAAGCGGGACCTCCGGGAGACCGCGGACGGTCTGATCAGCGCCGGGGACTGGTTGGCGTCGGCCATGCGGGGCTCCTGGGACGCTGCGGCCGTCCTGTTGGACTACGCGGAGTTTGCCGCCCTCCTCGGTGAACGGCACCGGATCATCAGCAACGACTGGCAGGCCGCCCATCTGAGCGACGGCGCGGGGCGCGCGTTGCACCGTGCGGTCGAGATCCTCGACCGCGTGGACTTCCGTCCTGCGGCCCTGAGAACCGACCTGGCCGCAACGGCGACCAGTCCGCAGCTGCTGTACTCCGCGGCCGAACTCGCCGACCGGGCAGCGGACATGCTCAGCGACTCGGCCGGCCTGCTGCAGGACAACGAGCGACGCTGGCGCATGTTCCGCGCTCGCGTCGTGGAACTGACGGGTGCGGCAGACACCGGGAACCCTGGTGACCCACCCGGCGTCGGCTCGGCAGCCCGGCACCCGCGGGCGTGACCGGACAGGGGCGCCGAGCGCGGGGAACGGACCCGAGAGGTCAGTAGTCGGACTTGGCCACGCCGATCGGGCAGGAGGCGCCGGTGCCGCCGAGGCCGCAGTAGCCGTTGGGGTTCTTGGCCTCCGACAGGTACTGCTGGTGGTAGGGCTCGGCCGGGAAGAACGGACCGGCCGGGGCGATCTCCGTGGTGATCGGCCCGTAGCCGAGCGCGGTGAGGGCCGGCTGGAAGGCCTCCCGGGACGCCGCCGCGGCCTCGGCCTGGGCGGGGGAGTGGGTGTAGACCGCGGAGCGGTACTGGGTGCCCACGTCGTTGCCCTGGCGGTTGCCCTGGGTCGGGTCGTGCGCCTCCCAGAACGTCTTCAGCAGCCGCTCGTAGGAGACCACGGCCGGGTCGTACACCACCCGGACCGCCTCGGTGTGCCCGGTCAGCCCGCTGCACACCTCGTCGTACGTCGGGTTGGGGGTGTAGCCGCCCTGGTAGCCGACCAGCGTCGTCCAGACGCCGGGCAGGCGCCAGAACGTGCGCTCGGCGCCCCAGAAGCAGCCCAGCCCGAAGTCGGCCACCTCCAGGCCCTCCGGATACGGACCGGTCAGCGGGTGGCCGAGCACGGTGTGCGGGTCGCGCAGCTCGAAGGCCGCGGTCGGCCGACCGGGCAGCGCCTGGTCGGCGGGAACGAGCGAGGTCTTGTGGCGGTTGAACAACACGGCCTGCTCCAGCGGGTCGGGAAACGTGGCTCACTGTGCAACGCGAACGGCCGCCCCCGGATTCCGGGAGCGGCCGTCGGGCCCGTTCGCACCGCCCGCCGTGGTCAGGCCGGCTGCGCGGCCGCCTCGACCGCGCCCCGGACCGCGTCGATCCGCAGGTCGACGAAGGCCTGCCGGGGATCGTTGAAGTTGGTGAACGGCTGCGGGATGTACCGGCCCAGCGCCTGGTACTGCGCCAGCGCCTCGGTCGGCCGGCCGGCCCGGGTCAGGGTGTAGGCGAGCCAGCCGCGGGCGTACCGGACGCGCGGGTGGTCCGGCTCGGCGGCGGCGAGGTCGGCGAGCGCCGCGTCCACGGCGGTGCCGACCTCCGGCCGCTTCCAGGCGCTGAGTTTCTCCCCGTCCTGGCCGAACTGCTCGTAGTACGCCTCCAGCTTCATCGGCGCGAGCAGGCTGCCGGCCGGGGCGGCGGCGATCGCCTCGTCGATGAACCCGTGCATCAGCTGGTGGCTGCCGTGCCACTTGTCGCACCAGTACTGCAGGGCCCGGTTGTGCGCCGCCCAGTGGTGCGGGTCGCGCTCGGTCAGTTCGGACCAGAGCTGCCGGAAGCGTTCGTGGGACCAGCCCAGACCCATGGCGACGGAGATCCGGGCGACCCACGGGTTGGGGTCCGCGGCGGGGGCGAGCGCCATCGCCGCCTCGGCCGCCCCGTCCGCCTCCCGCAGGACGCGGTGGAAGCCGTTGAACTGCTCGCGGGTGACGTGCTGGGCCCGGGCCGACGTCCGGATGTTCCAGGCCAGGTGGACCAGGGCGTCCGCGTGCACCAGGGCGGCGGTCGGGTCCTCGGGCCGCTCCGCGCGCCAGGCGCGCAGCCAGGTGTCGTCCTCGGCCGCCAACCGGGCCAGTGCGCGCTGCCGCATCCAGCGGACGTCGGCGGAGGCGTCCGCGGTGAGGTGGGCGGCGGCCGGCTGCCAGTCGCCGGCCCGCGCGGCGGCGAGGGCGGCCTCCTCCTCGGGGCCCGGCTCGTCGTCCAGGACCAGCTCGCGGCCGAGCAGCAGCCCGTGGTCGGCCGGGACGATGGTGTTCTTCGCCCGTTCCTGCTCGGCGACCCGGGCCTCGTGGGCCGCGATGGTGGCCTTCGCCCGCTCCAGCTGGGCCAGTTTGCGCTTGGCCAGCCGGGTCATGACGACCGGGAACAGCAGGACGAGGCCGACGACGGCGAACACGATGATGCCGATCAAGGAGCTTCCTTCCGTGGCGTGCTGGGCGTGCTGGGCGTGCCTGTGGCGGGCTCGGCCTGCGCGTGGCGCCTGGCGTGGTCCGGCTCGGCGCCGGGGTCGGTCCGCCGGGGCCGGTCAGAGGGCCGGGGCGGTGGGCGACGGGACGCCGGCCCCGGCGAGCAGGGCCCGCAGCGGCGCGGTGTCCGGCGTGTCGCGGCAGGCGGCGTCGAGGGCCGCGTCGAAGCCGTCCTCGAAGGCCTCCGGCAGTCGTAGCTCGGCCGGCCCGGACCAGGAGAGCTCCCAGCCGGCCAGGCCGGCTTCGGCCAGCGTGACGACGACGGCGTGCGCCAGTTCCTCGCGCAGCACCGGGCGGGCGAACTCGCGGGCGGCCCGGCCGGTGGCGGCGGCGGCCTGTTCGCTCTTCGGCAACCGGTCGGTGAACTCCCGGGCCCGGCCGGCGTCCACGGCGTCCAGCAGGCCCTCGGCGGTGGGCGGCAGGCCCAGCGCCGTCAGGGCCCGGCCTGCCGGGGCGCCCGCGCCGCGCGCGTGTGCGAGCATCGCCGCCCGGACCAGCTCGGGCCACTCGACCCGCTGCTTCGCGGCCGCCTCGGGCACCAGCGAGACGACCTCCAGCTCGGTCAGCACCCGCTCGGCGTCGTGCAGCAGGGCGAGGGCGGGGGTGGTGGTGCCGGGGCCGCGTCCGTCGTCCGGCAGCGCCTCGATCGCGGCGACCCGGCGGGCGATCGGCGGGTGGGAGTCGTACGGGTCGGGCTCCTGCTCGGGCAGTTCGAGCGCGTACTCGGCGAGCTCCTGGCGGCGCTTCGGGTCGTTCAGCAGGTGGACCAGGCCGCCGTAGACCTGGCCGGGCAGCGGGAGCAGACCCGCGTCCCAGCCGATGGTGGCGTAGCGGCCCAGGTAGAAGTCCTGGGCGGAGACCAGCGCCGGCATCCTGCGCAGCGCCGTGGCGGTGGCGTCCCGGCCCGCCAGCCGGGCGGCGACGACGTCGGCGGCGTACTCCTGGCGGCGGCCGACCGCCTCGGAGACCCGGAAGTAGAGCTTGGCGTAGAGGTTGAAGAGCTTGGCGAGGACCCGGTCGACGCCGCCGGTGGCCTGCTCGTAGGAGGGTTGGCGACCCTTGGAAAGCCGCTTCTCGGCCTTGGCGGCCAGCTTGGCGGCCTCCTCGGCCTGGTGCCGGTCGGCGCGCTGGTGGAGCCCGCCGACGGTGTGCAGCAGGGCGCGGCGGCCAGCGAGCGTGACAGCGGCCAGCCGTACGTCCCGGTTGCTGAAGTGGCCGAA
Source organism: Kitasatospora sp. NPDC038210 (assembly GCF_055600605.1). Lineage (NCBI taxonomy): Bacteria > Bacillati > Actinomycetota > Actinomycetes > Kitasatosporales > Streptomycetaceae > Kitasatospora > Kitasatospora sp. NPDC038210. The sequence goes on along the minus strand of NZ_JBVJYK010000006.1, from coordinate 469,152 downwards.
CTCGTGCGCCAGGACGGACTCCAGCTCGCCCTCGGTGAGGCCGATCAGCAGCGGGGCGCCGATGGCCAGGTGCCGCTTGCCGGGGACGAGGCCGAGCAGCTTCGCCTCCTCCAGCACGCTGGCGTTGACCTCGGGCACGAGCCGGATCTCGGCCGGTCCGCGGACACCCGTCCGCTCGGCGATCCGGTCGATCACGGCCCAGACGGCGGGCTGCCGCTCGCGGGTCAGGGGCACGCCGGGCAGCTCTGCGGCGTCCTCGCGCCGACGCGTCAGGAACACCACCCGGGCGACCGGGTAGCCGATCGCGGCGGACAGCGCCCAGACCTTGAACAGTGCCGGGCGCAGCTGGCCCGAGACCCGGTACAGGACGACGTCGAGGGCGAGCAGGCTCACGAGGATGCCGAGGGCGAGCAGGTAGAAACCGGCGAGCAGGGCCACCGCGGTCGCGGCTCTTCTGGATGTGCCCATGCCGGTGGAACGCGGGGGCGCGCCCATGCGTGATCCTCCCCCGAGGGCGCGACGGCACGGCGACGCGCGGTTGTCGTGTGGTGAACAGGTGTACGGCAGGTGGAGATGCTAGTGCTTGGCGACGGCCTGCGCACCACGGTTACCGGGCCCCGTACCCCCACTCCCACCTGCGGGTTCGTCCCGGATTCCGATTCGGGAGGGCTTGACGGCATTCCGCCATTAGGCTCGGAGTCATGACCGAGCACCAGCTTCCCCAGGGCTTCGAGACCCTCGCCATCCACGCGGGGCAGGAAGCAGACCCCCAGACCGGGGCCGTCGTCACGCCGATCTACCAGGTGTCCACCTACAAGCAGGACGGGGTGGGCGGCCTGCGGGGCGGCTACGAGTACAGCCGCAGCGCCAACCCGACCCGTACCGCGCTGGAGGAGTGCCTCGCGGCGCTGGAGGGCGGCGCCCGCGGCCTCGCCTTCGCCTCCGGCCTGGCGGCCGAGGACACCCTGCTGCGCACCATCCTCAAGCCGGGCGACCACATCGTGATCCCCAACGACGCCTACGGCGGCACCTTCCGGCTCTTCGCCAAGGTGCTGACCCGCTGGGGCGTCGAGTTCTCCGTGGCCAACACCCAGGACCTGGCCACCGTCCGCGACGCGATGCGTCCCAACACCCGCGCGGTGTGGGTGGAGACCCCGTCCAACCCGCTGCTGGGCATCACCGACCTGGCCGCGCTCGCCGAGATCGCGCACGGCGCCGGCGCGCTGCTGGTGGTCGACAACACCTTCGCCAGCCCGTACCTGCAGCAGCCGATCGCGCTCGGCGCGGACGCGGTCGTGCACTCCACCACCAAGTACATGGGCGGCCACTCGGACGTGGTCGGCGGTGCGCTGGTGCTGGCCGACGCGGCCCTCGGCGAGGAGGTCGCCTACCACCAGAACGCGATGGGCGCGGTCTCCGGCCCGTTCGACGCCTGGCTGGTGCTGCGCGGCATCAAGACGCTGGGCGTCCGGATGGACCGGCACAGCGCCAACGCGGAGAAGGTCGCCGAGCTGCTGGCGAGCCACCCCAAGGTCAGCCAGGTGCTCTACCCCGGCCTGCCCGAGCACCCCGGCCACGACATCGCCGCCAAGCAGATGAAGGCCTTCGGCGGCATGGTCTCGTTCCGCGTCGCGGGCGGCGAGGAGGCGGCCGTCGAGGTCTGCAACCGCGCGCAGCTGTTCACCCTCGGTGAGTCCCTCGGCGGCGTCGAGTCGCTGATCGAGCACCCGGGCCGGATGACCCACGCCTCGGTGGTCGGCTCGGCGCTGGAGGTGCCGTCCGATCTGGTGCGCGTCTCGGTCGGCATCGAGTCGATCGACGACCTGCTGGCCGACCTCAAGCAGGCGCTCGGCTGAGGCCCCCCGGGGTTCACTGCCCCTGCCGGTCCGCCGTGTACGACTCCATCGCGTGGTTGAAGCGGGCCAGCAGGGCGCAGAACGCGTGCTGCTCCTCCGGCGGCCAGTCGGCCACCAGGCGGCGGGTCAACTCGGCCCGCCCGTCCCGGACTTCGTCGAGCCGGCCGGAGCCGCGGGAGGTCAGCGCGAGCCGTACGGCGCGGCGGTCGGCCGGGTCCTGCACCCGGCCGACCAGCCCGGCCGCGACCAGCGGGGCGACCTGGCGGGTCACCGTGGAGGAGTCCACACCCAGTGATTCGGCCAGCGCCTTGACGTTGGCGGGGCCGTGCCGCTCCAGCCGGTCGAGCAGCAGGTAGGCGGCCCGGTCCAGCGTTCCGACCCCGCCGCCGGAGGTGCGGACCTGTTCCATGCGGCGTGCGAACACCGCGAGCTGGTACTGCAGTTGGGTGTGCACGGGGTCGGTGCGGTCGGTGGCCTGGGGCGAGGTCGTCGTCATCGCGGCTCACGATCGTCGTGCGGTGAGGGAGGCTCAGAACCAGCAGCGTACGCGGGCTCGGCGGGCCCGGGAACAGGCCCGGCGTCCCGGATTGCCGTCGCCCGGACCTCTAACCTTGGCAGCATGCACAACTGGCCGATCACCCTCGACGACGTCCGCGGCGCCCAGAAGATGCTCGTCGGGATCGCCCGGGTGACACCGATGGAGGGCAGCCGGCACCTCTCCGGGCTGATCGGCGCGCCGGTCCACCTGAAGTGCGAGAACCTGCAGCGCACCGGCTCCTTCAAACTGCGCGGGGCGTACGTGCGGATCGCGGGACTCTCGCCGGTGCAGCGGGCCGGCGGGGTGGTGGCGGCGAGCGCCGGGAACCACGCCCAGGGGGTGGCGCTGGCGGCCGCGCTGCTGGGGGTGCAGTCGACGGTGTTCATGCCGGTCGCGGCACCGCTGCCGAAGGTCGCGGCCACCCGCGAGTACGGCGCCGACGTGCGGCTGCACGGCGCCAACGTGGACGAGGCGCTGCGGGCCGCCCAGCGGTACTCGGAGGCGACCGGCGCGGTGTTCATCCACCCCTTCGACCACTGGGACGTGGTCACCGGCCAGGCGACCGTCGGGCTGGAGATCCTGGAGCAGTGCCCCGAAGTGCGCACCATCCTGGTCGGGGTGGGCGGCGGCGGGCTGCTGGCCGGGATCGCGGCGGCGGTCAAGCCGCTGCGGCCGGACGTCCGGGTGGTCGGGGTGCAGGCGGCCGCCGCCGCCGCGTACCCGCCCTCGCTGGCGGCCGGGCGGCCGGTGTCGCTGGAGCACTTCGCCACCATGGCCGACGGGATCATGGTCGGGCGCCCGGGGGACATCCCCTTCGAGGTGGTCAACACGCTGGCGGACGGCATCCACACGGTCTCCGAGGACTCGCTGTCGCGGGCGCTGCTGCTCGGCCTGGAGCGGCTGAAGCTGGTGGTCGAACCGGCCGGGGCGGCCCCGATCGCGGCGCTGCTGGAGCGGCCGTACTCCTTCGAGGGTCCGGTGGTGGCGGTGCTGTCCGGCGGCAACATCGACCCGCAGCTGATGCAGCGGGTGCTGCGGCACGGGCTGGCGGCGGCCGGGCGCTACCTGTCGCTGCGGGTGCGGCTGGCGGACAAGCCGGGCTCGCTGGCGGACCTGCTGGGCGTCCTGACCAGGCTGGACGCCAACGTGCTGGACGTGGCGCACGTGCGGATCGACCCGCGGCTGGGGCTGGCGGAGGTCGAGGTGGACATGCACCTGGAGACCAAGGGGCCGGAGCACTGCGCGGCGGTGGTCGGCGAGCTGCGGGACTCGGGGTACGTCGTCTCCGACTAGCGGCGGGCGTTCCGGCGGGGCGGGTGGGGCGGGAGCGTCCACCGGGCTCCCAGTTGCCGGTGGTTCGGGTCCCGATTGCCGGTCGTTGCTGCGGTGCGCCGCCGCTCCTCCCTGGAACGATGGCGGAGCCGTATCCCTTGACGCGATATATCGCGTACTGGGAGACTCGCGATACATCGTGTTCGAGTCCCGCACGTCGAAAATCGAGTCGACCGCGTGCCCGAAAGCGGGGCAGAGTGGGACAGATCGCCCCATACGTTCCGAGGAGATGAGGCAGGCCATGGCGCCAGCCATCCAAGCCGAGAACCTGGTGAAGACCTTCGGCGACGTACGAGCCCTGGACGGCGTCAGCCTCGACGTCCCCGAGGGCACGGTGCTCGGGCTGCTCGGCCCGAACGGCGCCGGGAAGACCACCACCGTGCGGGTCCTCACCACCCTGCTCCGCCCCGACTCCGGCCGCGCGGTGGTCGCCGGGGTCGACGTGCTCAAGAACCCCAACCGGGTCCGCAGCCTGATCGGCCTGTCCGGTCAGTACGCGGCGGTCGACGAGTACCTGACCGGCTTCGAGAACCTCACCATGGTCGGCGAGCTCTACCAGATGAGCGCCCGCGACGCGAAGGCCCGGGCGCTGGAGCTGCTGGAGTGGTTCAACCTGACCGACGCCAAGGACCGCACCGCCAAGACCTACTCCGGCGGCATGCGCCGCCGCCTGGACCTCGCCGCCGCGCTGGTCGTCCGCCCGCCGGTGATGTTCCTGGACGAGCCGACCACCGGTCTCGACCCGCGCAACCGGCTCGCGCTCTGGGAGGTCATCGAGACCCTGGTCGAGCAGGGCACCACGTTGCTGCTCACCACCCAGTACCTGGAGGAGGCGGACCGGCTCGCCCACGACATCGCGGTGGTCGACCGCGGCCGGGTGATCGCGCGGGGCACCGCCGACCAGCTCAAGGCCCAGATCGGCGGCGAGCGGATCGAGGTCGTGGTGCACGAGCCCGGGGTCGTCGCCGACGCGGTCGCGGCGCTGTCCGGCTACGCGCTGAGCGAGCCGACGGTGGAGCGGAACACCCGCCGGATCACCCTGCCGATCAGCGGCGGCGCCCGGGTGCTCGCCGACGCCATCCGCGAACTGGACGCCCGCGGGATCGAGATCGACGACATCGGGCTGCGCCGCCCGACCCTGGACGACGTCTTCCTCACCCTGACCGGCCACGTCGCCGAGCAGGAGGTCGAGGAGGGCGGCGCCGACCCCAAGGCGCGCGGCCGCGGCGGCCGGAGCAGGGGCAGGACCGCCGACGCGGCCGACAGCGGGGACCGGGGACCGGACAAGCAGGCCGTCGCGGCCGGGAAGGAGCACTGAGATGAGCACCGCCACCGAGCACGCCATCGGCGCGGCCGTGCCCAGACAGCGCCGGGGGCTGTCCGCCACCCTGCACGACTCCTGGGTGGTCGCCAAGCGCAACCTGCGCCGGATGACCCGCATCCCGGAGATCGTCGTCTTCGGCCTGATGCAGCCGGTGATGTTCGTCCTGCTGTTCTCGTACGTCATGGGCGGGGCGATCAAGATCCCCGGGACGGACTCCAGCTCCCACACGTACATCCAGTTCCTGATGGCCGGCATCTTCGCCCAGACCGTCACCTTCGCCACCGCCGGCGCGTCGGCCGGCATCGCGGAGGACATGACCAAGGGCCTGGTGGACCGCTTCCGCTCGCTGCCGATGGCCCGCTCGGCGGTGCTGGTCGGCCGCACGCTGGCGGACCTCGTCCAGACCGGCTTCATCGTGATCGTGCTGGGCCTGGTGGCGCTGCTGGTCGGCTGGCGGATCCACGACGGCGTGCTCAACGCGCTCGCCGCCTTCGGCCTGCTGCTCCTGTTCGGCTACGCCTTCTCCTGGATCGGCGCGCTGATCGGCCTGTCGGTGCGCAGCCCCGAGGCGGCCACCTCGGCCGGGCTGATCTGGCTGTTCCCGCTGACCTTCGTGTCCAACGCCTTCGTGCCGGTCAGCTCGATGCCGGACTGGCTGCAGCAGATCGCGTACTGGAACCCGTTCAGCGCCACCGTGCAGGCCTGCCGGGAGCTGTTCGGCAACCAGGTCGGGCCGGTGGACGGCGCCTGGCCGATGCAGCACGCCGCCCTGGTGTCGGTGATGTGGTCGGTCCTGATCACGGCGGTGTTCTCGTGGCTGTCGGTGCGCAAGTACCGCTCGGCCACCGCCTGAGCCGGCGCGCCGGGCCCGGGTGCCGCCCGGGACACGGAAAGGGCGGCCGTGGAGTCCCCGACTCCACGGCCGCCCTCGTGCTGTCGCGGGCCGGATCAGCCGGCGTGCGGCACGACCTTGACGATCTTCACCATGGCCGGCTTGCCGTTCGGCAGCTCGTAGGTGGCCTCGTCGCCGATCTGCTTGCCGTCGATCGCGCGGCCCAGCGGCGACTGCGGCGAGTAGACGTCCAGGTTGTCGGAGCCGGCCACCTCGCGGGAGGCGAGCAGGAACTCCATGAGGTCGTCCTCGTCGCCGTCGAAGGCGACCGTGACGACCATGCCCGGGGCCACCACGCCCGAGTCGGCCGGGGCCTCGCCGACCTTGGCACGCTCCAGGAGCTGGGTCAGCTGGCGGATGCGCAGCTCGTACTTGCCCTGCTCCTCCTTCGCCGCGTGGTAACCGGCGTTCTCCTTGAGGTCGCCCTCCTCGCGCGCCGCCTCGATCTTCTGGGCGATCTCGATGCGCCAGGGCCCGGTCAGATGATCCAGCTCGGCCTTGAGCTGGTCGTAGCCGGCCTGAGTGAGCCAGGTCACGTTCTCGCTGGTCTGGGTCACGGGTGCTCCTCGTAGGTGCTGGGGCTGTGCTGAGGGTGTGAGTCGTCAGCAGGGGTTGGTGGTGATATCGGTCTCAACTACAAAGCAACGCCCGCTCCCGTACCATCCGGTGCGGAAGGGGCGAAACCACGAGCCTAACAAGTCCTGCCGACAAGCGGGAGAGGCGTTGGCGCGGCATTGACGGTGGCGTTACGCCGCGGTGTACAGGGCGGAGAGCGGGACCTTCTACGGATGCCCGCTCCCCGGATCGAATATGCGCCCTACTTGGCGGGCGTGCAGCCCAGCAGTTCGGCGGTGGTGCCGCGGGCCGTGGTGCGCAGGGTGACCACCGCGTCGTAGCTGTCGCCGGCCGCCGGGACCGGGAAGTCGGCCACCCCGACCACCCCGTGGTCGTCGCCCTGGGAGCGGACCGTGCAGGTGCCGGCCTGGCCCTCGCTCTTGCGCACGGTGAGGTGCAGCTGGACCTCGGAGTCGGAGACCACCTGGAAGGTCGGCACCGAGCCGTTGATCTTCGTCTCGCGCAGCAGGTAGGAGCCGCCCAGCCAGGCGATCAGACCCAGGCCCAGCACGCCGCAGACCGCGCCGACCACCTTCAGGCGGCGGTCCGCCTCGCGGTCGCCGCCGCGTCCGTAGCGCCCCTCGGGCAGCCGGGCGGCGGTGGTCTCTGCAGTCATCGGACCCTGTCCTCTCCTGGGGGAGGGGCCGCGCGGGTGGTGCGGGGGAATGCGACGCTCCTCCAGTCCGTCACTATAGGAGGGGCTCGCCCGCGGCCGGTCCGGCGGGGGGCAGGGCTCGGCCGTGTCGGCGACTTCCGCGGCCGGCCCCGCGGCGACGCGGTCCCGGAGTGAGCGGTTCGTACGGTGGGCAGACCCGGACTTCGCGGAACGCCCGATGATGTGGAAGGAACGCAAGGCGTTGACTGAGCAGTTGCGACTGATGGCGGTGCACGCCCACCCGGACGACGAGTCCAGCAAGGGCGCGGCCACCATGGCCATGTACGTCGAGCAGGGTGTGGACGTACTCGTGGCCACCTGCACGGGGGGCGAGCGCGGGTCGGTTCTCAACCCCAAGCTCCAGGGGGACCCGTACATCGAGGAGAACATCCACGAGGTGCGGCGCAAGGAGATGGACGAGGCGCGGGCGATCCTCGGCGTCAAGCAGGCCTGGCTGGGCTTCGTGGACTCCGGCCTGCCCGAGGGGGACCCGCTGCCCCCGCTGCCCGAGGGCTGCTTCGCCCTGCAGGACGTCAAGGAGGCGGCCGAGCCGCTGGTCCGGCTGATCCGCGAGTTCAAGCCGCAGGTCATCACGACCTACGACGAGAACGGCGGGTACCCGCACCCGGACCACATCATGACCCACAAGATCACCATGCTGGCCTTCGACGCCGCGGGCGACCCGGACGCCTACCCCGAGGCCGGCGAGCCCTGGCAGCCGCTGAAGGTCTACTACAACCACGGCTTCCCGATGGGCCGCATCCGCGCCCTGCACCAGTACCTGACCGAGCACGGCCACGAGTCGCCGTACGGCGAGTGGATCGCGGGCTGGGAGAAGAGCGGCCGCAAGGAGCGTGAGATCACCACGCGGGTCCGCTGCGACGACTGGTTCGAGACCCGTGACCGGGCGCTGATCGCGCACGCCACCCAGATCGACCCGGACGGCCCGTGGTTCCGCGTCCCGCTGGAGGTCCAGCGCGAGGTCTGGCCCACCGAGGACTACGAGCTCGCCCGTACCCTGGTCGACGTGGACCTGCCGGAGGACGACCTGTTCGCCGGCCTGCGCACCCCCACGCTGGCGGCCGAGGCCGCCGACACGCGCGACTGAAGCACCCCCCGATGGCCCGGCTCCCCGTGAGCCGGGCCACCATAGAGATATGAGCGCCCCCGTGAACCTCCTCCACCTCGCCGCTGACCTCGCCGTCGACGACGCCAAGGTCACCCCCGGCCTCCTCGGCTTCGTCGTCTTCGCCGCCCTCGGCGTGGCGACCTGGTTCCTGGCCAAGTCCATGAACCGCCAGTTCAAGAAGGTCGACTTCGCGGAGGAGCCGGAGGCTCCGAAGGAGTGAGTCCCCGGCCCCCGCCGGCCGCCGATGCGGAAGGATGGGGGCATGCCGAACCGTCTCGCGGACGCGACCTCGCCGTACCTGCAGCAGCATGCCGAGAACCCGGTCGACTGGTGGGAGTGGTCCCCCGGGGCCTTCGAGGAGGCGGCGCGGCGCGGGGTGCCGGTCCTGCTGTCGGTCGGGTACGCCGCCTGTCACTGGTGCCACGTGATGGCTCACGAGAGCTTCGAGGACGCCGGGCTCGCCGGGTACCTGAACGAGCGGTTCGTCGCGGTCAAGGTGGACCGGGAGGAGCGCCCGGACGTCGACGCCGTCTACATGGAGGCGGTGCAGGCCGCGACCGGGCAGGGCGGCTGGCCGATGACGGTCTTCCTCACGCCCGACAAGGAGCCGTTCTACTTCGGCACCTACTTCCCGCCGGAGCCCCGGCACGGGATGCCCTCGTTCCGGCAGGTGCTGGAGGGCGTGGACGCCGCCTGGCGGGACCGGCGGCAGGAGGTCGGCGAGGTCGCCGGACGGATCCGGGCCGACCTGGCCCAGCGGGCCGCCGTCTACTCGGCCGGCGCCCACAACCCGCCCGGCGAGGCGGACCTGCACCAGGCACTGGTGACCCTCAGCCGGGAGTTCGACCAGGCGCGCGGCGGCTTCGGCGGCGCCCCCAAGTTCCCGCCGGCCATGGTCGTCGAGTTCCTGCTGCGCCACCACGCGCGCACCGGCTCGGAGGCGGCGCTGGAGATGGCCGTGCGCACCGGCGAGGCGATGGCCCGCGGCGGCATCCACGACCAGCTCGGCGGCGGCTTCGCCCGGTACTCGGTGGACGCCGCCTGGGTGGTGCCGCACTTCGAGAAGATGCTCTACGACAACGCCCTGCTGCTGCGCGCCTACCTGCACCTGTGGCGGGCCACCGGGTCCGCGCTCGCGCGGCGGGTCGCGCTGACCACGGCGGACTTCCTGCTGCGCGAACTCCGCACCCCCGAGGGCGCGTTCGCCTCCGCGCTGGACGCCGACAGCCTGGACGAGGAGACCGGGCAGTCCGCCGAGGGCGCCTACTACGTGTGGGAGCCCGGCCAGTTGGTCGACCTGCTCGGCCCCGCCGACGCGGCCACCGCCGCCCGGCTGTTCACCGTCACCGCCGAGGGCACCTTCGAGCACGGCACCTCCGTCCTCCAACTCCTCGCCGAGCCCGAGGACTCCGCCGAGTACGAGGCGATCCGCGCCCGGATGCTCGAAGCGCGTTCGGCCCGGCACGCACCGGCCCGGGACGACAAGGTGGTCGCCGCCTGGAACGGCCTCGCCGTCGCCGCGCTCGCCGAGACCGGCGCACTGCTGGAGCGGCCCGACCTGGTCGAGGCCGCCGAGCGGGCCGCCGACCTGCTGCTCGCCGTCCACCTCACCCCCGACGGCCGGCTGCTGCGCACCTCCCGGGACGGCCGGCCCGGTGCCAACGCCGGTGTGCTGGAGGACTACGCGGACACCGCCGAGGGCTTCCTCGCGCTGTACGCCGTCACCGGCGAGGCGGAGTGGCTGCAACTGGCCGGCGGTCTGCTCGACACCGTCCTCAAGCACTTCACCGACGAGGCCTCCGGCGCGCTCTACGACACCGCCGACGACGCCGAGGAACTGATCCGCCGCCCGCAGGACCCCACCGACAACGCCACCCCCTCCGGCTGGACGGCCGCCGCCGGCGCCCTGCTCACCTACGCCGCGTACACCGGATCCGACCGGCACCGCACGGCCGCCGAGCGAGCCCTCGGCGTGGTCGGCGCGCTCGCCGGGCGGGCGCCGCGGTTCATCGGCTGGGGCCTGGCGGTGGCGGAGGCGCTGCTGGACGGGCCGCGCGAGGTCGCCGTGGTCGGCCCGGCCGGGGACGGGGCGACGGCCGCGCTGCGCCGGGCGGCGCTGCTCGGGACGGCGCCCGGTGCGGTGGTCGCGGTGGGCGAGCCGGGGGAGACCGAGGTGCCGCTGCTGGCGGACCGGCCGCTGGTCGGCGGGGCGCCCGCGGCGTACGTCTGCCGGCACTTCGCCTGCGACGCGCCGACCACCGATCCGGCGGTGCTGGCGGAGCGACTGGGCGCGACGGTCGACTAGCGGGGCCGGGGGTCGGCGGCCGTCCGGCTGGGCCCGGATAATCGTTGGCAGGATCGGTCGGGTCGGGGCGAACATGGGCCATGACCTGGACCTTCAGCACCTCCCTCGATGACTTCCGGGCCCGGGCGGGTGCCGTCCTCGCGGCCAGCCCCGCCGAGAACACCGTCCTGCTCACCATCGCGCACCGGCTGGCCGAGTCTGGGCCGGACGTGTTCGGCGGCCCACCGGTCTTCGGCTGGTGGCGGGCAGAGGAGGGCGGCCCGGTCGCGGGCGCCTTCCTGCAGACGCCGCCGTTCGACCCCCGGCTCTCCGCCATGCCGGAGGCCGCGGCCGCCGAGCTGGCGGTCGAACTGGCCGCGGTGGGGAGCGGGTTCACGACGGTGAACGGGATCGCCGGGGGCGCCGGAGCGGTCCGCGCCTTCGCCGCGGCGTGGACGGCGGCCACCGGGACCGAGCAGTCCGTCCGGGTCGAGGAACGGCTCTACCGGCTCGGCCGGCTGACCGGTCCGCCGCGCCCGCCCGCGGGCCGGCACCGGCCGGCCGGGCCGGACGACCGCGAGCTGGCGATCCGTTGGTACGAGGAGTTCGGGGCCGAGGCGGGGGTCCATCTGCCGGACGTGCCGCGGGCGGTGGACGACCGGACCGCGGCCGGCGGCCTCCACCTGTGGGAGGACGGCGGCGAGCCGGTCGCGCTGGCCGGCACCAGCCCGGTGCTCGCCGGGATGTCCCGCATCGGCCCGGTCTACACGCCCGTCGAGCACCGCGGCCGCGGCTACGGCAGTGCCGTCACGGCCGCCGCCTCGGCCCACGTGCTGGCCCTCGGGGCCGCCGAGGTGCTGCTCTACACGGACCTGGCGAACCCGACCAGCAACTCCGTCTACCAGCAGATCGGGTACCTGCCGGTGGAGGACTGCCTGGTCCTCGACTTCCGGGCGGCCTAGGGCGCCGATGCTCCGGCGGCCGCCGCGGCCCGTCACTCCCAGTCCCAGCGGATCCCCAGGATGCACGGCCGCAGCGCGGTGGCGACGAGGTGGACGCAGCGGTGGCCGTCGAGGGTCAGCTCCTCGGTCTCGTACGGGGCCTCGCCCGGGGAGTGGAGGGCGAAGCGGTGGCAGCGCACGGGCAGGGCGGCGGGGTGGAAGGTGACCTGCAGGACGTACTGGCCGGCGCCGGAGTTGAAGCCGCGGACGTACTCGCAGCTCGGCTCCGGGGAGGGCGCGTCGTCGAAGCCGTAGCCGAGCAGGTGGGTGTCGCCGGCCCGTAACCGGCGGTCGAGGAGCAGTTCGGCGGCGAGCAGGTGGTGGGTCCGGTCGCGGCGGACGCGGCCGGGGCGGCAGTTCTCCTCGGTCCGGACGCCGACGCGGGTGATGTCGCTGCCCGGGTCCCCCTGGTAGATCGCGAGGTAGCGGTCGATGCCGTCGCGGTGGGCGCGCAGCGCGTGCTGGGAGTCGCGGCGGGCGAGTTGGCGGTCGGGGCCGACCCGGATGCGCTCGATGTGGGTGACGGTGTGCAGGCCGGTGTCGCGCGGCCCGGCGAGGGTGCTGAGCAGGTCGTCGACGGCGGTGGCGGGGGAGATGAGGTCGCGGTAGGGCCGTACGGGCGGTCCGGCGGGCGCGGTTCCGGCGGCGCGGCGGGGGCCGAGCAGTCGGGTGAGGGAGTGCTCGGGCAGGTCGAGGACGTCCTCCAGGGCGGCGACGGCGCGCAGCGACTCCGGACGTTCGGGCCGGCGGCGGCCCTGCTGCCAGTAACTGAGGCTGGTGACACCGACGTTCACGCCGCGCAGCGCGAGGCGGCGGCGGATCCGGTGCAGCGCGAGGCCCCGGGCGGCGATGGCGGTGCGCAGGGCGAGGTGGAACGGTCCGGTGCGCAGGGCGGCGGCGAGATCGGCTGGGTCGCTCCGGTGGATGACGGCCTCCTGAGGGGCGGACGGACCGGCTTTTGACCGTGAATATTCACATCGGTACGGCCGTTTGTCACCGGTCCGTGCCTGCTGCGCGGCGGTTTCCCCGGCGGCGTTCACACCCGCGCCCGGCCGTTCACACCCCGGCCCGGGCGCCTCCCGGGGCCGTTGACCCGCCTGTGGCCAGGCGCGATGCTCGGGGCGCGATCCGGACCGCGCCCCCACACAGCACCTCGCTCCACTCGCGCAAGGAGGCATCCCCCCATGCCAGTTCCACGGATACGGCTGCGCCGTGCCGTCTCGCTGATCGCCCTCGGCGTGCTGGGCCCGGCGTTCACCGCCGCGGTCGCCGCCCCCGCGGTCGCCGCGCCCGCGACCACCGCCCCCACGGTCGTCGCCCCCACTGCGGTCGCCCCCACGGCCGTCGTTCCCGGGCAGGACCGGGCCCCGCACCAGGTCCGCCGGGCCGCCGCGCCGGGCAGTACGGCCGACCGGGCCGGCACGTTCAAGAAGCTCAACATCACCATGCAGCAGCAACAGCAGACCAACTGGTGCTGGGCGGCGAGCGGGAACACCATCGCCACCTGGTTCGGCTACGACTACAGCCAGAACCAGTTCTGCAACGCCGCGTTCGGCCGGGCGACCGGCTCCGTCTGCCCCAACAGCCAGGCCACGCTGGGCGACGTGCAGAACGGGCTGGACCGGGTGGGCATCAACCCGGGCTCGTACGTCACCGGCTACCTGCGCTACAGCACCGTGCAGGCCGAGGTGGACGCCGACCGGCCGATCGAGACCCGCATCCAGTGGAGCTCGGGCGGCGGGCACATGCACGTCCTCTACGGCTACGACACCGGGAACAACTGGGTCTACTGGGGCGACCCGTGGCCGTCCAACTACCGCTACAACTGGGCGGACTACTGGTACTACGTGAACAACGGCACGTTCTCGTGGACCCACTCCCTGTACCGGATCGGCGCGTGAGGGCGGCCATGACCGAGAACCGTGACCTCCGTCGGGCCGCCGCGGGCGCCCTGCTCACCGCCGTCCTCGTGGCGGCGTTCGCCCCGGCCGCGCACGCCGCAGCCCCCGAACCGGCGGCCGAGGCCCCCGCGCCGGTGCCCGCCGCAGAGCTGGCCCGGGCCCGCGGTGCGGTCCAGGACCCGGCCGTCCTCGACCGGGTCGGCCACTTCTTCGCCCGCCGGGGCGTCCCGCCGACCCGGCAGCTGACCATCGGCGCCGCCGAGGAGGCGCGGGCGGCGAGCGCGTCCGCGCCGCGGCTGGCCGGCGACACCGTGCCGGTGTACGTCCTGGACGCCGGCTTCGTGGCCGGCACCCCGGGCGCGCCGGTGGCGAAGGCCGAGTTCACCGCCAGCAAGGTGGTCGCCGCGGACGGACGGACCGCCTCGGTCTGGACGGTCCGGCAGGGCGAGTCCTGGCGGGTGGTGAACATCGCCTCGGGCGGTGACGAGAGCGACTACGCGGCGAAGGCGGCGGGCAGCGGCGGCGGAACCGCCTTCCGCGAGCCGCAGGTCGACGCCTGGTACGTGCTGCGCGACGGCCGGGTGCTGCCGCTGGACGACGAGGCCCGCCGCTCGGTGGGCGCGGACGGGGTGACGCTGACCGCGTACCAGCAGTTGGTGCACCGGCGGTACGGCGACAAGCTGCCCGGCTCGGCGTACGACAGGGCGGGCCTGGGCGGCGGCTACCCGGCGGATGCCGCCGAGCAGCCCGTGGCCGCGCCGGAGCCGGCCGGTGGTTCGATGCCGGCGGCCGTGACGGCGGCCGCGGCCCTGGGCGCCACCGCGCTGGTGGGCGCGGGCGCCGTCCTGCGGCGGAGGACGGGCGTCCGCCGCGGGTGAGGGGGAGCGGGGCCCGGGCCGAGCGGACCGGGCCCCGCTGCCCGTCCCCTCCTCCTCGTCCTGCGCCTCCCGGCGCGCCGGGACGGCGGACGGCCGGGCTCACACTCCGGCGAAGCCGCTCTCCAGCAGGGCGAAGGTGTGGTCGATCAAGTCCGCGATGTCCTCCCGGCCGTCGGCCGCGGCCCACTGCAGGAGGGCTTCGGTGGTGGCGGCCGCGATGACGGCGGCGGTGACGCGCATCTCGTACGTGGGCTCCTCGACGCCGGCCCGCCGGGTGAGCGCGGTGAGGAACAGCCGCTGCGGGTTGCTGCTGCTGCGCGCCACACCGGCGCGCAGCGCGGAGACCTCGGTGACCAGCCGCATCCGGGTGTACAGCTCCTCGCGATCGTGCCGGAGGAGCTGGCGGAGCAGGCTGCGGATGGCCTCCCGGCAGGAGGTGAGGAAGGGCTCGTCGGCGGGCCGCGCCAGCAGGGCGGCGATCATCGCCGGGTCGTACTCGTCGGAGAGGACCAGGTCCTCCTTGGTGGCGAAGTACCGGAAGAAGGTGGACGGCGACACCTCGGCGGCGGCGGCGATCTGCTCCACCGTGGTGTTCTCGTAGCCCTGCTCGGCGATCAGCCGGTACGCCTCGCGGCGGATGGTCTGACGGGTCTTGAGCTTCTTGCGCTCGCGCAGCGACAGCGGCGCCTCCAGCATCGCCTGGACCGGGTCGGTCGGGGCGTCCGGGAGGGCCGCGGTCGGCTGCTGGGGAGTCATGTGTCCGATTATCCGTGATCTCCGGTGGCGGCAGGGGCGTCCGTGCGGCCGGAGTCGCCGGAACCGGGGGTGGGGGCCGGGTCGCCGCCCGGCATCCGCGCCGCGACCAGCACCGCCGAGGCCACCGCGACCAGCCCGGCGACCAGCAGCACCACCCCCATCCCGTGCACGTACGCCGCGTGCGCGGAGGCGCTGAGCGCCGGACCGCCCCCGGCGCGGGCGACGGCGTCGGCGGCGACCACCGACTCCCCGGCCCGGTGCGCCGCCGCGGCCGACAGCCCGCCGGTGTCCAGGGCGCCCCGGTACGCCCCGGACAGCAGGCTGCCGAGGACGGCGATGCCGAGCGCGCCGCCGACCTGGCGCAGCGTCTGCAGCAGTCCGGAGCCGACCCCGGCCCGCGCCGCCGGCAGCGTGACCAGGGCGGACGCCTGGGCGGTGATCAACGACAGGCCCATGC
The DNA here is from genome assembly GCF_055600605.1 of Kitasatospora sp. NPDC038210. Classification (NCBI taxonomy): domain Bacteria; kingdom Bacillati; phylum Actinomycetota; class Actinomycetes; order Kitasatosporales; family Streptomycetaceae; genus Kitasatospora; species Kitasatospora sp. NPDC038210. The sequence continues at coordinate 453,534 of NZ_JBVJYK010000006.1, read as the reverse complement.
CGATCCCGAGGACGCTCAGCCAGATCGCGGCCCGCCCGTAGCCGTCCGCGGTGCCGGTGCGGCTGCCGAAGAGCAGGGCGGCGGCGAGCAGCGCCAGGCCGAGGGCGATCACCGTTCGGGCGCCGAGGCGGTCGACCAGCGGGTCGGTGAGCTTGGCGGCCACGATCAGCCCGAGCATCATCGGCATCAGCCGCAGCCCGCTGCCGAGGGCGTCGGTGCCCAGCACGCTCTGGAAGTAGAGGGGCAGCACGAAGAAGGCGCCGAACAGGACGAACGAGATCAGGGTGGCCGCGACGGAGGACCAGCGGAAGGTGCGGTCGGCGAGCAGGGAGAGGTCGAGCACCGGTTCGCGCTGCCGGCGGCTGCGCAGCACCAGGGCGGCGAGTGCGAGCAAGGAGCCGGTCAGCGTGCCGGTCACCAGCGGGTCGGTCCAGCCGCGTTCGGTGCCCTCGATGATGCCGTAGGTGAGCGCGGCCAGGCCGCCGGCGGCGAGCACGGTGGCGAGCAGGTCGATCCGGGGCGCCGCGGGGTTGCGGCTCTCGGGCAGGAGCAGGACGCAGGCGACGATGCCGACCGCGGTCAGCGGGACGTTGACGGCGAAGACCGACCCCCACCAGAAGTGCTGCAGCAGGAAGCCGCCGATCAGTGGTCCGAGCGGGGCGCCGGCGGAGAGTGCGGCGGCCAGGATCGCGGTGGCCCGGCGCTGTTCGGCGGGCGGGAAGAGGCCGGGGATCACCGCCATGGACATCGGCATGACCAGTGCGCCGGCCAGGCCCATCCCGGCGCGGGCGGCGATCAGGGTGGCCGGGGAGTCGGTGAGCATCCCGACGGCGGAGGCGAGGCCGAACAGCGCCAGGCCGACGGTGAGCGTGCGGCGCCGGCCGAAGCGGTCGCCGGACAGCCCGGCCGGGAGCATCGCGGCGGCGAAGACCACGGTGTAGGCGTCGACGATCCACTGCTGCTGACCGGTGGTGGCCTGCAGCTGCGAGGCGAGCGTGGGCAGGGCGACGTTCAGGATTGTCATGTCGAAGCTGATCACCAGGACGCTCAGTGCGACGGCGACCAGGGTGAGCCACCGACGGGGGTCGGCGGTGGCGACGGCCGGGGCGGTGGTGGTGGCGGGAGTGGGCGGGGCGGCGGGCACGGCGACCTCCGGGAACCTCTGATGGAAGTTTCTCTCAAATGAGAGTAACTCTCAAAAGATGTTCTCCGTCAACATGATGGTGCTGTCATAGGCTCGTCACGCTGTGTGATGTGTCCTGGAAGTGCTGCTTCCGCACGAGGAATTGACGCAACGTTGATCTGTCGTTCGCCGCCCGAGGGCAGTGGGGAGTGACTGTCGGTAGATACCATGTGGCAATCGGTCAGTGCTGGCCGACGCGTGCCGAGAGCGGAGAAGGGGTGGGGCGGCAGGAGCCGACCACGAGCCCGGCACCGGGGAAAGGGGAGCCGAAGTGGCCGACACGGATGACAAGCAGGCGAGTGCCCAGGTGTGGGGCGCGGCGGCGGTGGTGGCTTCCGCGCTGGCCGTGGTCGCGGCCTATCTGATCAACGGCGCCCTGCTGGTCCTCGCGGTCGCCGGGGTCGAGACCCTGCTGCTGATGGTCTACGTCGGCCGCCGCTGGCGCGCCCTGCACAGCCGTCCGTCTCCGGCCGGGCACCGTCCGCGCCGCGGGAGCCCGGACGCCGCGCACTGCGAGCGCTGCCGCCGGGCCCGGGAGGCGCTGGACGCCCGGCAGGCCCGCACCCGTGTGGTGCGCCCGGAGCCGTCCGAGCCGTCGGCTTCGTCGGCGTCCCGGTCCTCCGCGGGGCGCCCGGCCGACCGGGAGCAGCACGAGCGCGACGAGCGCCGGGCCGGCCAGGAGCACCACGAGCACCCGGAGCAGCACGAGGACCGGGCGCACCGCGAGGACCGGGCGCACCGCGAGGACCGGGCGCACCGCGAGGACCGGGCGCACCGCGAGCACCCGGAGCCGGCTGCGCAGCCGGAGCCCGGCGCCGCCGACCACCTGCCGTACCTGCGCCGCCCGCAGGTACGGGCGCCGTACGAGCGGCCCTGGACGGCCGAACGGGCGGCCGCCCGGTCCGTGGACCGTTCGACCGCCCGTCGTGGTGCGCCGGGTTCAGCCGGCCGTGCTGTACGCCACCAGTGAGACGCCGACGTACTGGACGATGAACGCGCCGAGTGTGAAGGCGTGGAACACCTCGTGGAAGCCGAACCAGCGCGGTGAGGGGTCGGGCCGCTTGAGCCCGTACACCACGCCGCCGATGCTGTAGAGCACCCCGCCGACGATCATCAGCACCAGGACGGCGACTCCGCCGGTGTGCAGGAAGTCCGGCAGGAAGAACGCGGCGGCCCAGCCCAGCGCGAGGTACACCGGCGTGTACAGCCAGCGCGGCGCGCCGACCCAGAACACCCGGAAGGCGATCCCGGCGAGCGCGCCGCCCCAGACCGCCCAGAGCAGCAGCTGCTGGTTCGCGCCCCTGAGCAACAGGATCGTGAACGGCGTGTAGGTGCCCGCGATGATCAGGAAGATGTTCGCGTGGTCCAGCCGGCGGAGCACCGCGTCGCCGCGCGGGCCCCAGTCGAAGCGGTGGTACACCGCGCTGACCCCGAACAGCAGCCAGGCGCTGACCGAGTAGATCGCGCACGCGATCTTGGCGGGCGTGGAGTCGGCCAGGCAGATCAGCACGATCCCGGCGGCCACCGTGGCGGGGAACATCGCGGCGTGCAGCCAGCCGCGCCACTTCGGCTTGCTCTCCCCGTGCGCGACGGGGCCCTCCGCGAGGCTCTCAGCGAGCGCAGCAGCAGTCATGCGCAGCATGCTACCGGCTACCTACGGATCCGTAGGTTACTGACGCGTAGGAAGTGGCGATCGTCACTCTTGGACGTTTTGGAGTATTTGGAGTGTGGCCTCGCCCACTCCGTCCGGGACGTGAGCGACCTGTTACCCGCGAGTAATCATACTTACTGTAGTAAAAGATGCGTCAATTTCGACGCCACGGGGCGTTCAGGCCTTGAGCCCGGAGCTACGCTGCAAGCACCCTCAGACCCCCGCAACGCCGTCTCTTCGCCGAGATGGCGTGAAACGGAGCGATCGTGTCGTACGAGATCTCTGCTCTCAGCGCATCCGCGCCCACCCGCCACAAGCAGCTGCTCGCTTGGGTGAGCGAGATCGCCGAGCTCACCCAGCCGGACCGCATCGAGTGGTGCGACGGCTCCGACGAGGAGTACCAGCGCCTCGCGGACCTGCTGGTGGCTCAGGGCACCTTCAAGAAGCTCGACGAGGACAAGCGCCCCAACTCCTACTACGCCGCCTCGGACCCGACGGACGTGGCGCGCGTGGAGGACCGCACCTACATCTGCTCCGAGCAGGAGAAGGACGCCGGACCGACCAACAACTGGAAGGCCCCCGCCGAGATGCGCGAGGTCTTCCAGGGCGAGCAGGGCCTCTTCCGCGGCGCGATGAAGGGCCGCACGATGTACGTCGTGCCCTTCTCGATGGGCCCGGTCGGCTCCCCGCTGGCCGCGTACGGCGTCGAGATCACCGACTCCGCCTACGTCGCCGTGTCGATGCGCGTGATGACCCGCATGGGCCGGGCCGTGCTGGACCAGCTGGGCGAGGACGGCGACTTCGTCAAGGCCGTGCACACCGTCGGCGCCCCGCTCGCGGAGGGCGAGGCGGACGTGGCGTGGCCGTGCAACAGCACCAAGTACATCTCGCACTTCCCGGAGACCAAGGAGATCTGGTCCTTCGGCTCGGGCTACGGCGGCAACGCCCTGCTCGGCAAGAAGTGCTACGCCCTGCGCATCGCCTCGACCATGGCCCGCGACGAGGGCTGGCTGGCCGAGCACATGCTCATCCTGAAGCTCACCCCGCCGAGCGGCGAGGCGAAGTACGTCGCGGCCGCCTTCCCCTCGGCCTGCGGCAAGACCAACCTGGCCATGCTCCAGCCGACCGTCCCGGGCTGGAAGGTCGAGACGATCGGCGACGACATCGCCTGGATGCGCTTCGGCGCCGACGGCCGCCTGTACGCCATCAACCCCGAGGCCGGCTTCTTCGGCGTCGCCCCCGGCACCGGCGTGGACACCAACGCCAACGCCATCGACACCCTCTGGGGCAACACCGTCTTCACCAACGTCGCCCTCACCGACGACGGCGACGTGTGGTGGGAGGGCCTCACCGAGGAGCCCCCGGCGCACCTGACCGACTGGCGCGGCAACGACTGGACCCCCGAGTCCGGCACCCCGGCCGCCCACCCGAACGCCCGCTTCGCCGTCCCGGCCGCGCAGTGCCCGACCATCGCCCCGGAGTGGGAGGACCCGGCGGGCGTGCCGATCTCGGCGATCCTGTTCGGCGGCCGCCGCGCCACCGCCGTCCCGCTGGTGACCGAGTCCTTCGACTGGCAGCACGGCGTCTTCCTCGGCGCCAACATCGCCTCCGAGAAGACCGCCGCCGCCGAGGGCACCGTCGGCGAGCTGCGTCGCGACCCGTTCGCGATGCTGCCGTTCTGCGGCTACAACATGGGCGACTACTTCGCCCACTGGCTGAAGGTCGGCGCCCAGGCGGACGCCGCCAAGCTGCCGAAGATCTACTACGTCAACTGGTTCCGCAAGAACGCCGAGGGCAAGTTCGTCTGGCCCGGCTACGGCGAGAACAGCCGCGTGCTCAAGTGGATCGTCGAGCGGCTGGAGGGCACCGGCGAGGGCGTCGAGACCCCGATCGGCGTGCTGCCGACCGTCGAGGGCTTCGACCTCGGTGACCTGAAGCTGACCCAGGAGGACCTCGACCTGCTCTTCACCGTGGACGCCGACCTCTGGCGCCAGGAGGCCGCGCTCGTGCCGGCCCACCTGGAGACCTTCGGCGACCACACCCCGAAGGAGCTGTGGGACGAGTACCGGAGCCTCGTCGCGCGCCTCGGCTGAGCCTGAGCCTCAACCGAGCGAGAGGCGGTCGCGCGGCACGAACCGAGCGCCCCGCCGATGCGACAGGACGGCCGGAGTTCCGCCGGACGATCTTTCCCCGACCAAGGAGATCGTCCGGACCGGGACTCCGGCCGTAGTGTTTTCCGCGCCCCGCGCCCCGCCTGCCGCGGTGACCGCGGTGCCCGCAGCGCCCGGTGCCGGGTGCTGCGGGCGGGCGGTGTCAGAGGCGGGTGATCGCGGTGATCCAGGCCTGGTTGCCCTGGCAGACACCCGTCGTGGAGCTCTGCCACTGGCGGGCCGGGGCGCCGTTGTCGGTACGCCAGTCGGCGATCTCCAGCAGGAAGGCCGAGTTGAGGTTGGCCAGGCCGAGCTCGTTGCGCGAGCCGATGGAGCCGGCGTAGTTCCAGTGCTGGTTCCAGCCGCCGGTGCAGTCCCACTGGCGGGCCGCGGCACCGTTGTCGTGGCTCCAGTCGGCGATCTCCAGGCACTTGCCGGAGTTGCGGTTCACCAGGCGGAAGCCGCCGCTGTCGGGCACGTAGTCCCAGCGCTGGTTGGCGCCGCCGGTGCAGTCCCACTGGCGGGCCGCGGCACCGTTGTCGGTGCTCCAGTCCGCGATCTCCAGGCACTTGCCGGAGTTGGCGTTCACGACGGTGCTCGACGTCGGGATGCGGAAACCGCCGGTGGAGGCGGAGGCGGGCGTGGCCGGCAGGGCGGTGGTCAGCGCGATGGCGGCGACCGAGACGGCCGCGGCGGCGCGGGCGCGGGTGAGCGGAATGCGGGTGATCAAGACGGGCCGGTCCCTTGCAGAGGAGTGGGGGCAGGGGAGAGGAGCCGTCCGGGCGGTGGAGCGCCGCGGTGTCCGCGTCGGCCCGGACCGCGGCGCACTGCCGACCGGCCCGTCCCCCCTACGGCCCGGGGAGGAACCCGGGCCGCCGACGCGCGGGAATCCTACGGTCCTGCCGGTGAACCTCGGTCAAAGGATCGGTCAAGGCTGGGTATAGCCGCCGAGGAAGTCGCCGATCCGGGTCACCGCATCGGTGATCTCCTCCGCCCGCGGCAGCGTGACCAGCCGGAAGTGGTCCGGCTCGGGCCAGTTGAAGCCGGTGCCCTGGACCAGCAGGATGCGCTGGGAGCGCAGCAGGTCGAGGACCATCCGGGCGTCGTCCTTGATCTTGTGGACCTTCGGGTCCAGCCGCGGGAACGCGTACAGGGCGCCCTTGGGCTTGACGCAGCTGACCCCGGGGATCTGGTTCAGCAGCTCGTACGCGGCGTCGCGCGAGGCGAGCAGGCGTCCGCCGGGGAGTACCAGGTCGCGGATGGACTGCCGGCCGCCGAGCGCGGCGGCCACCGCGTGCTGGGCGGGCATGTTGGCGCACAGCCGCATCGAGGCGAGCACGGTGAGGCCCTCGATGTAGCTGCGGGCCCGGGTCCGGTCGCCGGAGAGCACCATCCAGCCGGAGCGGAAGCCCGCGACGCGGTACGCCTTGGACAGGCCGTTGAAGGTGACGCAGAAGAGGTCCGGGGCCAGGGTGGCGAGCGGGACGTGTTCGGCGTCGTCGTAGAGGATCTTGTCGTAGATCTCGTCCGCGTAGACCACCAGGTCGTGCCGGCGGGCGATCTCGACGATGCCCTCCAGGACCTCGCGCGGGTAGACCGCGCCGGTCGGGTTGTTCGGGTTGATCACCACGATGGCCCTGGTCCGGTCGGTGACCTTGGCCTCGATGTCGGCGAGGTCCGGGTACCACTCGGACTGCTCGTCGCAGCGGTAGTGCACCGCGGTGCCGCCGGCCAGCGAGACCGAGGCGGTCCACAGCGGGTAGTCCGGCGCCGGGACGAGCACCTCGTCGCCGTCGTCCAGCAGCGCGGTCATGGCCAGCTGGATCAGCTCGGAGACGCCGTTGCCGAGGAAGACGTCGTCGACCGAGAGGCCGTGCAGTCCGCGGTCCTCGTAGTGCATGACCACCGCGCGGCGGGCGGAGAGCAGGCCCTTGGAGTCGCCGTACCCGTGCGCGTTCGAGAGGTTGCGCAGGATGTCCTGGAGGATCTCCGGGGGCGCCTCGAAGCCGAACGTGGCCGGGTTGCCGGTGTTGAGCTTGAGGATGCGGTGGCCCTGTTCCTCCAGCCGCATCGCCTCGTCGAGCACCGGGCCGCGGATGTCGTAGCAGACGTTGGCGAGCTTGCTGGACTGGATGACCTGCATGTCTGCCTACTTTAGGGGTACGGACGACCCCTGCGGTGGTCCTCCGGGAAGGTGCTCCGGACGGCCCGGAGGGGCCTCCTTGGATCGGCAGGCGGGGGCAACGGCGGGCCTTCCGAAGAGGGGGCGCACTGTCCGGAATGGTCCTGTATGCGAGGGGTGCGGACGGGGTGCGGCGCGGAACGAGACGGACGGCACATCGGGCGCCGCGCCGGGGGCGCGTCCGCCGGTCGTCGGACGCCGGACGGCGCCCGGCCCGGCACGGGAGGATGTGGCCGGTTCGTCGATCGAGGAGGGGGTGCGCCGGTGGTGCCGGTCGTGGTCGCAGCGGTGCTGGTCGGTCTCCTGGCGGCTCCGCCGCTTCGCGGGTTGGTCGCCCGGTTCGCCGTGCCGGAGGGCGAGCCGTGGTGCGGGGCCTGCCCGTCGTGCGCGCGCGAGGTGCGCGTGCTGCCGCCGACCGGACGCTGCCCGGGCTGCCGGGAGCGGCTGGGCGCGGGCGCGTGGTCGGTCGAGACGGTCGCGGCGGCGGTGGCGGTCGCGGTGGCGTACGCGGCGGACGGGCCGGTGACCGCGGCGCTGGCCTGGGCCGCCGCGTTCGGGGTGGCACTCGGCTTCGTCGACGCCCGGGTGCGCCGGCTGCCGTACCGGCTGACCCTGCCGCTGCTCGGCGGTGTGGCCGCGCTGCTGGTGGTGGCGGCGCTGGCCGAGGGGAGGCCCGACGCCCTGCTGCGCTGCCTGCTGGTGGCGCTCGCGGTCGGCGCGGTGCTCGAACTGGCCGTCTGGGTCAGGGCGTTGGGGCCCGGGGACTCCCCGCTCGGGCTCGCCCTGGGCGGGTTGCTCGGCTGGTACGGCTGGTCGGTGGCGTTCGGCGGGCTGTTCGCCGCGACGGTGCTGGCCGGTCTGTGGGCGGTGCTGCGGGCCGCCGCCGCCCTGGTCCGCCGGCGCCCGGTGCGCGGACTCGACGTCCCGGTGGGCCCGTTCCTGCTGCTCGGTGCGCTCACGGCGGTGCTGGCCCGGTAGCGCGGCGCCGGGCGTACCGCGGACCGCGCGGAACACGGCGGGGCCCGTCGTACCGGAGCGGTACGAGGGGCCCCGCCGTCGGCGCGCCTGCCCCACCCTCAAGGAGCGGCGCGCCGGGGGAGGTGGGTCCTCAGGGCATCCGGTGGACGAACGGGCCGACCGTGTCGGAGAACGCGTTGCCGTTGTTGGCGTCCCAGTTGGTCGACCAGGTCATCGCGCCGCGGATGGTCGGCCACTTGGCCGGCGGCACGAAGCTGCCGCAGTTGTTGCCGGTGGCCAGGCAGTCCAGCGCGTTGTTCACCACGGTCGGGGAGACGTAGCCGCCGCCGGCCGCCCGGGTGGAGGCGGGGACGCCGATGCCGACCTGGTCCGGCCGCAGTCCGCCCTGGATGTGGGTGCAGACCTGCGAGGTGATGAAGTCGATGGTGCCCTGGTTGTAGACCTTGCCGTCGCAGCCGTTCATGCCGCCCGAGTTGTAGAACTGGGTGTTGACGACGGTGAGGATGTCCTTGGTCTTCAGCGCCAGCTGGAAGTAGGCGCCGGCGGTGCTGTACATCCCGATGGTCTCGGGCGCCATCGTCAGGACGAAGCCGGAGCCGACCTTGGCCTGCAGGGAGTGCAGCGCGTCGGCCAGCGGGCCGGGCTGGACGCCGTTCTCCAGGTCGACGTCGATGCCGTCGAAGCCGTAGTCCTTGATGATCGCGTAGGCGCTGTCGGCGAAGTTGGCCGCGGCGGTGGCGTCCCCGACGCTGATCGCGCCGTTCTGGCCGCCGATGGAGAGGACGACCTTCTTGCCGGCCGCCTTCTTGGCCTTGAGGTCGGCGCGGAACTGGGCGTCGGTGTAGCCGCCGAGCGCCTTGGACAGACCGGGGTCCAGCGTGAAGCTGATCGCGCCGGTCCGGGTCGGCACGGCGTCGGCGAAGGACACCGCGATGATGTCGTACGCGCTCTGGACGTCACTCAGGCGCTGCGGGGTCGAGTTGTTGTCGAAGTTCTGCCAGTAGCCGGTGACGGCGTGCGCCGGCAGGCCGGTGGTCGGCGGGGTGGTGCCGGTCGGCGTGGCGGTGGGAGTGGGCGTCGCGGTCTGGGTGGGCGTGGCGGTGGGGGTCGCCGTGGGGGAGGCGGTGGCTGTCGCGGTCGGCGTGGGAGTGGGGGTCGCGGTCGGCGAGGGGGTGCCGGTGCCGCCGGGGCCGGCCAGCGCGACGTCGTCGGCGAGGTAGGCGCCCTGGCCGTACCAGCCGTGCAGGTACACGGTGACGCTGGTGGCGTTCGCCCCGGTGGTGAAGGTGGTGGACAGCTGGTTCCAGCTGTTCTGGTTGGACCAGGTGGAGGGGTCGGTGCCGCCGGTGCCGCGCGCGCCGAGGTAGACGTACGGGCCTTGGACCCAGGCGCTCAGCGTGTAGCTGGTGTTGGGCAGCACGCTGATGGTCTGGGTGCACTCGGCGGTGTCGCCGGCGCCCGGGGTCGCCTGCAGCGCGCCGGTGCCGGAGTGGACCGGCGAGGACACGGCGGCCGCGGCGCCGGTGCAGCTCCAGCCGCCCAGCCCGCCGTCGAAGCCGCCGTTGGTGACCAGGTTTCCGACCGCGGCGCCGGCGCCGCCGGCGAAGAGGGCGAGGCCGCCGCCGGCCAGGGCGAGGGCGGTGGTACCGGCCGCGACGGCCGGGAGGGGGCTGCGCCGGCGCTTGTGGGAGGGCTGGTTCGGCGTACGGGCCATGGGATGACGCTCCTGGGGGGGAGGAGGAGCGGCCGCCGCGGTGGGGGGCGCGGCGGCCGCGTGTGGGGGGAGGGCTTTGCGTCCGAGCAGGCCGTGGGAGGGCCCGGGGTGAGCCTGGGTGAGGGGCGGCGGAGGGTCGTTCCGTCCCGGATCACAAGCTGGACTAGACCATTGCTGGTCGTCAAGCACCGGACGGACGGCTTACGGTTCCGTTAAGGATCCGGAGACCGTTCCGTGTCCGCACCGCCACCGCCACCGGACGCCCCGGGCGGCTCCCGGACGACCGCCGGGCGCTCCCCCGCGGGCCCCGACACGCTCCCTGCGACAGACTTCGCACAGGACCGTGACCAGACCGCTACCTGCGGCTTTACCGTGCGCGTGCCTGCCGGAGTAGGCTGCGCCGGGGTGGTGACGCACCCGCTGAACGAGCACGGAGGGGTCCGGGAAACATGGGTCTGCGCGATGTCGCCGAACGGACGCCGGGGCTGCGCACCCTGCTGGGCGGGATGTACGGGCTCTACGGCCGCCGGGTCGAGGTCCACCTCGCGCGCACCCCGCACCACATCGGCGTGATCCTCGACGGCAACCGCCGCTGGGCCAAGGCCGCGGGCGGTTCCACCGCCTACGGGCACCAGCGCGGCGCCGACAAGATCACCGAGTTCCTCGGCTGGTGCGACGAGACCCACGTCAAGGTCGTCACCCTCTGGATGCTCTCCACCGACAACCTGGACCGCCCGGCCGACGAGCTGGTCCCGCTGCTCGGCATCATCGAGGACGCCGTCACCGGCCTTGCCGCCGCCCGCCGCTGGCGGGTCCACCCGGTCGGCGCGCTGGACCTGCTTCCGCAGCACACCGCCGACGTGCTCAAGCGCGCCGCCGACGAGACCGCCGACATCGACGGCATCACGGTCAACGTCGCGGTCGGCTACGGCGGCCGGCACGAGATCGCCGACGCCGTCCGCTCGCTGCTCCAGGAACAGGCCGGCCGCGGCACCTCGATCGAGGAGCTGGCCGAGATCCTGACCGTCGAGCACATCTCCGAGCACCTCTACACCCGCAACCAGCCCGACCCGGACCTGATCATCCGCACCTCGGGCGAGCAGCGGCTGTCCGGCTTCCTGCTCTGGCAGAGCGCGCACAGCGAGTTCTACTTCTGCGAGGCGTACTGGCCGGCCTTCCGCAAGGTCGACTTCCTGCGCGCCCTGCGCGCGTTCGAACAGCGCAACCGGCGCCTGGGGCTCTAGACCCGCCCCCGGGGCCCCTCCTGGTCGCGGGCCCGCGGCCCCGGCCGGCGGCCGCGCGGCGAAGTGACCGCCGTAGGGCTGGCCTACCCGGGTGCCGCGCGAGGCCAAACGTTCACCGGCAATGATCCGTCAGTTCTCCGGGGGCGCGAATGCACCGCCCCCCGCCTGGGAATACTCCAGTCAGTCCGGCCCCGAGGCCACCGGGGCAGCGAGGCCGGCTTGCCGCGGATGACGCAGGGTCATCCGCTCTGGAGGCCTAGTGGTCAGTTCCAAGAGCCGCCGGACACCAGACCGGCGCACGTACGTTCTCGACACCAGCGTGCTCCTGGCGGACCCGCTCGCCATGACCCGCTTCGACGAGCACGAGGTCGTCCTCCCGGTGGTGGTCGTCACCGAGCTGGAGGCCAAGCGGCACCACCCGGAGTTGGGCTACTTCGCCCGCCAGGCGCTGCGACTGCTCGACGACTACCGCATCCGCCACGGCCGGCTCGACGAGCCGATCCCGGTCGGCGAGCTCGGCGGCACCATCAGGGTCGAGCTCAACCACTCCGACGTGTCGATACTGCCGGTCGGCTACCGCGCCGGCGGCGGTGAGGCGGACACCCGGATCCTCGCGGTCGCCCGCAACCTGCAGGCCGAGGGCTACGACGTCACCGTCGTCTCCAAGGACCTGCCGCTGCGGATCAAGGCCAGCTCGGTGGGCCTGCTCGCCGAGGAGTACCGGGCCGAGCTGGCGATCACCTCCGGCTGGACGGGCATGTCCGAGCTGCACGTCCCGGCCGATCAGGTGGACGCGCTGTTCGCGGCCGGCCACGACGCCGGGGTGGACGTCGACGGTGTGGACGAACTGCCCGTCCACACCGGACTGGTGCTCACCTCGGAGCGCGGCCGCGCGCTCGGCCGGGTCACCGGCGACGGGCGGGTCCGGCTGGTGCGCGGGGAGCGCGAGGCGTTCGGGCTGCGCGGGCGCAGCGCCGAACAGCGGGTGGCGCTGGACCTCCTGCTCGATCCGGACATCGGCATCGTCTCGATGGGCGGCCGGGCCGGAACGGGCAAGTCGGCGCTGGCGCTGTGCGCGGGTCTGGAGGCGGTGCTGGAGCGGAGGCAGCACCGCAAGGTGATGGTCTTCCGGCCGCTGTACGCGGTCGGCGGCCAGGAGCTCGGCTACCTGCCGGGCTCCGAGGCGGAGAAGATGGGCCCCTGGGCGCAGGCGGTCTTCGACACCCTCTCCGCCGTCACCACGCCGGACGTGATCGAGGAGGTCATCTCCCGGGGGATGCTGGAGGTGCTGCCGCTGACCCACATCCGGGGGCGCTCGCTGCACGACGCCTTCGTGATCGTGGACGAGGCGCAGTCGCTGGAGCGGAACGTCCTGCTGACGGTGCTGTCCCGGATCGGCCAGGGCTCGCGGGTGGTGCTCACCCACGACGTGGCGCAGCGGGACAACCTCCGGGTGGGCCGGTACGACGGCGTGGTGGCGGTGGTGGAGAAGCTGAAGGGGCATCCGCTGTTCGCGCACATCACGCTCACGCGCTCGGAGCGTTCGCCGATCGCGGCGCTGGTCACGGAGATGCTGGAGGACATCAACCCGTGATCCGTCCCTGATCGGGACATAGTCGGACAATGCGGTCAATTCACGCACCGGGGCCCGCTCCTGACGGAGCGGGCCCCATCCGTTTCATCACATCGAGTGCTTTCCGTCCGGCGAACTCCGGGGCGGTGAATGTGACATGCGCCACGCGGGCGGGAATTGCGTCCGCGGTGCCCCGTGCGGCATGGTGAGGGTTCTGTCAGGCCCCGCGTACGGCGCGGCAGGGCTTCCGGACCCCGGGAGTCAGGCCCGGAAGGTCCGCCAACTCCGGTCGGTGGACGCACAATTGAACACCGATGAGCCGTACGCCGCCCGATTCCAACGCCCGGTCGCCTCACCTCGGCCGGACGCCGGGCCAGCACCTCCCGTGACCAGAGCACCGTGCGGAGGTCCGTGCCAAGGGGCATGTTGCGTCCGCACGGTCACGCGTGGGCGATGCTGGAAGGAATCCATGTGACTCGGATCTCGGTCCGGGGAGTTGCTGTGGCCTCCGCCACCGCCGTCACCGCTGTCGGTGCCGTCGTTGGTATGGCCTCGGGCAGCGAGGGCAAGACCACGCAGACGGTCGACGTCGCCGGCGCGACCCTGCTTGCCGAAGTCCCCTCTGGCGCCCAGGCGCAGACCATCAGTGACAACATCGGCCAGCAGGCATCCGCCCAGCAGGCCTCCGCCGACGCAGCTGCCAAGGCCGCCGCGGAGCAGAAGGCCGCCGAGGAGGCCGCGCGCCAGAAGGCCGCCGCGGACGCCCAGGCGAAGGCCGACGCCCAGGCCAAGGCCGACGCGGACAAGGCCGCCAAGGCTGCCGACGACGCCCGCAAGGCCGCCGCCGAGGCCGCCAACCGGTCGAAGGCCCGTTCGGCGATGACCGCCGTCGACGGCAGCACCAACACGCCCCCGGTCTCGGTCAGCCCCGGCTCGGTCCAGGACCTGGCCCGGCAGATCGTCGGCAACGACGCCCAGTTCCAGTGCTTCAGCCAGATCGTGAAGCGCGAGAGCGGCTGGGACTACACCGCGACCAACAAGAGCTCCGGCGCGTACGGCCTCGTCCAGGCGCTGCCCGGCTCGAAGATGGCCTCGGTCGGCGCCGACTGGCGCACCAACCCGGCCACCCAGATCCAGTGGGGCCTCAACTACATGAACAGCCGCTACGGCAGCCCCTGCGGCGCCTGGTCGTTCTGGCAGGCCCACAGCTGGTACTAGGAGCGGCTGCCGCTGCGGCGGCGCACTCCGTACGGCCCCGGCCGCTCGCCCTTCCCGGGCGGGCGGCCGGGGCCGTCGCCGTTCCTGGACCGGGGCGGTCGGCGGCCGGCAGCCGGAGTGCCGGCGGGAGAAGACGAACCGCGCCGCCCGGGCTGCGCTGACCAGTGCGCTCTCGGGCGGTGCGGTCCTGGATGCGGACGCGGGGCGCGGGGAGGGGTCCTGGTTGCTCCCCGCACCGGCCGGTCCGCCGGCGGTTGGCTCTCGATGCCCTCCGGAGCCGTGCGCTCCGGGGTCTCGTCCCGACTCCTCCCCAGCGAAGTGCATCCGAAACCACCGGGAACATGGCGATTTGCCCTGGTTTCCGGAGCGGGGCCGTCGAATCGAACTGACCGGCGGCCGGACTCGCCGCACCCTCGCCGGGTAGCGTCATCCCTGACGGCCGCGGCAGGACCCGCGGCGTACCGCCGGGCACGGCGGACCGGGCAGGGGAGCGGTGGTAGCGAGGATGGCGCGGGGCGGAAAGGCCTTCAAGGCCGTGGCCAAGGGCATGGCCGTGGTGGCGAGCGCGGCCGCCGTGATCGAACGGCGCAGACGCGCCGCGATGGCGGCCGACCCGCACGAACTCGCCGTACCCGTGCTCACGGAGGGTCACGCGCTCGTCGAGGGGCCCGTGCCGGCCGTCGAAGCGTCCGGCCCGGTGCCGGTCCCCGGGGCCGACCCCGCCCCGGCGCCGGCGGCGCCGGCGGGGGCGCCGGTCGTCGAGGCACCCGCACCCGTCGCACCGGCTCCGGCCGCGCCCGCCGAGCCGACCGCGCACGCCGGGCTCGGCCGCGAGTACCACCCCGGTCGGCCCGCCACCCCCGCCGAGGCGGTGCCCTGGGGACTGCGGGTGGCCGCCGAGTCGACCTGGCGACTGCTGCTGCTCGGCGCCGCGCTCTACGTCGTCTTCTACGTGGTCGACATGCTGCGGCTGGTCGCCTTCTCGGTGCTGGCCTCGCTGTTGATCGCCGCGCTGCTGGAGCCCTCGGTGTCCTGGCTGCGCCGGCACGGGGCGCCGCGCTCGCTGGCCGCCGGCGTGGTCTTCCTGAGCGGTCTGGCCGGGATCGGACTGGTCGGCTGGTTCGTGGTCTGGCAGGTGAGCACCAACCTGCCGGACGTCACCGCCCAGGTCAAGGACGGTGTCAACCAGCTGCGGGACTGGCTGATCACCGGGCCGCTGCACCTGACCCAGCAGCAGATCAAGGACTTCGCCGACCAGATCACCAAGGCGATCACCACCAACACCGATCAGCTCACCTCGGCCTCGATCACCGGCGCGCAGATCGCCGTCGAGGTGCTGACCGCGCTGCTGATGACCTTCTTCACCACCTTCTTCCTCCTCTACGACGGCGAGCGGATCTGGAACTGGGCGCTGCGCGGGCTGCCCCGGCACTCCCGCTTCGCGATGGCCGGCGCCGGCCCGAAGGCCTGGGCGACGCTCACCGCCTACGTGCGCGGCACCGTGTGCGTGGCCTTCATCGACGCGGTCTGCATCGGGATCGGCATCGACCTGCTGGGCGTCCCGCTGGCGATGCCGCTGGCCGTGATCATCTTCCTGGGCGCCTTCGTCCCGCTGGTCGGCGCACTGGTCACCGGCACCGTCGCGGTGCTGATCGCCCTGGTCACCCAGGGGCCGTGGACGGCGCTGATGGTGCTGGTGGTGCTGATCGCGGTGATGCAGGTCGAGAGCCACATCCTGCAGCCGCTGATCCTCGGCCGGGCCGTCCGGGTGCACCCGCTGGGCGTGGTCCTCGGTGTCGCGGCCGGCGGCATCATCGGCGGCATCGGCGGCGCGGTCGTCGCCGTCCCGCTGATCGCCGTCACCAACACCGTGATCACCCACCTCCGCCGTCGCAACGAGGCCGGCCAGGCCGTGTTCGTCGCCCTCGAAGCCGCCCGCGAGGCCGCCGAGCGCACCGCCGCCACCCACCCCACGGCCGCGGCCCAGCCGAACCGGGCGGCCCAGCCGAGCCCGGTCGCCCAGCCCGCCACGGACTGACCGGCCCGCGGACGGACGACCGCCGCGGTCTGACCGGCCCGGGCAGTCGCCCGGGTGCCGGAGGGTCGGCGCGGCGCGGGTGCACCGGGAAACGGCGACGGGCCCCCTCCCGGACGTGTGTCCGGGAGGGGGCCCGCTCGGGTGCCGGGTGCGTCAGGCGGTGACGTCGGCGAGGGCGGCCTCGGAGTCGAGGACGCCGGCCACGGCCTGCAGGACGGCGGCGATCTTCATCGAGGCCTGGATGACCTCACGCTCGACGCCGGCCTTGCGCAGGACGGCCTCGTGCGAGTCGAGGCACTGGCCGCAACCGTTGATGGCCGAGACGGCGAAGCACCAGAGCTCGAAGTCGACCTTCTCGACGCCCGGGGTGCCGATGATGTTCATCCGCAGACCGGCCCGCATCGTGCTGTACTCCTTGTCGGAGAGCAGGTGCAGCGTCCGGTAGTAGACGTTGTTCATCCCCATGATCGCGGCCGCGCCCTTGGCAGCGGTGTACGCCTCGGGGGAGAGGTTGGCCTTGGCCTCCGGCTCCAGCTCGCGCAGCAGACCGGCGCTGCGGCTGGCCATCGCGCAGGACAGCACGGTGCCCCAGAGCTGCTGGGCGGGGAGGTCGGAGTTGCCGATGACCGAGCCCAGGTTGAGCTTGAGGTCCTTGGCGTAGTCCGGGAGGGCGGCCTTCAGGTCGTCGAGAGCCATGGGTCAGCCCGCCAGCAGGGCCTGGGCGTCGAGGGTGTCCTCGCCCTTGTTCCAGTTGCACGGGCACAGCTCGTCGGTCTGCAGGGCGTCCAGCACTCGCAGGACCTCCTTGGGGTTACGGCCGACGGAGCCGGCGGTCACCATGACGAACTGGATCTCGTTGTTCGGGTCGACGATGAAGACGGCGCGCTGGGCGGTGCCGTCCTCGGCCTCGACGCCGCAGGCGCGCATCAGGTCGTGCTTGATGTCGGCCAGCATCGGGAAGGGCAGGTCGCGCAGGTCCTTGTGGTCCTTGCGCCAGGCGTGGTGCACGAACTCGGAGTCGCCGGAGACGCCGAGGACCTGGGCGTCACGGTCGGCGAACTCGTCGTTCAGCTTGCCGAACGCGGCGATCTCGGTCGGGCAGACGAAGGTGAAGTCCATCGGCCAGAAGAAGACGATCTTCCACTTGCCCTCGTAGGTCTTGTGGTTGATGTCAGCGAAGGCGCTCGCGGCGTCCAGGTCGACACAGGCCTTGAGGTCGAACTCGGGGAACTTGTCACCGATCGTCAGCACGTTCGCTTCTCCTGAAGTGAGATGAGGGGAGCTTTGTCCGGATTCCGGACACCCAGCACGATTCCACATCGTGGACTGATCAGGGAAATAGCTACACTGGATGTGTCTGATCGGAGATTGCTATCAGTACCGAATCCCCCACGTCGCGGCCGGGCTCCCGGCGGAGCGCCGCCGCCAAGGCCGACCCGACTGTGACGAGTGCCACGGTCCGCAGTCCGCGCACCCCGACCGTCGCCCAGCTGCGGGCCTTCGTCGCGGTGGCCGAGCACCGGCACTTCCGGGAGGCCGCGGCGGCGACCGGGACCAGCCAGCCGGCGTTGTCCGGCGCGGTCGCGGCACTGGAGGAGTCGCTGGGCGCGCAGCTGGTCGAGCGTACGACGCGCAGGGTGATCGTCACGCCGCTGGGGGAGCGGGTGCACCAGCACGCCCGTCGGGTGCTCGCCTCGCTGCAGGCGCTCACCGAGGAGGTCGAGGCCGCCCGCCGCCCGTTCACCGGGCCGTTGCACCTCGGCGTCATCCCGACCGTCGCGCCCTACCTGCTGCCCACCGTGCTGCGGCTGGTCCGCGACCGCTTCCCGGAGCTGGAGCCGCACGTCCACGAGGAGCGCACCCCCTCGCTGCTGGAGGGCCTGGCCTCGGGGCGCCTGGACGTCCTGCTGCTCGCGCTCCCGGCTGGCGGGGCCTCCCCGACCCTGGACATCCCGCTCTTCGACGAGGACTTCGTCCTGATCACGCCGACCGACCATCCGCTCGCCGGGCGGGTCGACGTCCCGCGCGACGTGCTGCTCGACCTGGACGTGCTGCTGCTGGAGGAGGGCCACTGCCTGCGCGACCAGGCGCTGGACATCTGCCGCGAGGTCGGCGCCGACCCGGCGGGCTCGACCACCCGTGCGGCCGGGCTGTCCACGCTGGTCCAGCTGGTCGCCGGCGGCCTCGGGGTGACCCTGCTGCCCGCCACCGCGCTGGACGTCGAGGCCGGGCGCACCGACCGGCTCGCCGCCGTCCGCTTCGCCGCCCCGGCGCCCGGCCGCCGCATCGGTCTGGCCGTCCGTCCGGGCTCGGCCCGCGGCGACGAGTACGAGCGCTTCGCGGCGGCGCTGCGCGAGGTGCTGGTCGAACTGCCGGTCCGGATCATCGGTTCCTGAGCGGAGGGGCCCGGACTCCCGGTTCCCGAGTCCCGGCCGGCCGTGGGTCCCTGACTGTCCGTGGATTCCCGGTCGGCCGTGAGCTGCCTGCCGGCCGTGGGGCCCCGAGCGGCCGCGAGCTCGCGGCCGGCCCGCGAGCTCCTAGAGGTCGGCGGGCGTGCCCAGGCAGAGCCCGACCGCGGTGGCCACCAGGACGTCCAGCGCCCGCAGGGTGTCCGGGCCGGGCTGCTCGCCGGGGGCGCGCAGCGACAGGTAACGGTCGGTCAGGCCGTGGAACCCGGTCAGGAAGTGGACGGCGATCTCGTCGGCGGGCGTGGCGAGTTGCAGGCCGTGCGCCGCGGCGAGCGCGGTGATCATCTCGGTTGCGGTGCCCTCGCTCTCCTGCTGGAGCCCCCGCATGATCTCCTGCAGGTCGGGGTCGCGCATCGCCAGCGCCGAGAACTCGGTGAGGAGTTGGCAGCGGCCGTCCGGGCCGGTCGAGCTCTCCCAGAGCGCGTGGACCAGCGTCCTGACCTGCTCGGTGAAGGAGCCGTCGCCGGGGTAGGCGTCGCGGACGTAGCCGATGAACTCGGCGGTCAGCTGCTCGATCACCGCCCGGTAGAGGTCCTTCTTGGTGCCGAAGGTGTAGTGCACCGTCGCCTGTGCCACGCCCAGTTCGGCCGCGATCGCGCGGGTGCTGCCGGCGGCGATCCCCTCCCGGGCCATCAGGTCGATGGCGGCCTGGACCAGCTGCGGGCGGCGTTCGGAGGCGGGGACATGTGCCATCCAGCCAGGGTATCGCCATGGTCGGCCAACTGTGTCAGGTGATTCGGTCGCATGCATCTGTCGACCGACTTTGTCACGCGACAAGGTTGCGCGTACGGTGGAGCGAGACCTGCCCTGACCGACTCCGAGGGACCACCCATGGCCACGTACCTGTACCGACTGGGCCGTTTCTGCTTCCGCCGAAGGCGTGCCGTCCTGGCCGTCTGGATCGCCGTGCTGATCGCGGTCGGCGGGGCCGCGGGGGCGTTCGCCGGCAAGACCAGCGACGAGTTCAAGGTGCCCGGCACCGAAGCGCAGACGACGCTGGACCGGATCAAGGAGACCTTCCCGGCGCAGGGTCACGCATCCGCTCAGGTCGTCTTCGCCGCCCCCGCGCCCGGCGGTGCCACCGCGCCCGAGGCGGCCGCGGCGGTCGGCGCGGCCGTCGACCGGATCGCCCACGTGCCCGGTGTGGCTGCGGTGCCCGACCCGTACGCGACCGGCGCCGTCTCGCCCGACGGCCGGGTGACGATCGCCCTGGTCTCCTTCGACCACAAGCTCGCCGACGTCACCGACCAGCAGCGCGACGCGGTCCGGGCGGCGGCCGAACCGGCCCGCGCGGCCGGGCTGGACGTGGCCTTCGGCGGCGACGCGTACAACAAGTTCGCCCAGATCGAGGGCGGCTCCGAGTCGATCGGCCTGGTGGTGGCCGGGGTGGTGCTGGTGATCACCCTGGGCACGCTGGTCGCGGCCGGACTGCCGCTGCTGACCGCGCTGGTCGGTGTCGCCGTGGCGATGGCCGGACTGCTGGCGCTCACCGGCTCGTTCCAGATCATCACCACCGCACCGGTGCTGGCCCTGATGGTCGGCCTCGCGGTCGGCATCGACTACGCGCTGTTCATCCTGTTCCGTCACCGGCGCCACCTGGACGAGGGACTGGAGCCGGAGGAGGCCGCCGCCCGTGCCACCGCGACCGCCGGAAGCGCCGTCGTCTTCGCCGGCCTGACCGTGGTCGTCGCGCTCGCCGGGCTCGCCGTCGCGGGCGTCCCGTTCCTCACCGTGATGGGCCTGGCCGCCTCCGGCGCCGTCGTGGTGGCCGTCCTGGTCGCGATCACGCTGCTGCCCGCGGTGCTGGGCTTCGTCGGCCGCGCCGTCGACCGGCTGCCGGTCTGGAAGCGGGCCCTGCGCACCTCCGGCAGGACCACCGTGGGCGAGCGCTGGGCCCGCTTCGTGGTCCGCCGGCCGCTGCCCGTCCTGCTCGTGGGCCTGGCCGGGCTGGGCGTCATGGCGGTGCCCGCGGCGAGTCTGGACCTCGGCCTGCCGGGCGGCGGCTCGCAGGCCGTCGGGACGGACGCGCGCAAGGCGTACGACCTGGTCAGCGACAGCTTCGGGCCCGGCTTCAACGCGCCCCTGGTGGTGGTCGTGGACGCCCAGGGCGCGCCGCACCCCGAGCAGGCGGTGCAGGGCGTGGCGGGCAGGCTGCAGAGCCTGGAGGGCGTCCGGACGCTGCTGCCGCCGCAGGTCGAGCCGAGCGGCCGGACCGCGCTGGTGCCCGTCATCCCGCGGACCGGACCGGACGACGAGGGCACCAAGGCGCTGGTCGACGAGATCCGCGGGCAGCGCGCCGAGCTGAAGTCCGCCACCGGCGCGGACATCGCCGTCACCGGCACCGCCGCCGCCAACATCGACGTCTCCACCAAGCTCGGCCAGGCCCTGCCCCCGTTCGTCGCCGTGATCGTCGGCATCGCGCTGGTGCTGCTCGCGCTGGCGTTCCGCTCGGTGCTCGTGCCGCTCAAGGCGGTGCTCGGCTTCCTGCTCAGCATCGGCGCCTCGCTCGGTGCGGTGGTCGCGGTCTACCAGTGGGGCTGGCTGGACGGCGTGATCGACGTGCCGAAGGTCGGCCCGGTGGTCAGCTTCGTGCCGATCCTGCTGATCGGGGTGCTGTTCGGGCTGGCGATGGACTACGAGCTGTTCCTGGTCTCCGGGATGAAGGAGCAGCACGTCCACGGCAAGGCGCCGCGCGAGGCGGTCGTGGGCGGGGTCAAGGGCGGTGCCCGGGTGGTGACGGCGGCCGCGCTGATCATGATCTCGGTCTTCGGGGCCTTCGTCTTCGGCCACGACCCGATCGTCCAGCCGATCGGGTTCGCCCTCGCGACGGGCGTGCTGGTGGACGCCTTCGTGGTGCGGATGGCGCTGGTGCCGGCCGCGATGGCGCTGTTCGGCCGGGCCGCCTGGTGGTTCCCGAAGCCGCTGGAGAAGGTCGTGCCGAGGGTGGACATGGAGGGCGAGCAGCTGATCGCGCGGCTGCAGGAGCAGCCGGCGAAGGAGCCGGTCGGGGTCTGAACACCCCGGTCGAGGGCGCCCGGGAGGCGCCCGGGAGGTGTCCGAGCGGCGCCCGGTGGGATCACTTCCGCCGGGCGCCGGCGCGTGTCCCGTCGGGCACGGCCGTCGGGCGGCCTACGGCTGCGGCAGCCGCTGCTCGAACCAGACCACCTTGCCGGTGCCCAGCCGGGTCGCGCCCCAGCGGTCCGCGCACCTCGCCACTATCTGCAGCCCGCGCCCGCGCTCGTCCTCCGGGCCGGCCCGGCGCGGGCGCGGCAGCAGCGGGCTGTCGTCGCCGACCTCGCAGCGCAGCCGGGTGGTGCGCACCAGGCTCAGGGTGATCGGCCGGGTCGCGTGCTGGACGGCGTTGGTCACCAGCTCGCTGACCATCAGCGCGGTCGCCTCGCTGAGTTCGTCCAGCCCCCAGCGGCGCAGGGTGTGCGCGGCAAGTCGGCGCGCCCGGCCGGGCGTCTCGTTGCGCGGCTGCAGGTACCAGTGCGCGACGTCCCCGGCCGGGATGCCGTCGAAGCAGGCGCCGAGCAGGGCGATGTCGTCCCCGCGGTCGCCGGGCGGCAGGATCCGCAGCGCCTCCATGCACAGCTGCTCGGGGGACTGCCAGCGGGCGGCGGCGATCCGGGCGCGCAGCACCTCCAGGCCGTCGCTGATCGGGCGGGTGCGGGTCTCCACCAGGCCGTCGGTGAACAGCAGCAGCGCCGAGCCGGGCGGCGCGGGCAGCTCCACCGAGTTGAAGTCCACCCCGCCGACCCCGATCGGCGCCCCGGAGTCCAGTTCCACCAGCTCGGCCGACCCGTCCGGGCGGACCAGCACCGGCGGGACGTGCCCGGCGTTGGCCAGCACCACCCGGTTGGCGATCGGGTCGTAGACCGCGTACACGCAGGTGGCCAGGTGCTGTTCGCGGCCGAGCCGCTGGGCCTGCTCGTCCAGGTGGTAGAGCACCTCGTGCGGCGGCAGGTCGAGGGCGGCCAAGGTCTGCGCGCTGGTGCGCAGTTGGCCCATGATGGCGGCCGAGGTGAGCGAGTGGCCCATCACGTCGCCGACGATCAGGGCGACCCGGTTCCCGGGCAGCGGCACGGCGTCGTACCAGTCGCCGCCGACCTGCGCGCCGCGCTCGCCGGGCAGGTAGCGCTGGGCGATCCGGACCCCGTGCGGCTGCGGCAGGCGCAACGGCAGCATGCTGCGCTGGAGTTCGTTGGCTATCTCCCACTCGCGGGCGTACCGCAGGGCGGTGTCCACGGCCAGCCCGGCCTGGGTGGCGAGGTGCGCCGCGGTCGCGGTGTCCGCGGCGTCGAAGACCGGGCGGCCGGTGCGTTCGGGAGGGCGGCGGATCAGCACCAGCAGTCCGAGGACGGCCTTGCGGCCGCGCAGCGGCAGGGCGACCACGGAGGTGCCCGCGGCCAGCCGCGCCACCCCGCGGGTGCCGTACAGCTCGCGCAGCAGCACCTCGGTGCGCTCGGCGCCGGGCGTGCCGAGGACGGCCGCTTCGGCGGGGCGACGGCTCAGCAGGGCGTGCGCGAGCGCCCCGCCGCGGGTCACCGGGGTGGCCGGGCCGCTGTCGGCCGTCGAGCGGGCGCCGTAGCGGGAGCGGCGCCGGTCGTCGAAGCCGCCCGGGCGGCCGCGGCGGCCGATCCGGGTGCCGGTGCTGTGGTGGATCCGCAGCTCCTCCGGGAAGCCGGGCTCGCGTTCGACGTTGGGCAGCGGGTCGCGGAGGTGGACCACGGCGGCGTCGGCCAGGGTCGGGACCAGCACCCGGCCGATGTTGCGCAGCGTCGCGGCCAGGTCGAGGGCGCTGTTGATCCGCCGGGTCGCCGAGTCGAGGTACGCGAGGCGGTCCGCCACGTCGGCGCGCTCCGGCCGCGCGGCCGGCGTCCTCGTCGGGGCCTGCGCCCGGGCCGGGACCTGGCGGCGCTGGCCCGGGACGGCGGGCGGCTGCTCCGCCTCGGTCTTGAGCTGGTCGCGCACGGCTGCCTGTCCTGGATTCTGTGTGGTCGGTGGGTTTTCCGTGGGTGGGTGTTCCGGTCGATCGGTCGGTCAGCCGACGCGTCGACAGCACAGGAACAGCTGTTCCTCCGGCGGCAGCGAGGTACTGGCCGGCGCGTACGGATGCCCCGAACACTCCTCGACGGCGAAGCCGGCCGCGACCAGAACCCGCTCCAGATCCTCCCTCAGATACCCACTGATCCGCAGCTCTCTGCCAAGGAACGGAAGTGGAACGTGATCCAGGTCCGCCTCGACCATACCGAGCGCCAGCAGTCCGCCCGGCCGCAGGAGTTCGCGCAGGCGTCGGAGAACGGTGGGGATCTCGTCCTGCGGCAGCAGGATCAGCGAGAAGAAGGCGGTGACGGCGGCGAAGGCGCCGTGGCCGTCGGGGCCGAGCCCGGGGACGTTCCAGACCCGGTCGGCGCGCGCGGTGGCCAGATCGTACAGGTCGATCCGATGGAACACCGGCGGGAACGAGCCGGGGAACGCCGCCCGCCGGGCCAGGGAGAGCATCACGTCGGAGAGGTCCACGCCGGTCACCCGCAGCCCGGCCCCGGTCAGCTGGCGGACGGTCGGCTCGCCGGTGCCGCAGCCCACGTCCAGGACCCGGGCGCCGGGTTCGAGCTCGGCGAGCAGCCGCCGGCCGCAGGCCAGCTGCCCGTCCTTGGCGGGGAACGCATCGCCGTACCCCGCGCCGATGGTGTCGAAGGCGACCGCCTGCAGGGCCCGGGCCGCGCGGCGCCGTCGTACCTCGGGTTCGTCGTCCCCCGCGTCCTCGCCGACGGGGAACGCGTCCGATATCTGTCCGGTCGTCACGTTGAGAGGCACCCTTCCACCCGTGGCCTCCGGTCGGCTCCTCTGCGGCCCCGCGGGCCGCTGCCGGTGGCGGTGTGTCACGCTCCCCGCAGCACAGAGACGACTGCACCCAGACCCGCTCTGCGGCAGACACTCGTGTGCGTACTGGCATCTGAGAATATGCGTGATCACTGCGTCGTGGGGTCCCTTTCCGGCCAACTCGTCGCGCTTGGGTCGATGTGGCCGGGGTTGCGGAAGCACGACGGTGCGGGCAGGGGTGGTGTGCCGGACCCCGCACGCCGTAGGGCGCGCCGGGGTTGGCACCTCTGACCTGCGGTTTCTCCGGTCCGCAGGCAGACTGTCGGTCGTTTATCGAACGTCAATCGGTCCGGTGCACAGTGGAGTCCAGCGCCGGGGAAGCGTTGAGGGCGCTCCCGCAGCCGGGGGGCTGCGGGAGCGCCGACGCGCGGATCGGGGGAGGTTCTCCGTGGGGAGCGGAGGCCTTACGGCGCGGGGGGAGAGAAGGGCTCGGTGTGCTGCTGGGCGATGAGGTCCGCCACGGGGGAGGCCTCCGGCACACCGAGCCGCGTGAAGATCGCGTGCGCCTCCCGGAGGCACGCGAGCCCGCGAGCGGGCTGGGCGAGGGCGAGCAACGCCTCGCCCAGCGCGGCGTTGGCCAGGCCCTGGCAGTAGGCGGAGTCCATCTCCTGGCCGATCGCGAGCGACTCGCCGGCCGCCTCGGCGGCGTCGGCGTGCTGCCCGGCGGCGAGCAGGGCGGAGGCGAGGCGGGCCAGGGTGTAGCCCTCCCAGAGGGGGTTCTGGTGGGACTGGAACAGCTGGTGCGCCTCGCGCAGGTACTCGACGGCTGCTCCCGGCTCATTGGTGGAGGAGAGCACCACGCCCGTTTGGTAGAGGGTGTCGGCGAGGCACGGGCCGTTCCTCGACGTCCGGGCCGTCGTGACCGCTTCGATGACCGAGCGCACCGCCGTCTCGGTGTCGCCCAGTCTCAGTTGCGCCCGGGCCATGTTGCCGAGCAGCCGGGCCTCGTTGATCGGGACGCGCACCACCCGGCTGATGGCGAGGGCCTGCTCGAAGAACGAGATGGCCTCGGCGGGGCGGTTCGTCAGGCTGAGGATGATGCCCAGATCGTTCGTCGTCGCCGACCGCAGAATGGTCATCTCCTCGGCACCCTGAAGGCTCAGGCTGTTCCGGAGCGACCGTTCGGCGCCCTGGAAGTCATTGGTGATCGACTGGAGCGTCCCGAAGGCGAAGTGCACCCGGGCGAGCGCGGCGGAGTCCCCGGAGGCAGCGGCATTCTGTTCGGCGGTCTCCAGGGAGCGGCGCACGCGGGAGCCGTGGGTCGGATCCCCGACCAGGCTGTTCAGGACGATCAGCAGGTCGACGGCCGGTCGCAGGACGAAGCCCGGCCCTCGGACGGCCGCCTCGACCGTGCTGAGCAGGAAGGTGATCTCGGTCCGGAGCCACTGCCGCGCGTCCTGGCTCGTCGGCAGGTCCAGGCCTGATGAACTCAACGGATTGAGCGGTTCCGGGAGCCGGTCGTCGGGCTCGATGACCTGGGCCGCGTTGCGGACGGTCGGAACGAGCAGGTCGAGCAGCCGCAGCACCGCCCGTTCCTGCTCCGCGGCGTCCCCGATCCGCTCGTTCTGCCGCTGGGCGTACAGCCGGAGCAGGTCGTGGTAGCGGTAGCGGCCCGGGGTGAAGCACTCCAGCATGTTCGCCTCGACCAGCGCCTCCGCGAGGTCTTCGGCGGTGTACTCGTCCACGCCGAGCAGCGCCGCGGCGGCCGCCAGCGGGATGTCGGGGGAGTCGATCAGGGCGAGGAGTCGAAAGGCGCGGGCCTCGTCGGTGGACAGCTGTCCGTAGCCGAGCCCGATGGTGGTCTCCACGGCGAGGTTGCCGAGTTGGAGTTCGTCCAGCCGCCGGCGCTGGTCCGCTAACCGGCGGGCCAGGTCGGAGACGCTCCAGCGCGGTCGGCTGGCCAGCCGGGCGGCGGCGATGCGGACGGCGAGCGGCAGGAAGCCGCAGGCCGCGACCACCTTCATGGCCGCTTCCGGCTCGGCGGCGACCCGCTGCTCGCCGACGATGGCCGAGAAGAGCGCCAGCGCCTCGTCCGGGGTCAGCTCCTCCACGTCGAACAGCTGGGCGCCCGGGATACCGGCCAGCCGGGAGCGACTGGTGGCGAGTACGGCGCAGCCGGAGACGCCGGGGATCAGCGGTCGGATCTGGTCGGCGTCCCGCGCGTTGTCGAGCAGGATGAGCATCCGCCGGTTGGCGAGCAGCGAGCGGTAGAGGGCGGCGCGCTGTTCGAGCGAGTCGGGGTTCTCGGTGACACCGAGCGCGTGCAGGAAGTCGCCGAGGACGACGACCGGGTCGGCGGGCGAGGCGCCGGCCCCGCGCAGGTCGACGTACAGCTGGCCGTCCGGGAACTCGGCGCGGACGCGGTGGGCGACGTGCACCGCGAGGGTGGTCTTCCCGACGCCGCCGATTCCGGCCAGGGAGGTGACCACCACGGCCTGGCCGGTGGCGTTCATCAGGACGGTGGAGAGGTCGCCCACCAGTTCCGTTCGACCGCTGAAGTCCGAGACGTCAGCGGGCAGTTGGGCCGGAGCCGGCGGAGCGGCCGGACCCTCCTCGCGGGGCGCGGGGGCGGGTGCGGCCGGAAGGACGAGATCGGGATCGGCCGCCAGGATGCGGGTGTGGATCGCGGACAGGCCCGCACCCGGCTCGACCCCGAGCTCCTCGATCAGCAGCTTGCGGGTGTCGGTGTAGACGCCGAGCGCCTCGGCCTGGCGCCCGCAGCGGTACAGCGCCAGCATCAGCAGCTCGCGCAGCCGTTCGCGCAGCGGGTGTTCGGCCGTCAGGGTGTTGAGCTCGCCGACGACCTCCGCGTGCAGGCCGATGTCGAGGGCGACGGTGCACAGCTCCTCCGAGGCCGCCACCTGGCGTTCTCCCAGTCGCAGCCGCTGGGCGTCGGCGTAGGGGCCCGGAATGCCGGTGAGGGGTCGACCGCTGAACAGGGCCAGCGCCTGCGTCAGCAACTGGTGCGCTTCGTGCTTGTCGCCCGTCGTGCGGGCGGCCGAGGCCTCGGAGGAGAGCCGCTCGAAGACCGTCAGGTCGAGCGCCTCGCCCGGGACGCGCAGCGCGTAGCCGTCGGCGACCGAGACCAGGAGTTCGGCGGGGCGGCGCACCTCCCGCCGGGGCTCGATGACGGAGCGCAGGCGGGAGATGTAGGTGCGGAGCGCCGCCACGGCCTGGGCCGGAGGCCGGTCGCCCCAGAGGGAGTCGACCAGGTCTTGCGTGGTGACCGGGCGGCCGGAGTGCAGCAGAAGGGTGGTCAGAACCGCCTGCTGCTGGGGGGAGCCGAGGGAGAGGGGCTTTCCGTCGAGCCAGGCCTGAACCGGACCGAGGACTTGGAAGCGCAGCGCAGGGCCCTGCGGCGTCTCCCGAAACTCCATGAAGTCCCCCGATGGCCTGTGGTGTCGATTCCGTGAAAGGGCGCTCGGCGGTCCGCCGCGGTGCTTCAGCTTAGGCGGGCGCCTGACTCTGCCGGACGGCGCCGCAAGTCGCACGATGTTTATCGGACATTTAATCAACCCTACGATACTGTCCCGGCGCCCGCGCCACGGAGGTCGGGCTGGACACAATTGATGACCGAAAGGCGGCCGCCCAATGGCCAACGACCAGAGCGAGACCCCGGTGGCGTCGACGCCCGAGAACGAGGCGAAGACCGACGCCCCGGCAGCCGCTGTGGAGGCGGGCAAGGCTGTCGAGGGCGCGGTGGCCGCGTCCTCGAACCCGACCGAGTACACCGCGCCGACGGACGCGCAGAAGAACGCGATCGAGAACGACTTCTTCGGTGACGAGGCCGACCACGTGGTGGAGCCCACCACGCCGGCCACCGACAAGTCGGGCGAGGTCTACGAGCCGGAGGGCATGATCTCCGGCCACCCGTAACCCGCGCGGTCCGAGTGCCCCCGTGCCCCCGTCCGGGCGCGGGGGCGCTGTCGGTTATGTGCACGCCAGTTCGTGCGCCGGTGCGCCGGTGGCCGATTCCCGTTCCCGGTGCACGCATGGTGACCGGTGTCATCCGTAACGTGCCCGGCGGTGTGCGCGGGCGTTCCGGAATTCCGGATTCACCGGTGGGATAGCAGGGTCCGGAATGTAACTGTTCGCGGGGATTTCGCCGGAATTACCGGAGGCGAAGTCATTCAGCCGAATCGAGGGGCCCGGGAACGGGCGAGACGTGGTGCGGTT
Source organism: Kitasatospora sp. NPDC038210 (assembly GCF_055600605.1). Taxonomy (NCBI): domain Bacteria; kingdom Bacillati; phylum Actinomycetota; class Actinomycetes; order Kitasatosporales; family Streptomycetaceae; genus Kitasatospora; species Kitasatospora sp. NPDC038210. The sequence goes on along the minus strand of NZ_JBVJYK010000006.1, from coordinate 425,073 downwards.
CGGCGGCCCATTCGAGGCCGCCGCCCTCGGGGCGCAGGTAGTGCTCGCCGCCGATGGTGTCCATGTAGATGCCGGTGCGTCCGGTCCTCCGGTCGAGGACGAGTTCACCCACGTGCGGTCGGTAGGCCGGGGCGTTGCGCTGTCGGATGCTCACCGCTGTGCTCCTCGCTCGGTAGGCGACTGGCCAGCATCTCTAGAGAAGCTAATATCTCTAGAGATGTCAACGGTCGTATCGGCTTACTAGCGGCCGCGGGCGCGCCTACGATTTGTCCGAGGCAGAGGGAGCGGCGATGACCGGCAGCAGTGGCGACAAGCAGCCCAAGTACCAGCGGATCGCCGACGCGCTGAAGGCGGCCATCGACACCGGCCGGTACCGCGCGGGCGACCGCCTGCCCGGCGAGAACGACCTCATGGACGAGTACGGCGTGGCCCGGATGACCGCCCGCCAGGCACTGGGCGTGCTGCAGAGCGAGGGCATCGCCGAGGCGCGCCGCGGCGCCGGGGTGTTCGTGCGGGACTTCCGGCCGCTGCGCCGGCGCGGCATCCAGCGGCTGGCGCAGGGGCAGTGGGGGTCCGGCCGGTCGATATGGTCGGCCGACATCGACAACCGCAGCCTGGTGGTCGACCAGGTGTCCGTCACCGAGCGGGGCGCACCCGAGCACGTCTCCCGGGTGCTCGGCGTGGACCCGGGCGCCGCGATGTGCGTACGGAACCGCCGCTTCGTGCTGGACGGCAAGCCGGTGCTGCTCTCCACCTCCTACCTGCCCGCCGGTCTGGTCGCCGGTACCGCGATCACCCGCGAGGACACCGGCCCCGGCGGCACCTACGCCCGGCTGGCCGAGATCGGCGCCAAGCCCGTGCACTTCCGCGAGGAGGTCCGCTCCCGGATGCCCAGCGGGGAGGAGTCCACCCGCCTGGAGCTGTCCGCCGGCACCCCGGTGATCCTGATCTGCCGCACCGCCTTCGCCGACGAGGGCCAGGTGGTCGAGCTCAACGAGATGATCCTGGACGCCGCCTCCTACGTCCTGGAGTACGACTTCGACGCGTGAGCGCCTGCCGCCCGGCTGCTGCTACTGGTAGTGGTAGCGGGCCTTGAGGACCTTCACTTCCTTCTCGTCGGCCCGGTACACCAGTCGGTGCTCGTCATCGATCCGGCGGGACCAGTAGCCGGCCAGGTCGCCCTTCAGCGGTTCGGGCTTCCCGGTGCCACCGAACGGGTCGCGCTGGATCTCGCCGATGAGGCGGGTGATCCGCTGGGCCATCTTCCGGTTCGACGCCAGCCGGAACAGGAAGTCCTCCCAGGCGTCCGGGTCGAAGTGGACGCTCCTCACACCTCGCCCGCCAGGGATTCCAGCTCCTCCATGGTCCGGCTGACGCCGGCCTGACCGGCCCGATCGCGGGCGACGGCCGCCATGAGCCGCTGGGCGTTGGCAGGTGAGCGGCAGGAGGTGGATCGTCTCCTGCCACGAGTCGTAGTCCTCTGCGTACCGTGTCCCCGTACCGTGATGGTACGAGTCCTCCGTACCACGTGCCACGAGAAGACCGCCCCGGTCGCAGGGCGGCCGGGGCGGTCTGGGGGCGTGCGGGGTCATTCCCCGGGCGTGCGGGCTACTCCTTCGAGCGGACCCGCAGGTTGGTGATCAGCGGGCCTTCCGTGGTCTCGCGGAAGAAGTCGTTGCCCTTGTCGTCCACCACGATGAACGCCGGGAAGTCCTCGACCTCGATGCGCCAGACGGCCTCCATGCCGAGCTCCGCGTACTCCAGCACCTCGACCTTCTTGATGCAGTCCTGGGCGAGGCGGGCCGCCGGGCCGCCGATGGAGCCGAGGTAGAAGCCGCCGTGCTCGGCGCACGCGTCGGTGACCTGCTTGCTGCGGTTGCCCTTGGCGAGCATGACCATCGAGCCGCCGGCCGCCTGGAACTGGTCGACGTAGGAGTCCATCCGGCCGGCCGTGGTGGGGCCGAAGGAGCCGGAGGCGTAGCCCTCGGGGGTCTTGGCCGGGCCCGCGTAGTAGACCGGGTGGTCCTGCAGGTACTTGGGCATGCCCTCGCCGGCGTCCAGGCGCTCCTTGATCTTGGCGTGGGCGATGTCGCGGGCGACGACCAGGGTGCCGGTGAGCGAGAGGCGGGTCTTCACCGGGTACTTGGAGAGCTCGGCGCGGATCGCGGACATCGGCTGGTCGAGGTCGATGCGCACCACGTCGTCGTCGAGGTGTTCGTCGGTGGTGTCCGGCAGGTACTTCGCCGGGTCGGTCTCCAGCTGCTCCAGGAAGACGCCCTCGGCGGTGATCTTGCCCAGTGCCTGGCGGTCGGCGGAGCAGGAGACGGCCATGGCGACCGGCAGCGAGGCGCCGTGGCGCGGCAGGCGCACCACGCGCACGTCGTGGCAGAAGTACTTGCCGCCGAACTGGGCGCCGATGCCGATCTTCTGGGTCAGCTCGGTGACCTTGGCCTCCAGCTCCAGGTCGCGGAAGCCGTGGCCGGTCTTGGCGTCGCCCGAGGTCGGCAGGTTGTCCAGGTAGTGCGCCGAGGCGTACTTGGCGGTCTTCAGCGCGAACTCGGCGCTGGTGCCGCCGATCACGATGGCCAGGTGGTACGGCGGGCAGGCCGCGGTGCCGAGCGAGCGGATCTTCTGCTCCAGGAACGAGAGCATGCTCGCCTCGTTCAGGATGGCCTTGGTCTCCTGGTACAGGTACGACTTGTTGGCGGAGCCGCCGCCCTTGGCCATGAAGAGGAACTTGTACGCGTCGCCGTCGGTGGCGTACAGCTCGATCTGGGCCGGCAGGTTGTTGCCGGTGTTCTTCTCGTCCCACATGGTCACCGGGGCCATCTGGGAGTAGCGCAGGTTGAGCTTGGTGTACGCGTCGTACACGCCGCGCGCGATGGCGGACTCGTCGCCGCCCCGGGTGAGCACGTTCTGTCCGCGCTTGCCCATGACGATCGCGGTGCCGGTGTCCTGGCACATCGGGAGGATGCCGCCGGCCGAGATGTTGACGTTCTTCAGCAGGTCGAGCGCGACGAAGCGGTCGTTGGGGCTGGCCTCCGGGTCGTCCAGGATGCGGCGCAGCTGGGCGAGGTGGGCGGGGCGCAGGTAGTGCGAGATGTCGTGCATCGCCTCGGCCGTCAGCAGCCGCAGGGCCTCGGGCTCGACCTGGAGGAAGGTGCGACCGCCCGCCTCGACGGTGGAGACACCCTCGGAGGTGAGCTTGCGGTACGGGGTCGGGTCAGCGCCCAGGGGGAGCAGGTCGCTGTACTCGAAGTCTGGCGTGGGAGCCATCGGGGCGGTCCTTAGCTATCCAGTGGTCCGGCTGCGTCGGCGAAGCACCATCCAGGGTAGGACCCGGCCGGAGCCGTCCTGCGGACAGGTCAGCCTTGCGTGACCGGGCTCACTCGGGCAGTAGTGCGAGCGACTAGGCTGGCCCCGTGGACAACTCGCCGTCGCACGACGATCCGGGGCAGCCGGTGCCGGCGCCCGTACCGATGACCAAGTCCGAACTCAAGCCCGAACCAAGGCCGGAGGCGAAGCCCGGGGCCGAGCCGCAGTCGTCGCACGCGCCGGCGGCGGAGGCGGAGATGCGCGTCTCGGACGCCGACCGCGAGAAGATCGCGGAGCTACTGCGCGACGCCTACGCCGAGGGGCGCCTGGACGCGGACGAGCACGCGGAGCGCATCGAGGCCGCGTACGCCGCCAAGACCTTCGGCGACCTGGCGCCGCTGACCCGGGACCTGCCGGCCCGGCCGCTGTCCTTCGAGAAGCAGCCGCTGGGTGCGGCGGCCCCGGCGCCCCAGCCGCCCGCGCGGCAGGAGTCGCCGGCGGTGGTGGCGATCTTCGGCGGTGCGTCCCGCAAGGGCCGCTGGCGGGTGGGTTCGCACCTGAAGGCCTTCGCCGCGTTCGGCGGGGTGGAGATCGACCTGAGCGACGCGGTCTTCGAGTCGCCCGAGGTCGAGATCGTGGTGATGGCGATGTTCGGCGGGGTCGAGGTCCGGGTGCCGGAGAACGTCAGCCTGCAGGGCGGCGGGGTCGGCCTGTTCGGCGGCTTCGACGTCCGCGAGCAGACCGCCGCGGACCCGTACGCTCCGGTCGTCCGGGTCAAGGGCCTTGCGATGTTCGGCGGTTGCACCGCCAAGCCGCGCCGGGGCAAGAAGCTCAAGGAGTGGGTTCGCCGCCAACTCGGCACCGAGTAACCACTGTTGACCAGCACAGCGCCCGACCGGGAGCCAACTCCCGGTCGGGCGCTTGACGTTGTGGCCGGTGCACTCCGTAGTCGTTTGCGTGCAGTGTGCATGAATCGCGGCCGGGCGGGGTAGTTCCTTCCGCACATCGCTTCTTGTACGGCTGCGCACCGGAGGCGGCCGAGCGGCCGTTCCGGGGGTTGGACAGCGGGGGCTCGCAGCCGGGCAGGGGAGCGGGGTTCCCCGTGTCCGAGAGCCTCGTCAGGAGTACGGCCGTGCTGCATCCGATCGAGTCCCGCACCACCTCGCCAGTCGCCGCCGCGCAGCTGCTGGAGCGCCGGCCCGGCGTCCGCCCGCAGCCGCAGCCCCCGGGCGGCCCGACGGGTGCCCCCGCGGGCGAGGACGACCCCTGGCACACCGGCGCGGCGTGCCGGCGGGACGAGGTGGGGTTGTTCTTCGCGCCCTCCAAGGAGCCCACGGCGGCCCGGCTGTCCCGCGAGGAGCAGGCCAAGCAGGTCTGTGCCCGCTGCCCGGTGCTGCTGGAGTGCCGCGAGCACGCCCTGGCCCAGCCGGAGCCGTACGGCGTCTGGGGCGGGCTGACGGCCGCCGAGCGGCGGGTGGTGCTGGCCAGGCGGCGGCGCCGGGACGGCGAGCTGCGCGAGGCGGCCCGGGTGACGGCGGCCGCCGGGCGCCGGATAGCCGGGTGACGGCGGGCCGAAGACCCGGGAGTCGGGCGCCGCGGGGCCGGGGGCCCGGGGCCGGACGTGCCGCGGCCCCGGCGGAGGGGGATTCCGCCGGGGCCGCTGCCTGCTGTCCGCAGGACGCGCCGTTTCCGGTCGTCAGTTGGCGCGGTCGAAGTCGATCGCGCTGTAGGCCCGCAGCTTCGAGAGCTTGTGGGTGGAGTTGATCTCGCGGATGGTGCCGCTCTTGGAACGCATCACCAGCGAGCTGGTGGTGGCGGTCTCCGAGCGGTAGTGCACACCGCGCAGCAGTTCGCCGTCGGTGATGCCGGTGGCGACGAAGAACACGTTCTCGCCGCTGACCAGGTCGTCGGTGGTGAGCACCCGGTCCAGGTCGTGGCCGGCGTCCAGGGCCTTCTGCCGCTCGGCGTCGTCCTTGGGCCACAGCCGGCCCTGGATCACGCCGCCCATGCACTTCATCGCGCAGGCCGCGATGATGCCCTCCGGGGTGCCGCCGACGCCCATCAGCAGGTCGACCCCGGTGCCCTCGCGGGCGGCCATGATCGCGCCGGCCACGTCGCCGTCGGAGATGAACTTGATCCGGGCGCCCGCCTCGCGGATCTCCCGGACCAGGCCGTCGTGGCGCGGGCGGTCGAGCACGACGACGGTGACGTCCTCGACGGCGCTGCCCTTGGCCTTGGCGACCCGGCGGATGTTCACCGCCGCCGGGGCGGTGATGTCGACGAACTCGGCGGCCTCCGGGCCGGCCACCAGCTTGTCCATGTAGAACACGGCGCTGGGGTCGAACATGGTGCCGCGGTCGGCCACGGCCAGCACGGCCACGGCGTTGTTCATGCCCTTGGCGGTGAGGGTGGTGCCGTCCACCGGGTCCACCGCGACGTCGCACTCGGCGCCGGTGCCGTCGCCGACCCGCTCGCCGTTGTAGAGCATCGGGGCTTCGTCCTTCTCGCCCTCGCCGATGACGACGACGCCGTTCATCGAGACGGTCGAGACGAGGGTGCGCATCGCCTTGACGGCCGCGCCGTCCGCGCCGTTCTTGTCGCCCCGGCCGACCCACCGGCCGGCGGCCATCGCGGCCGCCTCGGTGACCCGGACGAGTTCGAGCGCGAGGTTCCGGTCCGGAGCCTCGGGCGCGACCTCCAGGGCGCTGGGAAGGTGGTGCGGGTACTGCGTGGTCATCGTCGTTACCTCTCTGTACGCGACGGCCAGTGAGCGCCCGACTACTGCCTGGTCGAACGCCGTGGTGAGGGTTCTGCGATCGTATCTGCCCACGAGATGACTGTCTGTGGCGCGGGTCGCCGTGCTCAGGCGAAAACCACCGCTTCGTCCCGGTTCACCCGTACGTGGGCACCCCGGGTGGCCGTGTCGTTGTGTGGATGAGTCACCATGTGGGGGTGGCTGCAGAGAGCAAGGGCATGAGGGGTCGCCAGACCGTACGGGACATGGTCCTGTCGATGGTGGCGGTCGGTTTCGTCGTCTGGATCGGGTACCTGTTCCTCCCGCACGACGCCGACGGCGATCCGGTGCACGTGGTCGAGTACAAGGTGGCCGCGGCCACCGCCAAGCGTGCCGCGCCGTACCCGCTGCTCTCCCCGGACGGGCTGTCCGACAAGTGGCGGGCCACCTCGGTCAGCTACCGCTCGGCCGACCAGAGCAACGGCAAGGGCAACGCCTGGCACCTGGGCTTCGTGACGCCGTCCGGCCAGTACGCAGCGGTCGAGCAGAGCGATGCGCCGCGCGACTCGCTGCTCGCCGACAAGGTCCGCGGCGGCAAGCCGGACGGCACCTCCGACGTGGACGGCCACACCTGGGAGCGGGTCCAGGGCGAGAAGGCCCGCGCGCTGACCGCGCAGACCGGCTCGGGGACGACCGTGCTCACCGGCACCGCCTCCTACGAGGAGCTGGCCGAGCTGGCGCAGGCGCTCAAGTAGCGCCGCCCCGCACCCGAACGCCGAAGGGCCCCGCACCGGACGAACCGGTGCGGGGCCCATTCGCGCGGGCCGGTCAGACCGTGGTGACGACCTCGTCGTACGCCAGGCGCGGCGAACGCGGGAACCAGGCGTCCTCGCCCGGCTTGCCGATGTTGACCACGGCCAGCACCGAGTGCTCGCCGTCGCCGAAGAACTCCTTGTTGATGCCCTCGGCGTCGAAGCCGGTCATCGGGCCCGCGGCCAGGCCGGCGGCGCGCACGCCGATGATGAAGTAGGCGGCCTGCAGGGCGCCGTTCAGCGTGGCGGACTGCTCGCGGACGCTGCGCTCCGAGAAGAACATGTCCTTGGCCTGCGGGAAGTGCGGCAGCTGGGTCGGCAGCTCCTCGTGGAACTCGTTGTCCACGGCGAGGACGGCGACCAGCGGGGCGGCGGCGGTCTTGGCCTTGTTGCCGTCCGCCATGTGCTGGACGAGGCGCTCGCGGCCCTCGGCCGAGCGGACCAGGACGACGCGCAGCGGCTGCTGGTTGAACGCGGTCGGGCCGAACTTGACCAGGTCGTAGATGGCCTGGACCTGCTCCTCGGAGACCGGCTCGTCGGTGAAGGTGTTCGCGGTGCGGGCCTCGCGGAACAGCAGGTCCTGAGCGGCGGCGTCGAGTACCAGGGCGTCGGTGGTCATGCTTCTGCACCTCATGCGGGAGGGGGTTCGTCGGTGTGACCGGCCGTGCCGGTCACTTCCTCCAACATAGGTGAATCTTCAACGATTCCCCAAGCCCATGTGATCCACCTCACGCCCCCTGCCGGGCCGCGCCCTCCCCGGCCGCCTCACTCGCCGCCCGGGGCCCCGCCCTCTTCGGCCGCCAGCGCGGCGTCCAACCGGGCCCGGGCGCCGTCCAGCCAGCGCTGGCACACCTTGGCCAGCTGCTCGCCGCGCTCCCACAGGGCCAGCGACTCCTCCAGCGACGTGCCGCCGTTCTCCAGCTGCCGGACCACGTCCAGCAGCGCGTCCCGGGCGTGCTCGTAGCCCAGCGCGTCGTCCGGGTTCGGGGCCGCCGCCGCGTCCTGCTGCTCCTGCTGCTCTGCCATGCGTGCCAGCGTAGGGGGTGGGACGGACACCGCTAGTCCTCCTCGGCCACGGTGACCGGGAAGCCGCCGCCCGCGACCCGGGCGTGCAGCCCCTCGCCGGGCGCGACCTGGGCCGGGTCGGTCACCACCGTGCCGTCCGTCCGCTGGAGCACCGCGTAGCCGCGCTCCAGGGTGGCCGCCGGGGAGAGCGCGACCACCCGGGCCAGGGTGTGCCCGAGGTCGCTCTGCGCGTGGTCCAGCCGGTGCCGCAGGGTGCGCCGGGCCCGCTCCAGCAGGCCCTCCACCTCCTGGCCGCGTCCGTCCAGCATCCGGTGCGGGGCGGCCAGCGACGGGCGGCTGCGCAGCCCGTCCAGCCCGTGCTGCTCGCGCTCGACCCGGGCCAGCACGTGCCGGCGGGCGCGGTCGCGCAGCTGGCGGACCTTGGCCAGCTCCTCGCCGACGTCCGGAACCACCCGTTTGGCGGCATCGGTCGGCGTGGAGGCGCGCAGGTCGGCGACGAAGTCCAGCAGCGGCTGGTCGGGCTCGTGCCCGATCGCGCTGACCACCGGCGTACGGGCGGCCGCGACCAGCCGCACCAGGCCCTCGTCCGAGAACGGCAGCAGGTCCTCCACGCTGCCGCCGCCCCGGGCCACGATGATCACGTCCACCTCGGGGTGCTCGTCCAGCTCCCGCACCGCCGCGCTCACCCGCTCCACCGCGCTGACCCCCTGCACCGGGACGTTGCGCACCTCGAAGCGGACGGCCGGCCAGCGCCGCCGGGCGTTCTCCAGCACGTCCCGCTCGGCCGCCGAGCCGCGCCCGGTGACCAGCCCGACGCACTGCGGCAGGAACGGCAGCGGCCGCTTGCGCTCGGCCGCGAACAGGCCCTCCCCGGCGAGCCGCCGCTTCAGCTGCTCCAGCCGGGCCAGCAGCTCGCCCAGGCCCACCGGCCGGATCTCCGAGGCGCGCATCGACAGCTGCCCGCGCGCCGCGTACCACTCCGGCTTGGCGTGCACGACGACCCGCGCGCCCTCCTGCACGACGTCCGCGACCTGGTCGAACACCGAGCGGAAGCAGGTCACCGTGAGCGACACGTCCGCCTGTGGGTCCCGCAGGGTCAGGAAGACCACGCCCGCCCCGGGGCGGCGGCTGAGCTGGGTGATCTGCCCCTCCACCCACACCGCGCCGAGCCGGTCGATCCAGCCGCCGATCAGCGCGGAGACCTTGCCGACCGGGAGCGGGGCTTCGGGGGAGCTGGTGTTGGCCATGGGACGAGGCTAGCGGCGCCTGCCGACACCGCCCGGCGAACCCTGGACTCCGAGCACCACCAGGCCGACGGCCAGCCAGACCAGCCCGACCAGCTGGGCGGTGGCCGAGGCCTCGTAGACCACCGCGCCGATCACGGCGATCCCCAGCAGCGGGACGACGAGGTGCCGCAGCCGGTCCCGCGAGCCGTGCTGCACGGTGTACCAGCCGATCACCGAGGCCTGCAGCAGTGCGAAGGCGGTCAGCGCGCCCACGTTCACCACCGAGGTCAGCCGGTCCAGGCCGTCGTCCCGGTTCGCCGCCCAGACCGCCGCCACCATCGTGATCACCGCGGCCGCGAGCAGCGCCCGGCGCGGCACCGCACTGGCCGGGTCGACCGAGCCGAGCACGCGCGGCAGCCGTCCGTCCCGGGCCATCGCGAAGACCAGCCGCCCGGCCGCGGCCTGCCCGGCCAGGGCCGCGAAGGCCGCGCCGATCGCCTTGCTCGCCGCCACCAGCACGTGCAGCCAGTGCCCGATGCCGCTCTCGACCGTGTCGTAGAAGGCCGAGCCCTGCGCCACCGGATCGGCCGCCAGCTGCTGCGGACCCAGCGGCTCCAGCAGCGCCGCCAGGTAGGTCTGCGTCACGAACAGCACCCCGGCCAGCGCCAGGCACCAGAGCAGCGCCCGGGCGACCGCCTCCGAGGCGCCGACCGCCTCCTCCACGAAGGTCGCGATCGCGTCGAAGCCCAGGTAGGAGAGCACCGCGACGGACACCGCCGCGACCACGGCGGCCGACGAGAAGCCGCCGACGGCGGTGAACGGGGTGTCCCAGCCCCGCCGGGCGCCGTCCTGGGCCAGCGCCACCACGGCCGCCACCAGGAACACCAGCAGCACCGCGATCTCCATCGCGAGCACCGCGAAGCCGACCGCCGCCGCCGTCCGCACCCCGACCAGGTTGAGCGCGGTGGTCACCACGACCGCGATCGCCGTCCACACCCAGCGCGAGACGCCCGGCACCAGCGAATGCAGCGCGATCCCCGAGAACAGGTAGGCCACCGCCGGGATCAGCAGGTAGTCGAGCATCGCCATCCACCCGGCGATGAACCCCGGTCCCTCGCCCAGCCCGGCCCGGGCGTAGGCGAACACCGACCCGGTCTGCGGCACCGCGCGCACCATCTGGGCGTACGAGAAGGCGGTGAAGCCCATCGCCACCGTGGCGACCAGGTACACCGTGGCGACGGCCCCGTGGCTCTTGGCGTCCAGCACGCCGAACACGCCGACCGGGGCCATCGGGGCGATGAACAGCAGCCCGTAGACCATCAGATCGCGGACGCCCAGGCTGCGGCGCAGGCCGCTCGGCGTCGCCTGCTCGCTCGCAGAGCTCATAGACACCACATTTGAGCACTTGTGATCGGGTCTGTACGGAAAATGCTTGTTGTCGGCGCGGCTCCCCGCCCCGGGCGGCGCCGCCCGCAGCCGCCCGTACGATGGAGCCATGTCCAACACCGCGCCGCGCCGTGTCCTGCTCGCCGCCCCCCGGGGCTACTGCGCGGGCGTCGACCGCGCCGTGATCGCCGTGGAGAAGGCCCTGGAGCAGTACGGGGCGCCCATCTACGTCCGCAAGCAGATCGTCCACAACAAGTACGTGGTGCAGACCCTGGAGAAGAAGGGCGCGATCTTCGTCGACGAGACGGAGGAGGTGCCCGAGGGCTCGATCGTGGTCTTCTCCGCGCACGGCGTCGCGCCGTCCGTCCACGACGAGGCGCGGGCCGGCAGGCTCGCCACCATCGACGCCACCTGCCCCCTGGTCACCAAGGTGCACAAGGAGGCCGTGCGCTTCGCCGACGAGGGCTTCGACATCCTGCTGGTGGGCCACGAGGGCCACGAGGAGGTCATCGGCACCATGGGCGAGGCCCCGGACCGGATCCACCTGGTGGACGGTGCCGAGGACGTCGCCAACGTGCAGGTCCGGGACGAGTCCCGGGTCGTCTGGCTGTCCCAGACCACCCTGTCGGTGGACGAGACCATGGCCACCGTCGGCGAGCTGAAGAAGCGCTTCCCGGCGCTGGTCAGCCCGCCCAGCGACGACATCTGCTACGCGACCCAGAACCGCCAGGTCGCGGTCAAGCAGATGGCCCCCGAGACCGACCTGCTGATCGTGGTCGGCTCCAAGAACTCCTCCAACTCGGTCCGCCTGGTCGAGGTCGGCCTGGAGTACGGCGCCAAGGCCGCCCATCTGGTGGACTTCGCCGAGGAGATCCGCGAGGAGTGGCTGGAGGGCGTCGGCACCGTCGGCCTGACCAGCGGCGCCTCCGTCCCGGAGATCCTGGTCGAGGGCGTGCTCGAATTCCTGGCCGCGCGCGGTTACGACACGGTCGAGACCGTCAAGACCGCCGAGGAGCACCTGACCTTCTCGCTGCCCAAGGAGCTGCGCCGCGACCTGCGCGCCGAGGCGGCCGGCAAGCTCTGACGCTTCCGGAGGACCCGGCACCCCCTCGTGGGGTGCCGGGTCCTTCGCTGTGCGGCCTGCCCGCTGCGTCCTGCTCTCCGTGGTGCCGGCCTCCGCCGCTCCTTGCGGTGCGGGCCCGTGCGCCCTCTCGTAGCTTTGTTCACAGGCTGTGGACAAAGCGGGTCCGCGGCGACAGCGGAGGGTGGACGTGATGACGGCGGTATTCGGCGTGGACATCGGCGGCTCGGGCATCAAGGGCGCACCGGTCGACCTCGCCCGGGGCGCGCTCGCCGAGGAGCGGTACAAGGTGCTCACCCCGCAGCCGTCCGCCCCCGAAGCCGTGGTCGCCGCCGTGTGCGAGGTGGTCCGCCACTTCGACCACCGGGGCCCGGTCGGGCTGACCTTCCCCGGGGTGGTGGTCGACGGCCGGACCAGGACGGCGGCCAATGTGGACAAGGGCTGGATCGGCGTGGACGCCGAGGGCCTGTTCCGCGAGGCGCTGGACCTGCCGGCGACCGTCCTCAACGACGCCGACGCGGCCGGTCTCGCCGAGATCACGCACGGCGCGGGCCGCGGGCGCTCCGGCGTCGTCATGGTGCTCACCTTCGGCACCGGCATCGGCAGCGCGCTCTTCGTGGACGGCGCGCTGGTGCCCAACACCGAGCTGGGCCACCTCGAACTGCGCGGCAAGGACGCCGAGCGGCGGGCCTCCTCGGCCGCCAAGGAGCGGCACGGGCTGAACTGGGCGCAGTGGGCCGGGCGGGTCGACGAGTACCTGGACCTGGTGGAGATGCTGTTCTCGCCGCAGCTGATCGTGATCGGCGGCGGGGTGAGCCGCAAGCACGAGAAGTTCCTGCCGCTGCTGAAGGAGCGCGAGGCGGGGGTGGTGCCCGCGGAGCTGCGCAACGACGCGGGCATCGTCGGGGCCGCGATGGCGGCGGCCCGCGCGGCGGGCTGAGGCCCGCGCCGGGTGGTCAGGCCGGTCCGCCGGGCCGCTCCGCTGTGGCCGGTCCGCTGTGGCCGGTCCGCTGAGGCCGGTTCGATGCGAGCGCCGGTCGGCCGCTCCCGCCCCGGGGCCGGCGGGAGCGGGTTCAGCGGGAGCGGTGGAACCGGCGCTGGGCGACGAAGCGCGCGAGCACGATCAGCGCGGCGAGCCCGGTGCCGGAGAACAGCCAGCCGGCCCGCAGGGCCAGCCCGGTCGCGAGCGAGACCACCTGGGCGGTGACGCCCGAGGAGCCGACCGGTGCGAGCAGCAGCAGGGCCGCGGCGAAGGCGATCGGCCCGCTGATCGGCGCGGCCAGCAGGTCGACGTAGCGGACCCGGACGGCCAGCTGGAAGCAGACCACCAGGTAGCCGAGGCCGAACAGCCAGCCGAGGTCGCCGAAGAGCAGCCGGTCCAGGCCCGCCACCGCGAGCGTGGCCAGGACGGCGACCACGCCGGCGCCGATGGCCGTCAGCCGGGTCGGCCGCCCGGTCCGGCGCCGCCCGTACGGCTGCTCGTCGCCGCGCCCGCGTAGCGGCAGCCGCAGCCGCGGGCCGGCCGGGCGGGCGGGTCCGGAGGGGCCGGTCACCGGCCGTAGTCGGGAGGCGGGGGCGGACCCGGCCGTCTCGGGAGCCCGGCCTGGACCGGGGACGGAGGCTGCGGCCGCGCCGTTCGGCGGACGGCGTCTGGGCCCTGGCGGCTGGGTTCGGATGCGCTGCTCCACCCGCCCAACGTACGGTCCGATCATCGCCACACTGTGTAATGGACCGTTCAGGTCTTGCCCCGTGTCTCCGGATGGCTTAGTCATGTGATCGTCGATCGGGCGGCTGACCTGCCGGGCCGAGCCGACACAGAATGATCATCGGATCGTCTCACGGGGGTTCACATGACCGGTTTCACGTTCGAACGGCTCGACCACGTCCAGCTCGACATCCCGGCCGGCGCCGAGGACGAGTGCCGCGCGTTCTGGTCCGGTGTGCTCGACATGACCGAGCTGGAGAAGCCGCCGGTGCTCGCCGCCCGCGGCGGCTGCTGGTTCCGCGGCGGTGGCGTCGAGGTGCACCTGGGCGTGACCCCGGACTTCCGCCCGTCCCGCAAGGGGCACCCCGGGATCCTGGTGAACTCGCTGGACGCACTGGCCGAGCGCCTCGCCGCGCACGGCCACGAGGTGCTCTGGGACGACAACCTGCCCGGCCACCGGCGCTTCCACAGCGCCGACACGCTGGGCAACCGGCTGGAGTTCCTGGAGCCCCGGGCGGCGTCGACCGAGGCGTGAGGCAGCGCGGGCGCTGCCCGTAGACTTGGGGGTCGGCCCGTACGGTGCCGACCCAACTCCTCCAAGCCCACGGGACTGCGCTTCATGTCGCTCACGATCGGAATCGTCGGCCTGCCGAACGTCGGCAAGTCGACCCTGTTCAACGCCCTGACCAAGAACGACGTGCTGGCGGCCAACTACCCGTTCGCCACCATCGAGCCGAACGTGGGCGTGGTCGGCGTCCCGGACGAGCGGCTGGCCAAGCTCGCCGAGATCTTCGGCTCCCAGCGCATCCTCCCGGCCACCGTCGACTTCGTCGACATCGCTGGCATCGTGCGCGGCGCGAGCGAGGGCGAGGGCCTGGGCAACAAGTTCCTCGCCAACATCCGCGAGTCGGACGCGATCTGCCAGGTCGTGCGCGCCTTCACCGACCCGGACGTGGTGCACGTGGACGGCAAGGTGTCGCCCAAGGACGACATCGAGACCATCCACACCGAGCTGATCCTGGCCGACCTCCAGACCATCGAGAAGGTCCTGCCGCGGCTGCAGAAGGAGGCGCGCCTCAAGAAGGACACCGCCCCGGTGCTGGCCGCCGCCGAGGCCGCGCAGGCGATCCTGGAGACCGGCAAGACCCTCTTCGAGGCCGGCTTCGACACCGCCCCGATCCGCGAGCTCCACCTGCTGACCGCCAAGCCCTTCCTCTACGTCTTCAACGTCGACGAGGACGAGCTGGCCGACGAGGACTTCAAGAACGCCCAGCGCGAGCTGGTCGCCCCGGCCGAGGCGATCTTCCTCAACGCCAAGATCGAGTCCGAGCTGATCGAGCTGGACGACGCCGAGGCCCTCGAACTCCTCCAGTCCATGGGCCAGGAGGAGCCCGGCCTCGCCACCCTCGCCCGGGTCGGCTTCGACACCCTCGGCCTGCAGACCTACCTGACGGCCGGCCCCAAGGAGACCCGGGCCTGGACCATCAAGAAGGGCGCCACCGCCCCCGAGGCCGCCGGTGTCATCCACACCGACTTCCAGAAGGGCTTCATCAAGGCCGAGGTGATCTCCTTCGCCGACCTCGTCGAGTCCGGCTCGATCGCCGAGGCCCGCTCCAAGGGCAAGGCCCGCATCGAGGGCAAGGAGTACGTCATGCAGGACGGCGACGTGGTGGAGTTCCGCTTCAACGTCTGACGGCTGATGCGTGACCGGACCGCCCGCCCCCGTGCGCACGGGGGCGGGCGGTCCGGCGTCGGCGGGTGGTCAGCCGACGGTGACGGTGAGCAGGCCGTCCGGGGCGGGCGTGACGGTGACCGCGGTGAGGGTGTCGGCGTGGGCGTCCGGGTGGTGGGCGGTGGCGCGGGGGCCGATGCCGACGACGCGGATGCCGGCCGCGTTCGCGGCGGCGATGCCGGCGCCGGAGTCCTCGAAGGCGAGGCAGTCGGCGGGCGCGAAGCCGAGGGCGGCGGCGCCCTTGAGGAAGCCCTCCGGGTCCGGCTTGCTGGCACCGACCGACTCGGCGGTGATCAGGACGGGCGGCAGCGGCAGTCCGGCGGCGTCCATCCGGACGCGGGCGAGCGGCTGGTCGGCGGAGGTCACCAGGGCGTGCGGGAGGCGGGCCAGCGAGACGAGGAAGGCGGCGGCGCCGGGGACCGGGACGACGCCGTCGGTGTCGCCGCGTTCGTGGTCGAGCATCCGCGCGTTCTCGGCGAGGTTGACCTCGACCGGACGGTCGGGCAGCAGTGCGGCCATGGTGGCGTGGCCCTGGCGGCCGTGGGCGACGGAGAGCACCTCGGCCGGGTCCAGGCCGTTCTGCACGGCCCAACGGCTCCACCAGCGTTCGACCACGGCGTCGGAGTTGACCAGGGTGCCGTCCATGTCCAGGAGGAGGGCGCGGGCGGTCAGCCGGGTGGGGGCGGCGGGCATGGGGGGCTCCTCGACGGGAACGGAACGACAGCTGTTTGTTCCTCGATGATACAAAAGATCAACCGAGCAGGTGGGCGTTGACCGTGCGGGCCTCCCCGGCCAGCTCCGGAAGCTCCACCACCTCGACCCCGGCCGCCTCCAGCAGGGCGGTGCCCTGGCAGTCGGTGACGAAGAGGTCCGGCTCGCGCCAGGCGACCACCACCCGCGGCACGCCCGCCGCGATCAGCCGGCGGGCGCACGGCACCGGCCGTGAGGCGCGCTGCCCGCAGGGCTCCAGCGAGCTGTAGACGGTCGCTCCGCGCAGCCGGGGGTCGTCGGCCGGGAGCTTGGCCAGGGCCGCCTCCTCGGCGTGGTCGTGCGGGTCCGTCTCCCGGCTGTAGCCCTCCGCCAGTACCCGGCCGTCGGCGCCGACGATCACCGCGCCGACCGAGAAGGCCGTCTCGGACGGCGGGCAGCGGCGGGAGAGTTCGACGGCCCGGCGCAGGTGGTCGAGGTCGGTGGTCGCGGGGCGGTTCACGGCGCGGGCTCCTTCGGGGCGTACCTGAGCAGGACGACGTCGCCCACGGTACGTGCCTCCAGCAGCCGCATCCGCCGGCCCGGGCCGCCGGGGAAGGCGGCCGGGCGGACGAGCCGGGGCGCCTCGGCCTGGCCGACCAGCAGCGGGGCGACGGCCAGCTGCAGCTCGTCCGCGAGCCCCAGGGCCAGGAACTGGGTGTGCACGCCCCCGCCGCCCTCGACCATCAGCCGGCGCACTCCGCGCGCGCCCAGGTCGTCCAGCACCGCGCCGAGGTCCACCGTGCCGCCGAGCGCGACCACCTCGGCCCGCCCGCCCAGCCGGGGGCGCAGGACCGCCGCCCCGGCGTCCGTGGTGTAGGCGAGCTTGGCGCCGCCGGTGTGCCAGAACCGCAGGTCGGCGCCGAGGTCGCCGCTCGCGCTGAGGGTGACCTTCAGCGGGTACTCCGTCCGGCCCGCCGCCAGCCGGGCGGTCCGGCGCGCGGGGTCGTTGACCAGCAGTCGCGGGTTGTCGGCGCGCAGGGTGTTGCCACCGACCAGGATCGCGTCGGCGGCCGCGCGCTCCTCGTCCACCCGGTCGAAGTCGGCGGCGTTGGACAGCAGCAGCCGCTCGGGGGAGGCGTCGTCGAGGTGGCCGTCGAGCGACACGGCGGCGCTCAGCAGGACGAAGGGGCGCTGGCCGGGCATGGGCGGGACCGTTCTGTCGGGGGCGCCTCCACGGTACGGCGAGCGGGTGCGGGCCGGATGCCGATAGACCGGAATGTGAGACGGAACTTCTCGACATGCGGGATGCGGAGTAGCGTCGAGCCGTCGAGGAGAACGGAACGCCGACCACGCCCCAGGGGGATCCCATGTCCGGACCGCAGCCCTCCGCCGTCTACACCCACGGCCACCAGGAGGCCGTGCTGCGCTCGCACCGCTCCCGCACCGCCGCCGATTCGGCCGCCTACCTGCTGGCCGAACTGCGGCCGGGACAGGCCCTGTTGGACATCGGCTGCGGACCCGGCACGATCACCGCCGACCTGGCCGAGCTGGTCGGCCCGGACGGCCGGGTGGTGGCGGTGGACACCTCCGCCGAGGTGCTGGAGCAGGCCGCCGGGTACGTGGCCGCACGCGGCCTGTCCAATGTGGTCTTCGAGCAGGCCGATGTGCACCGACTGCCCTTCCGGGACGGCGGGTTCGACGTCGTGCACGCCCACCAGGTGCTGCAGCACGTGGCCGACCCGGTGGCCGCGCTGCGCGAGATGCGGCGGGTGACGGCCCCCGGCGGGGTGGTGGCGGCCCGGGACGTCGACTACGCCTCGATGACCTGGTTCCCCGAAGTGCCCGAGCTGGACCGCTGGCTGGAGTTGTACCGGCGCACCGCCCGCGCCAACGGCGGTGAGCCGGACGCGGGCCGACGGCTGCTGTCCTGGGCCCGCGCGGCGGGTTTCGCGGACGTCACCGCGAGCGCCGGCACCTGGACGTACGCGACGCCCGAGCGGCGCGCCTGGTGGGGCGGCATGTGGGCGGACCGGGTCACCGGCACCGCGCTGGGCCGGACGGCGGTCGAGCGGGGCTACGCGGAGCCGGAGGAACTGCGGCGGATCGCGGCGGGCTGGCGGGAGTGGAGCGCCGCGGAGGACGGCTGGTTCTCGATGCTGCACGGCGAGGTCCTGGCCCGCGGCTGAGTGCCCGACAGGGGTCCGGCCGGGGCGGGCAGGTGTTCGGAAAGATCGGGTAAAGTCGCGCGACCGTTCACATCGGGCCCGTCAGGGGGTCCGTGCCATGGTGCCGAACGCCGAGCCGATGCCCGCCCCGGCGGGTTGGGGGAGTCCACGTGTCCAAGCCTGAGTCCGAGCCGTCCGCCCCTGGGCCGGAGACGCCCGCGCGGACCGGGCCGGACGCGGGCACGGACGCGGGGACGGGGGCGGACCCGGGGACGGGTGCGGCTCCGACGACGGGTCAGGACCCCCGGGTGGACTTCCGCAAGGAGGCCGACGAGCCCGAGGCAGCCCCGGTGCACTTCGAGCCCGAGGCCACCCCGGCGGACCCCGAGCCCGTCCCTGTCGCGCCCGCCCCCGTCGTGCCCGCCGCCCCCGTCGCGCCCGCCCCGCCCACGGGCGCCGTGCCGCCGCCCGCCCCCACCGACCCCTGGGCCGCCCCCGACCTCGCCGCCCCCGCCCCGCCCGTCGTCGGGCACCCGCAGCCCGTCCCGCTGCCGTCCGCGGCCCCGCCCCAGCCGCCGCACCCGCTGCCCGCCGGAGGCTGGGCCTCCGTCACACCCTCCGCCCAGGCCGGCTTCCGGCCCGACCAGCCGTACCCGCAGCCCGCCGGTCCGGCGCCCACCAACGGGTTCGCGGTCGGCTCCCTGGTGACCGGTCTGGTCATGGTGGCGCCGGTGGCCCTGGTGTTCGGCATCGTGGCGCTGGTCCAGATCAACCGCCGCAAGGAGCGCGGGTTCGGCCTGGCGGTGGCCGGCGTCGTGCTGGGCACGATCGGCACGCTGCTGCTCTCGCTGCTGCTGGGAGCGGGGAACTTCAGCGGTGCCGGCGGCGGCCGGTTCGCCCACGCGCCGAAGGCGCCGGCCGGCTCCGTCCACTGGTCCGACCTCAAGACCGGCGACTGCTACAACTCCCCCGCCGGGGGATCGGTGACCGGCACGGACGGCGACGAGACGGTGTACTGGGTGAACCGGGTGGCCTGCGCCGAGCCGCACCACGGCGAGGTGGCCGGAACGGTCCCGTTCCCCACGGGCAGCGGCGCCTACCCGGGCGAGAGCGAGGTCCGCGAGTCGGCCGCCCGGCTGTGCCGCAAGGTCATGGACGACTACGCGCTCGACCAGTGGGCCGTCCCGGACGGCATGGACGACGTCTACCTCTACCCGACCGCGAACAACTGGGCGGCCGGCGAGCGCTACGCCACCTGCGCCTTCGAGGACCGCGACGACCAGCACCGGGGCACCGTCCGCACCGACCGGAGCCGCCTGACCGCGCCTCAACTGGCCTACCTGGAGGCGGTCCGGGTCTTCAACGACGCCTACCTGGAGCAGCCGAAGCAGGAGGTCTCCGAGGCCGGGGCCGACTACCGGAGCTGGGCCCGCCGGATGGCCGTCGCCTCCCGGACCGAGGCCGCCGTGCTCGGCGCGCCGACGACGGACTGGCCGGCCGACGTCCGGCCGAACATCGCCAAGCTGGTCGAGGCGCAGTCCCAGGCGGCCCCCGCGTGGGACTCCGCGGCCTCCGCCGACGACCTGGAGGGCGGCATCCGCCGGGCCAAGGCGCTGGTGGCCAAGACGGTGCCGATGAGCGTCGACATCCGCCGCGCGCTGGGCCTGTCCACCGGCGAGCAGGTGCCCGACCTGCGGGTCTGAGCCTGCGTGCACGAGGTTACCGGCCGTTAACAACGCCCATACCTGCCGGTAGCGATCGGCGCGTAGCGTCGCGGGTGTGCCCCCGGCCCGACCCCCACGCGAGCCGGGGGCACGACGGCATCCGGCCGGCCGAGCGGCCACGACGGCATCCGGCCGGCCACGGCGGTCGGACCGGCCGCCGGAGGCCACTGGAGGCGGCGGCGGACGCCGGATACCCTCGCGCCATGGGCACCTACCGGGTGATGCGGCAGGACGACAACGGCAACCGCTTCCTGGTCGCCGACGGCCTGGACGACGCAGCGGCCGAGCGGCTGGCCGCCGAGTTCGAGGCCCGCGGCCACAAGCAGCTGTACTGGGTCGAGGCAGCCGGGTCCGCGGCCGGGCCGGCCGAGCACGGGAACGGCGCCGTCCGGAACGCCTGAGGCCGTAGGGTCGGGGCCATGGACGCCCCGCACGCCCCGCACCCCACCGACCGCCCCGTCGACCGTCCCGCCGGCAGCCCCACGGACCGTGCCGTCGACGGCCCCGCCGAGCTTCGGATCGTGGTCGGCGGCGCACTGGTCCGTGACGGCCGGGTGCTCGCGGCCCGGCGCAGCGCGCCCGCGGCGGTGGCCGGGCGGTGGGAGTTCCCCGGCGGGAAGGCCGAGCCGGGCGAGACCGAGGCGCAGGCGTTGGAGCGCGAGCTGCGGGAGGAGCTGGGTGTCCGGGCGCGCGCGCTGACCCGGCTGCCCGGCGCGTGGGCCGTGCGCCCCGGCCTGGAGTTGCGCTTCTGGGCGGCCGAACTGCTGGCCGGCGAGCCGCGCGCGCTGCAGGATCACGACGCGCTGCGCTGGCTGGGCCCGGACGAGCTGGACGCGGTGGACTGGATCGACCACGACCGCGACGTGTTGCCGTACGTCGCCCGGCTGCTCGCGGAGCCGGGGACGGCGGACGACGCGCAGTCCGCCGGGTAGGTCAATCGGACAAGACGACCCGGCGCCCGGGATAGCCTGGGTTCTGCTGGGTATGTCACTTTTCGGCACTATTCGTCACCATCGGTGAGCCGCCCCCAGCCGGCGACGCCGATCCCGACCAGAGCCGGAGGCCCCGTCGGTGTCGAGTACCGGGAACGGCGGCGGGGGAGAGCGGCGGGCAGGAACCGCGGGCAGCGCGGCCGCCCGCGCCCGGCTGCGCCGCGCCGCCCGTCCGACCGCCCCCCAGCCGCCGGTCGGCCGCCGCCGCGGTCCCGTCGCCGCCCCCGACACCGAGCGGCCCGCCCAGCCGGCGCCGACCCTGGCCCTGCCCGAACCGGGCGCCCGCTCCGGACTGCGCAGCCGCCCCGGCCGGCCGTTCCCCGGCGGGCCCGGCGACGCCCCGAACGCGCTCGGCGCGCCGCCCGGCGGCGGCCTGCTCGACATGCTCAAGGTCGCCATCGCGATCCTCGACACCGCGGGCCGGGTGGTGCTCTGGAGCCCCGCCGCCGAGGAACTGCTCGGCTGGCCGAACGAGCTGCTGGTCGGCCGCCGGATCGACGAGCTGATCCCCGACCAGGAGCAGGTCGTCCGGGTCCGGGCGGCGGTCCAGGACACCCTGCGGCACGGCCGCTGGGCCGGCTACGCGGAGCTGCGCGACCGGGAGGGCGTGCCGGTTGCCGTGGAGGCCCGGATCTCCCTCCTGGTGGACGGCGACGGCACCCCGTTCCTGCAGGTCAGCATGGCCGAGTCGGCCGCCGTGGGGGCCGTCGAGCGGGACCTCGCGGTGCGCGACGCGCTGTTCGAGCAGTCTCCGCTGGGCATCGCCATCCTGGACACCGACCTGCGCTACACCGCGGTCAACCAGACCCTCGCCGAGATGAACGGCGTCGCCCTGGAGGACCACGTCGGCCGCACCACCGGCGAGACCCTTCCCGAGCGGGCCGCCGACGAGATCACCGCCATCCAGCGCCAGGTGCTGGCCACCGGCGAGCCGGTCATCGACGTCACCCTGGCCTCCCCGGTCACCACCCGGGCCGGCTACCGGTCGATCTCCTACAGCCGGATGACCGACCGCTCCGGCCGGGTGCTCGGCATCTCCGGCACGGTGATGGACGTGACCGAGCGCTACCGGGCGGTCGCCAAGGTCGAGCACGCCCGGCGCCGGCTCTCGCTGCTCAACGAGTTCGGCTCCCGGGTGGGCGACCTGCTGGACGCCTCCCGGATCGCCCAGGAGCTGGCCAGCTCGGTCGTCCCCCGGCTCACCGACCACTCGGCGGTGATCCTGCTCCAGGCCGTCGCGCACGGCGACGACCTGCCCCGGCACGGCCACGACCGCCGCACCTCGCTGCTCCAGCTCGGCACGGCCTCCGTCCAGGACGGCCCCGAGGTGGACGTGATGCTGCGCCGCGGCGCCCGGATCACCTTCTCCGAGGACTCCGCCTGCGGCCGGGTGCTGCGCACCGGCGTGCCCGAGCTGCTCTCCGGGGCCGAGCAGCTGGACGACGTCACCTACCCGGGCGACCCCAAGATGCAGGCCGCCCGGGACCTCGGGGTGCACTCGATGCTGGTCGTCCCGCTGCGCGCCCGCGGCATCGTGATCGGCCTGCTGCAGGTCAGCCGGGCCGGCTACCGGGAGGCCTTCGACCGGGACGACCTGGCCTTCACCGTCGAGCTCGCCGACCGGGCCGGCAGCTCGCTGGACAACGCCCGCCTCTACGCCCGCGAGCGCACCGCCGCGCTCACCCTCCAGCGCACCCTGCTCCCGCAGCAGGTCCCGCAGCCCACCGGCGTCGAGGTCGCCTACCGGTACGTGCCCGGCAGCAGTGGCACCGAGGTCGGCGGTGACTGGTTCGACGTCATCCCGCTGCCCGGCGACCGCACCGCGCTGGTGGTCGGCGACGTGATGGGCCACGGCCTGCGGGCCGCCGCCACCATGGGCCGGCTGCGCACCGCCGTCCGGGTGCTGGCCGCCCTCGACCTGCCGCCGGACGTCCTGCTGCGGCACGTCCACGAACTGGCCGACGACCTCGCCCAGGGCCCGGACGAAGCGCTGCTCGCCACCTGCGTCTACGCGGTCTTCGACCCGGCGACCGCCCGGCTGACCGTCGCCAAGGCCGGGCACATCCCGCCGGTGCTGGTGGTGCCGGGCCAGGAGAGCGAGGAGCCCACCCGCAACGGCAGCCCGCTGCCCGGCGGCGCCGGCCGGATCCTCGACCTGCCCTCCGGCGCCCCGCTCGGCGTGGGCGGAGTCCCGTTCGAATCGGTCGAACTGAAGATCCCCGAGGGCAGCCTGCTCGCGCTGTGCACCGACGGCCTGGTCGAGTCCCGGGACAAGGACCTGGACGTCGGCCTCGGCCGGCTGCTCACCGTCCTCCAGGAGCCGCACGCCTCCATCCAGGCCGCCTGCGAGGCGGTGCTCGACACCATGGAGCAGGGCCGCGAGCCGGACGACGTGGCGCTGCTGCTGGCCCGGCTGGGGCACGGCCAGGCCGGCACCCCGACGGCCGGCTGGACCCTGCCGGCCGAGCCCACCGCCGTCTCCCGGGCGCGCCGGCTGGTCCGCGCCGCGCTCGCCGAGTGGGGCGTGGAGGCGCTCACCGACACCGCCGAGCTGCTGGTCAGCGAGCTGGTCACGAACGCCGTCCGGTACGCCAGCGCCCCGATCGGGGTGCGGCTGACGCTCGGCGAGACGCTGCTGGTCGAGATCTCCGACCCGCTGCCCGACCCGCCCCGGGAGCGGCACGCGGCCGAGGCCGACGAGGGCGGCCGGGGCCTGGAGCTGGTCCGCCGGCTGGCACTGCGCTGGGGCGCCCGGGCCGAGGGGATCGGCAAGGTGGTCTGGTTCGAGCAGGCGCTGCCGGGTAATGAGCCCGACGAGTCGTGACTCGATCGAACGCCGGACGGAGCGACAGGAGAGCGGTGCCGCATATGCCATCGGGGGCCCGGGGGGAGCGCGCGCCCCGGAAGGGGGCGCGAGCGTGGCATTGTGGTTGCGCGGGCGGTAGGACAAAAACCTTCGCCCGATCTGATGTTGTGATGTTGAGGGCGTGTGAACGCACCCCTTGATGATGAATACTCGGTCTTCTCGACATCCGGACGGTCGCGGGTTGGAGGGGTCGGTCCGTTGAACAGCACTCCGGCGCGGAGCGCGCCGATCAGCAGCGGTCATGCCGCTGTACCCGGGCAGGCCGGTACGTCGCACCTGCCCGTACCGGCGACCCGGCCGGACGGCGACACCGCGAGCCGCGGCGCCCACCCCGTCGCCGAGGCGCGGCCGTGGGGCGCCGGCGACCCGGGCACGATCTACGACTACATCCGGGTCGCGACCTTCGCGATCGGCCCGGACGGGCGGATCAGCCAGTGGAGCGAGCGCGCCGCCGAGTTCTTCGGCGTCCCGGCCGCCGACGCCGTCGGCGCCGACCCGATCACCACGTTCGTCCCCCGCGAGCTCTGGCAGCGCGGCCGCGCCCGGCTGGAGCGAACCCTGGCCGGCGAGGAGTGGGTCGGCACCACCCCGTACCGGGAGGCCGGCGGCGGCGAGGGCCTGGCCGAGCTGTACCTGATGCCCGACAGCGCCCTGCCCACCGCGGGCGCCACCTGCCTGGCCGTCGACCTCGGACGGCTGCGCCGGATCGAGACCGACCTCGCGGCCTCCGAGGCCGTCTTCGGGCAGACCCCCACCGGCTTCGTGCTGTTCGACGACCGGCTGCGCCTGCAGCGGGTCAACGACGCCTTCGCCTCCGGCATGGGCCTGGTCCCCACCGACCTCGAAGGCCTCACCCCGCACGACCTCTTCCCGCCGTCCGAGGCCGACCGGCTCACCGCCGCCCTGCGCAAGGTCCTCGCCACCGGCGAGCCCGTCTTCGACCTGCGCTTCCACGGGGCCGTCCCGACCCGCGACGGCAACCGGCTCTGGGCCGTCTCGCTGTACCGCCTCAACGGCGCCGCCGGGCAGCCGATGGGCGTGGCCGGGCAGGTCTCCGACGTCACCAGCCGGCACGTCGCCGAGCGCGAGGCCGACGGCGTGCGCCGCAACCTCGCCCTGCTCAACGAGGCCAGCGCCCACATCGGCTCCACGCTCGACCTGGAGACCACCGCCAAGGAGCTGCTGGACGTCGTCGTCCCGCCGTTCTGCGACCTCGCCACCGTCGACCTCTACACCGCGCTGCTCTCCGGCGAGACCGTTCCCAGCGCCGGCCGGCTCGGCGACACCGTGCTCACCGACGGCAGCGGCGAACTGCGCCGGGTCGCCGTCTCCAGCGTGGTCGGCGGCGCCTCCTCGGTGCTCGGCTCGGTCACCGGCCTGCCCATCGCCGAGGCCGGCGGCACCCTCTGTTACCCGCGCCGCTCCCCGCACGCCCGGGCGCTGCGCACCGGCCGCAGCGTCGTCCCCGACCCCGGGCCAGACCCGCTCCTGCGCTCCACGCTGATCGTCCCGCTGGTCGCCCGCGACCAGGTGCTCGGCCTCGTCCAGCTCTCCCGCGCGATCGGCAGCGAGCCCTTCGACGCCCGCGACGTCGCGATCGCCGAGGAACTCGTCGCCCGCGCCGCCGTCTGCATCGACAACGCCCGGCTCTACCGCCGCGAGCACGAGCGCGCGCTGATCCTCCAGCGCAGCCTGCTGCCCCCCGGCAACCCGGCCGCCAGCGGCCTGGAGATCGCCTGCCGCTACCTGCCCAGCAACAACAACACCGAGGTCGGCGGCGACTGGTTCGACGTCATCCCGCTGCCCGGCAACCGCACCGCGCTGGTCATCGGCGACGTGATGGGCCGCGGCCTGCGCGCCGCCGTCGCCATGGGGCAGCTGCGCACCGCCGTCCGCACCCTGGCCATGCTCGACCTCGACCCCGCCGAGGTGCTCACCGCCCTGGACGAGATCGCCCGCGGCCTCGGCGACGACTCCGTGCCGGCCGGCCCGCCCACCCCGTACGGCCGGCTCACCTCGACGGCCGACGAGGAGGCGCGCGAGGTCTACCTGGCGACCTGCGTCTACGCCGTCTACGACGCCGTCACCCGCCGCTGCATCTTCGCCAACGCCGGCCACCTGCCGCCGGTGCTGCTCAGCCCCGGCGAGAGCGCCCGGATGCTCGACGTACCGCCCGGCCTGCCGCTCGGGGTCGGCGGCGAGCCCTTCGAGGAGGTCGAGATCGTCCTCCCGGACGGCGCCGTGCTCGGCCTCTACACCGACGGCCTGGTGGAGAGCCGCAAGCACCAGCTGGACGAGGGCCTGCGGGCCTTCCGCTCGGCGCTCTCCGTCGAGGGCAAGGGCCTGGAGGACCTCTGCGACCACGTGCTCGGCGAGCTCAACCCGCACCACGGCGAGGACGACATCGCCCTGCTGATGGCCAAGGTGCACGCGTTCCCCGAGGACGCCGTCGGCAACTGGTTCCTGCCGCCCGAGCCCACCTCCGTCGCCAAGGCCCGCGAGCTGGCCTGCAGCTGGCTGCTGACGCGGGGGCTGGAGGAGCTGGTCGACACCACCGAGCTGCTGGTCAGCGAGCTGGTCACCAACGCGCTCAAGCACGGGCGCGGCGAGATCCGGCTGCGGCTGCTGCGCGAGCGCGGCCTGGTCTGCGAGGTCTGGGACGACGGCTACGCCCAGCCCCGGCAGCGGCGCGCCCAGGAGACCGACGAGGGCGGGCGCGGCCTGCAACTGGTCAGTCTGCTGGCCGAGCGCTGGGGCAGCCGGCGCACGCCGAAGGGCAAGATCGTCTGGTTCGAGCTGGCGCTCTAGCCGGACCGGGAACTCCACCGGGGACGGCCCGGCCGTACGGGTCGGGCCGCAAGGGTTCGGCCGTAAGGGTGCAGTCGCACCCGGTCCGCCGTGTCGGCGCGGGCCGAGCCGCGCGGGCGGCGTTCGATGGCCGCCATGCGCGTCCGCCAGCTCACCGCCGCAGCCGCCGCGCTGCTGCTCGCCGCCGGTCTCGGCGGCTGCTCCGACGACCCCGACCCCGCCCGTACCCCGGCCCCCGCCCCGGTCTCGGCCGATCCCACCGCGACCACCGGTGACGTCCGGGCCGCCGACCGCACCGACGTCCGGGGCGGCGGCACGCTGCGCTGGGCGGTGGACGGCGTCCCGACCACGCTGAACGTCTACCAGGGCGCGGCGACCGCCGACTCGGCGCTGCTCGCCCACGCGCTGTACCCCTCGCTGTTCCGCCCCGACGAGCACGGCCGGCTGGTGCCCGACCCGGACTACCTGGCGGGCGCGGAGTCCACCCCGCCGGGGCAGCTGCCGCAGGTGGTCACCTACCGGCTCAACCCGCACGCCGTCTGGAGCGACGGCACGCCGCTCTCGGCCGCCGACCTCGCCGCCCAGCGGGCCGCCCTCTCCGGGCTGGACCCGTCCTACCGGGGCGCGCACCCGGCCGGGTACGAGGCCATCGACTCGGTCGCCCGGGGCGAGGACCCGCACGAGGTGCGGGTCACCTTCCGGCGGCCGTACGCCGAGTGGCGCTCGCTGTTCGGGCCGCTCTACCCGGCGGCCGAGACCGGCACCCCGGCCGCCTTCGACCGGGCGCTGACCGACGGCGGCCACCCGAGCGCCGGGCCGTACACCCTCTCCCGGTACGACGCCGGGGGCGGGCGGGTCACCCTGACGCGCAACCCGCTCTGGTGGGGCGACGTGCCCAAGACCGACCGGATCGACTTCCTCGCCGTGCCGCCCGAGCAGCGGCTGGACGCGCTCGACCAGGACCGGCTGGACATCGCCACGCTCACCGCGGCGGTGGACCGGGCGGTGCCGAGCCCCGCCGCGTCCGCCCCGGCGGCGGCACCGCCCGCCGCGGCACCCGAGGCGGCGGCGTCGGCGCTGCGGCGGGCCGAGTCGCTGCACGGCGTCACCGTGCACCGGGCGGCCGCGGCCTCGCTGACCCAGCTCACCGTCAACGCCGCCCGCGGTCCGCTCACCGACCCGGCCGTGCGGCGCGCCCTCGCCGGGGCCGTCGACCGGCGGCGGATCGCCGACGCCGCGCTCACCCCGCTCGGCCTGCCCGCCGCTCCGCTCGGCAACCACCTGCTCGCCGGGGACCAGGAGGGCTACCGGGACAACAGCGCCGCGACCGGCCCGCAGGACCCGGCCCGGGCGCTGGACGCGGCGGGCTGGAAGCGGCCCGCCGGCCGGGGCACCCGCACCAAGGACGGGAAGCAGCTCGCCCTCACCCTGCTCGTCCAGGCCGGCTCGGCGACCGCCAGGCGCACCGCCGACGCGCTCACCGCCGACCTCGCGGAGTACGGGATCGCCCTGAAGCCGGTGACGGCGCCCGCCGAGACCTTCGTCCCGGACCACCTGGCCGTCGGGGACTACGACCTCGCGCTCTTCTCCTGGCCGGCCGGGCCCAGCCCGGCGAGCGAGCAGCGCCCCGCCTACGCCAAGCCCCGGCCCGGCCCCGACGGCGCACTCGACGCCGGGAGCAACTACGGCCGCAGCGGCACCGAGGAGATCGACCGGCTGTTCGACCGGGCGTCCGCCGAACCGGACCCGGCGGCCCGGCTGGACCTACTGCAGGAGGCGGACGTACGGATCTGGCAGCTCGGGCACTCGGTGCCGCTGTTCCAGCGGCCGGAGCTGGTCGGAGTCCGGGAGGGCGTGGCGGGCGCCGGGGCGTTCGGCTACGGCTGGCCGCGCTTCCAGGACGTGGGGTGGACGGGCTCCTGAGGACGGGGCTCCTGAGGACGGGGCCCCTGAGGACGGGGCTCCTGAGGACGGGGCCCCTGAGGACAGGGCCCCTCGGGACGGGCCCAGCTCCCGGGCGAAGCGGCACAGCGCGGCGGTGAAGGCGCGTTCGCCGGAGCGGAAGGCCGGGTCCGTCTCCCCGTTCAGGATCAGCACCGGCGCCTCGACCCGGCGCAGCGCGTCCGGGGCAACGGGGCACTGGGTCGCTGGATCACGAACGGCAGACCGTCGGAGTGCGGCCGCGGGGTGAAGAGCACGTGACCCACCTGTGATCTTGATCCCGCCCGACCTGCTCGTTTCCGCCCACCTGGGCCCTTCCCCGTACGATAGGAGGAAGCCGA
Organism: Kitasatospora sp. NPDC038210; assembly: GCF_055600605.1. NCBI lineage: Bacteria > Bacillati > Actinomycetota > Actinomycetes > Kitasatosporales > Streptomycetaceae > Kitasatospora > Kitasatospora sp. NPDC038210. The sequence goes on along the minus strand of NZ_JBVJYK010000006.1, from coordinate 396,529 downwards.
GGCATGTCCATATGCCCGGCGGGTGGACCGGTAGTAGCAGGCGGAACGGGCGGCGGCGATCGACAGGGATCGCAAGTGCGCGTCACGCAGCCGGGCGCCGCAACCCACGATTCCGGGAGAATCCGCAAGGCATGCCCACGCGCAACGACATCCGTAACGTCGCCATCGTCGCCCACGTCGACCACGGCAAGACCACGCTGGTCGACGCCATGCTGAAGCAGGCCGGCGCCTTCGCCGCCCACCAGCAGCTCGACGACCGCATGATGGACTCGAACGACCTGGAGCGCGAGAAGGGCATCACCATTCTCGCGAAGAACACCGCGGTCAAGTACCACCCCAAGGACGGTGGCGCGCCGATCACCATCAACATCATCGACACCCCGGGCCACGCCGACTTCGGTGGCGAGGTCGAGCGCGGTCTGTCGATGGTGGACGCGGTCGTCCTGCTGGTCGACGCCTCCGAGGGTCCGCTGCCGCAGACCCGCTTCGTGCTGCGCAAGGCGCTCACGGCGCGGCTGCCCGTCATCCTCTGCATCAACAAGACCGACCGCCCGGACTCCCGGATCGACGAGGTCATCAACGAGACCTACGACCTGTTCCTGGACCTGGACGCGGACGAGGACCAGATCGAGTTCCCGATCGTCTACGCCTGTGCCCGTGACGGCGTCGCCTCGCTGACCAAGCCGGAGAACGGCACCGTCCCGGCGGACAGCACCAGCCTGGAGCCGTTCTTCTCCACCCTGCTGGAGCACGTCCCGGCGCCGAGCTACGACGCGGACGCGCCGCTGCAGGCCCACGTCACCAACCTGGATGCCGACAACTTCCTCGGCCGCATCGCGCTGCTGCGCGTCGAGCAGGGCGAGCTGCGCAAGGGCCAGACCGTGGCCTGGATCAAGCGCGACGGCACCATCTCGAACGTCCGCATCTCCGAGCTGCTTATGACCGAGGCACTCACCCGCAAGCCGGCCGAGGTGGCGGGCCCCGGTGACATCTGCGCCGTCGCCGGCATCTCCGACATCATGATCGGCGAGACCCTGGCCGACCCGGAGAACCCGATCGCGCTGCCGCTGATCACGGTGGACGAGCCGGCCATCTCGATGACCATCGGCACCAACACCTCGCCGCTGGTCGGCCGTGGCGGCAGCGGCAAGGGCGCGGACGCCAAGTCCGGCGCCAAGGTGGACCGCAAGGTCACCGCCCGCCAGGTGAAGGACCGCCTGGACCGCGAGCTGATCGGTAACGTCTCGCTGCGCGTCCTGGACACCGAGCGTCCGGACGCCTGGGAGGTGCAGGGCCGTGGTGAGCTGGCGCTGGCCATCCTCATCGAGACCATGCGCCGCGAGGGCTTCGAGCTGACCGTCGGCAAGCCGCAGGTGGTCACCAAGGAGGTCAACGGCAAGACCCACGAGCCGGTCGAGCGCCTCACCGTGGACGTGCCGGAGGAGCACATGGGCGCCGTCACGCAGCTCATGGGCATCCGCAAGGGCCGGATGGACAACATGTCCAACCACGGCTCGGGCTGGGTCCGGATGGAGTTCGTCGTGCCGTCCCGCGGCCTGATCGGCTTCCGCACGGAGTTCCTGACCAACACCCGCGGCACCGGCATCGCCCACTCGATCCACGAGGGCCACGAGCCGTGGTTCGGCACCCTGACCACCCGCAACAACGGCTCCCTGGTCGCCGACCGGGCCGGCGTGGTGACCGCCTTCGCGATGACCAACCTGCAGGAGCGCGGCGTGCTCTTCTGCGAGCCGGGCACCGAGGTGTACGAGGGCATGATCGTCGGTGAGAACTCGCGCTCCGACGACATGGACGTGAACATCACCAAGGAGAAGAAGCTCACCAACATGCGGTCCTCGACCGCCGACGTGGCCGAGTCGATCGTCCCGCCGCGCAAGCTCTCGCTGGAGCAGTCGCTGGAGTTCTGCCGCGAGGACGAGTGCATCGAGGTGACCCCGGAGACGGTTCGCATCCGTAAGGTCGTCCTGGACCAGAAGGACCGCGGACGCACTGCCTCGCGCGCCAAGAAGGCGTGATCAGGACGCACTGACGGCCATTGGCCGGAATGTTTCGCCCCCCTTTCCAATGGAGAGGGGGGCGAACTTTTTCAACTACTCCAAGTTGTCGGGGCCGGTATTAACCGAATAACGCTCATCACACCCGGGTGTCCGCTGAGCGGACGCGACGGTTCGTCATGCATGACGACTGTCCGTTTGGTACCTGTCTGGCTATGTCTCAAATGTCCGGTTTTCGAAACTTACCGACTGTTCATGTGACCTAATTGAGATCGTCACTGGTCACTTTCGTGTCCGTGCGTGACGGATAGTGGAGCCAGTCAGGCTCGGGTCAAGGGTGAACGCGCAGGGGTGCGCGCCGAAACCACGAGCGCGGACGGCATTGCGGGCCCGGTGACAACCGTTCCGTGGTGCCCTCCTCGTTGCAATCGTCGAATTCAGGAGGCACACCGATGCGTGGTGGGAGCCAGGCCAAGTGGGTTGTCGCAGCTGTTGCGGTCGCCCTTGCCGCGACTGCTTGTAGCAGCAGCAGCGACTCCTCCAGCGGGGGCAGCTCGGACGGTGCCGCGGTCAACCCCGCGGGCATGTTCAGCTACCAGAGCGGCGAGCCTCAGCGCCCGCTGCAGCCGGCCAACGCCATGGAGAACCAGGGCGGCCGTATCGTCAAGCAGCTGTTCACGGGCCTCGTCGACTACGACCCCGCGACCGGTGCGCTGCGCAACCAGGTGGCCGACAAGATCGAGACCACCGACGCCAAGACCTACACCGTCACGCTGAAGTCCGGCTGGACCTTCCACGACGGCACCCCGGTCACCGCCAAGTCCTTCGTCAACTCGTGGAACTGGTCGGCCGCTCCGGCGAACAACCAGATCAACTCGGACTGGTTCTCGGACATCGTCGGCTACGACGCGGTCCACCCGGACAAGGACAAGGGTGACCCGACGGCCAAGGAGATGTCCGGTCTCAAGGTCATCGACGACACCCACTTCACCATCGAACTGACCAGCCCCGTCTCGTACTTCACGTACAAGCTCGGCTACTCGGCCTTCTTCCCGCTGCCCGACGGGTTCTTCTCGGACCCGGCCGGCTACGGCCAGAAGCCGATCGGCAACGGCCCCTACAAGTTCGAGTCGTGGGAGCACAACAAGGCCATCACCCTGAAGGCCTACGACAAGTACGCGGGCACCAACAAGGCGAAGAACGGCGGAATCGTCTTCCGCGCCTACACCTCGCCCGAGGCCGCGTACAAGGACCTGATGTCCGACACGCTGGACGTCCTGGACCAGGTCGACTCGACCGACCTGCCGAAGTACAAGGACGACCTGGGCAAGCGCGCCGTCGACCAGGCGCAGGGTGCCATCCAGAACATCTCGTTCGCGCTGTACAACGCGGAGTGGACCGACCCGGCCAAGGCCAAGGTCCGCCAGGGTCTCTCGATGGCGATCGACCGCGACACCATCACCAAGACCGTGCTGAACAACAGCCGTCAGCCCGCCGACTCGTTCGTGGCGCCGGGCGTCATGGGCTACAAGGCCGGCACCTGTGGTGACGCCTGCAAGTACAACCCGGAGAAGGCCAAGCAGCTGATCACCGAGGGCGGCGGCGTCCCGGGCAACAAGATCGGCATCATCTACAACTCCGACGGTGGCCACAAGGAGTGGGTGGACGCGGTCTGCAACTCGATCCGCCAGGCGACCGGTGTCGAGTGCCTCGGTGACCCGAAGCCCGACTTCAAGACCTCTCGTGACATCATCACGAAGAAGGCCGTCCCGAGCATGATGCGTACCGGCTGGGTGCAGGACTACCCGCTGAACGCCAACTTCCTGCGCGACGTCTACGGCACCGGTGCCGCGGCCAACGACGCCGGCTACTCGAGCGCCGAGTTCGACAAGCTGTCGCACGAGGCCGACGCCGCCACCTCGGTCGAGAAGACCGCGGACCTGTACCAGCAGGCCGAGGCCGTTCTGGCCAAGGACATGCCGGCGATCCCGCTCTGGTACTACAAGACCAACTCGGGTTACTCCAAGAAGGTCCAGAACGTGAAGTTCAACTCCTTCGGCGACCCGGTCTACACCGACGTCGAGGTCAAGAAGTAGTAATCGGTCGGCACCGCCTGACCCGGTGACAACGGCCGGTGCCCGTCCCATCCCCACAAGGGCGAGGACTGGCACCGGCCGTTGGCACGCCGACTTATCTCTGGCCGGGTTGACGGGCCCGGCAGAGTCATACATGGAGGCACGATGGGGCGCTTTGTCGCAAGGCGACTGCTCCAGATGATCCCGGTGTTCCTCGGAACGACCGCACTCATCTTTTTCATGGTGCACGCGCTGCCCGGTGACCCGCTGGCAGCGCTGTGGGGCGACAAGGCGCCGGACCCGGTGCAGCTCGCCGCGCTGAGGCACCAGCAGCACCTCGACGAGCCGCTGGTCCAGCAGTACCTCTCCTACATGGGGGGCCTGCTCACCGGCGACTTCGGCACCGGGGTCACGGACGGACGTCCGGTGCTCGACAAGATCACTGAGGCACTGCCGGTCACGGTCCGGCTGGCGCTGTTCGCGTTCGTCATCGAGATCGTGGTCGGTATCGCCATCGGCCTGTTCTCCGGCCTGCGCCGCGGCAAGCTGTTCGACAAGGGCACCCTGGTCCTCACCCTGCTGCTGATCGCGATCCCGGTCCCGGTGCTCGGCTTCGTCGTCCAGACGGTCTTCGGGCAGAACCTCAAGTGGGTCACCCCGACCGTCCAGGACAGCAACGACATCACCCAGCTGGTGCTGCCGGCCGTCGTGCTCGGCTCGCTGTCGCTGGCCTACGTCGCGCGCCTCACCCGTACCTCCATAGCCGAGAACATCAAGGCCGACTACGTCCGCACCGCGGTGGCCAAGGGCCTGCCGCGACGCAAGGTGATCGGCACCCACCTGCTGCGCAACTCGATGATCCCGGTGGTCACCTTCCTCGGCACCGACCTCGGCAACCTGATGGCCGGCGCGATCGTCACCGAGGGCATCTTCAACGTCCAGGGTGTCGGCCACGCGCTGTACCAAGCGATCAACGCGAAGGATGGCGCGACCGTCTCCGGTTTCGTGGCCTTCCTCGTGCTCGTGTACCTGGCCGCCGGCCTGATCGTCGACCTGCTTTACGCGGTCCTGGACCCGAGGATCCGGTATGCCTGATCTGACTGAGAAGAAGACCTCCGGGGACATCCCGGCCCAGCGCACCGCGGACGCCCCGGCACCGAAGCAGGAGAAGGCCCGCAGCCTCGGCTCGGACGCCTGGCACGACCTGCGCCGCAAGCCGATCTTCGTGATCTCCGCGCTGCTCATCCTGCTGCTGATCGTCATCGCGATCGCGCCGGGCCTGTTCACCTCCGTGGACCCGCGCGCCGGCGACCTGCGCAACCACTACCTGACGAAGCCGAACTACGGCCACCTGTTCCAGGCCGACTGGTTCGGCTACGACCTCCAGGGCCGCAGCATCTACGCCCGCGTCATCTACGGTGCCCGCGCCTCGGTCGTGGTCGGCATCTGCGTCACCCTCGGTGTGACCATCCTCGGCGGCATCACCGGCATGCTCGCCGGTTACTTCGGCGGCTGGGTCGACACGCTCATCTCCCGGATCACCGACATCTTCTTCGGCATCCCGCTGCTGCTCGGCTCGCTGGTGATCCTGAACGCCTTCACCGAGCGCACCATCTGGAGCGTGGTCTTCGCGCTGATCGTCCTGGGCTGGACCCAGATGACCCGTGTCATGCGCGGTTCGGTCATCACGGTCAAGCAGGCCGACTTCGTGACCGCGGCCAAGGCGCTCGGCGCCGGCACCACCCGGATCCTGTTCAAGCACATCCTGCCGAACGCGATCGCCCCGGTGATCGTCGTCGCCACCATCGCGCTCGGCGGCTACATCGCCACCGAGGCGACGCTGAGCTTCCTCGGCATCGGTCTGCAGGACCCGACCATCTCCTGGGGCATCGACATCTCCTCCGCCCAGAAGGTGATCCGGACGGCGCCGTTCGCGCTGTTCTTCCCCGCCGGAATGCTGAGCATCACGGTGCTCGCGTTCATCATGCTCGGCGACGCGGTGCGCGACGCCCTCGACCCGAAGCTCCGCTGAGAGAAGAGGTGACGACCCGATGACCACCGTGATCGAGAACAACCAGAAGAACGACCGTCTCGAAGTCGGAACCCCGCTCCTGGAGGTCAAGGACCTCCACGTGGAGTTCCACACCCGGGACGGGATCGCCAAGGCCGTGAACGGCGTCAACTACTCCGTCGCGGCGGGCGAGACGCTCGCCGTGCTCGGTGAGTCCGGCTCCGGCAAGTCCGTGACGGCGCAGACCATCATGGGCATCCTGGACATGCCCCCGGGCAAGGTGACCCAGGGCGAGATCCTGTTCCGCGGCCGGGACATGCTCACGATGAGCAACGAGGAGCGCCGGAAGATCCGCGGCCAGAAGATCGCGATGATCTTCCAGGACGCGCTCTCCGCCCTCAACCCCGTGCTCAGCGTCGGCTACCAGCTCGGCGAGATGTACCGGGTGCACCAAGGCGCCTCCAAGAAGGAGGCGAAGGAGAAGGCCATCGAGCTGATGGACCGGGTGCGCATCCCGGCTGCCAAGCAGCGGGTGAACGACTACCCGCACCAGTTCTCCGGCGGTATGCGTCAGCGCATCATGATCGCGATGGCGCTCTCCCTGCAGCCCGACCTGATCATCGCCGACGAGCCCACCACCGCCCTGGACGTCACCGTCCAGGCCCAGGTGATGGATCTGCTCGCCGAGCTGCAGGCCGAGTACAACATGGGCCTGATCCTGATCACCCACGACCTCGGCGTGGTCGCCGACGTCGCGGACAAGATCGCCGTGATGTACGCGGGCCGGATCGTGGAGACCGCCCCGGTGCACGAGCTGTACGCGAATCCCGCGCACCCGTACACCAAGGGCCTGCTCCGCTCCATCCCGCGCCTGGACCAGAAGGGCCAGGAGCTCTACGCGATCAAGGGCCTCCCCCCGAACCTGCTGAAGGTCCCGGCCGGCTGCGCGTTCAACCCCCGTTGCGACGTCGCCACCGACCTGTGCCGCACCGAGATCCCGGCGCTGCACCACGTGACCGACAAGGACGGCAAGGAGCTCACCGGCCGCCGCAGCGCGTGCCACCTCTGGAAGGAGACCCTCCATGGCTGAGAACATCCTGGAGGTCAAGGACCTGGTCAAGCACTACCCGCTGACCCAGGGCATCCTGTTCAAGAAGCAGGTCGGCGCCGTCAAGGCCGTCGACGGCATCTCCTTCGAGCTGAAGAAGGGTGAGACGCTCGGCATCGTCGGCGAGTCCGGCTGTGGCAAGTCCACGCTGGCCAAGGTGCTGATGAACCTGGAGCAGGCCACCTCCGGCCAGGTCCTGTTCAAGGGCGAGGACATCTCCCGGCTGTCCGGATCGGCGCTCAAGGCCGTCCGCCGGAACATCCAGATGGTGTTCCAGGACCCGTACACCTCGCTGAACCCGCGCATGACGGTCGGCGACATCATCGGTGAGCCGTTCGAGATCCACCCGGAGGTGGCGCCGAAGGGCGACCGCCGCAAGGCCGTCCAGGACCTGCTGGACGTCGTGGGTCTGAACCCGGAGTACATCAACCGGTACCCGCACCAGTTCTCCGGCGGTCAGCGCCAGCGCATCGGCATCGCCCGCGGCCTCGCGCTCAAGCCCGAGATCATCATCTGCGACGAGCCGGTCTCCGCCCTGGACGTGTCCGTCCAGGCGCAGGTGATCAACCTGCTGGAGCAGCTGCAGGGCGAGTTCGGCCTGTCGTACATGTTCATCGCGCACGACCTCTCCATCGTCCGGCACATCTCCGACCGCGTCGGCGTGATGTACCTGGGCAAGATGGTCGAGATCGGCACCGACGAGCAGATCTACGAGAACGCCACCCACCCGTACACCCAGGCGCTGCTCTCCGCGGTGCCGGTGCCGGACCCGGCGGCGCGCGAGTCCCGCGATCGGATCATCCTCAGCGGTGACATCCCCTCGCCGGCCAACCCGCCCTCCGGCTGCCGCTTCCGCACCCGCTGCTGGAAGGCGGAGGACCGCTGCGCCGAGGAGGTGCCGCTGCTCGCGGTCCCCTCGGTGCTGGAGGGCCCGGCCGCGCACGACTCGGCCTGCCACTTCCCCGAGGTCCGGGAGCAGGCCGCGGCCTGATCCCCGCACTCCCCGGAAGGGCCCGTGGCTTCCCGCCACGGGCCCTTCCGTCGTTCGGTCGCTCCGGCGCCGCGTCGAACGGCGCCGCGTCGAAGGCCGCCGCGTCGAGCAGTCGCCGCGTCGAAAGACGTCGAACGCAGTTCGCCGATCCGGCGCCACGTCAACTCGGCAGGGGGGCACGGCACCCGTCCGGGTGCACCCGACTCGCGCCGTCGCCGGGGCGCGCTTCTCATGGGGTGTGATGCGACACACACCTTGAGGAGGGACCTCCATGCCCGTAGCCGCCCGTGCTCGTTGGGTCCTCGCCGTTGCGACGTCCGTGGCCCTGGTGGCCACCGGGTGCAGCAGCAGCGGCGGAGGGGGCAGCAGCTCGTCGGACACCAGCAAGACCTTCAGCTACCAGAGCAACGAGCCGCAGAACCCGCTGCAGCCCGCCAACGCGAACGAGGTCGGCGGCGGTCGCATCATCCAGAACCTCTTCAAGGGGCTGGTCGACTACAACCCGACCAACGCCCAGCTCCGGATGCAGGTAGCGAGCGCGATCGACACGAGCGACTCGCAGACCTTCACCGTCACGCTGAAGAGCGGCTGGAAGTTCCACGACGGCACCCCGGTGCTGGCGAAGAACTTCGTCAACGCGTGGAACTGGGCGGCCAGCCCCGCCAACAACCAGATCAACAGCTCCTGGTTCTCGGACATCGACGGCTACCAGGACGTCCACCCGGCCACCGGGAACCCGACCACGGACAAGATGTCCGGCCTGACCGTCACCGACGACCAGCACTTCACCATCAAGCTGAACCACAAGGTGTCGTACTTCGAGTACAAGCTCGGCTACATCGCCTTCTCGCCGCTGCCGGACGGCTTCTTCAGCGACCCGACCGGGTACGGCCAGAAGCCGGTGGGCAACGGCCCGTACCAGTTCGTCAGTTGGGCGCACAACAGCCAGGTGGTCACCAAGTCCTTCCCGGACTACCAGGGCGTCGACAAGCCGAAGAACGGCGGCATCGTCTTCAAGATGTACACCACGTCCGAGGCCGCCTACGCCGACCTGCAGTCCAACAACCTGGACGTGATCGACCAGGTGCCGCCGTCGGCGCTGGCGACGTACAAGAGCGACCTCGGCGACCGGGCGATCGATGCCCCGCAGGGCGCCATCCAGAACATCGGCTTCACGCTCTACCAGGCCGACTGGGCCGCACCGGAGAAGGCCCAGGTGCGCCAGGGCCTGTCGATGGCGATCGACCGCGCGACCATCACCAAGACGGTGCTGCAGGGCTCCCGGGCTCCCGCGAGCGCCTGGGTGGCCGAGGGCGTCGAGGGCTACAAGGCCGGCACCTGCGGGGACTTCTGCAACTTCGACCCCGCCAAGGCCAAGCAGCTCATCCAGCAGGGCGGCGGCGTCCCCGGCAACAAGGTGCTGATCACCTACAACGCGGACGGCGGCCACAAGGAGTGGGTCGACGCGGTCTGCAACTCGATCCGGCAGAACACCGGCGTCGACTGCCTCGGCGACCCGAAGCCGGACTTCAAGACCGCGCGCGCGGCGATCACCGCGCACCAGCTCAACGGCGCCTTCCGCACCGGCTGGGTGCAGGACTACCCGCTGAACGCCAACTTCCTGGCCGACGTGTACCGCACCGGCGCCGCGTCCAACGACACCGGGTACAGCAACCCGCAGTTCGACCAGTTGTCGACCCAGGCGGACGAGGCCCCGACCGTCAGCGACTCGACGACCGGCTACCAGCAGGCCGAGGCCGTGCTGCAGAGCGGGATGCCGGCCATCCCGCTCTGGTACTACCGCACCAACTCGGGCTACTCGACCAACGTGCAGAACGTGACGTTCGACTCGTTCGGCAACCCGGCCTGGACCCAGATCGAGGTCAAGGGCTGATCCCCGGGCCCTGATCCCCTCGCGCCGGCCCCGCCCTCCCCGCACGGAGGGCGGGGCGCGGCCTCCCGGTCGACCGGCCCCGCCGGTCGGGCACTTAGGAAGGAGGCCCGGATGGGCAGTTACGTGTTGCGGCGGGTCCTGCAGATGATCCCGGTGTTCTTCGGCACCACGTTCCTGATCTTCGTGATGGTGTACACGCTGCCGGGCGACCCGGTGGTGGCGCTGTTCGGCGAGAAGGCCGCCGACCCGGCCGTGGTCGCCAGCATCAAGCACACGTACTACCTCGACCAGCCGCTCTGGAAGCAGTACCTGCACTACATGGGGAACCTGTTCCAGGGGGACTTCGGGACGAGTTTCACCGGCCGCCCGGTCTCCGACATCATGGCGGACGCCTTCCCGGTCACCATCCGGCTGGCGCTGCTGGCCTTCGTCTACGAGATCGTCGTGGGACTCGCCCTCGGTGTCATCTCCGGCCTGAAGCGCGGCAGCATCGCGGACACCCTGGTGCTGATCCTGACCCTGGTGGTGATCTCGATCCCGGTCTTCGTGCTCGCGTACATCGCGCAGACCGTGTTCGCCACCAACCTGGGCTGGGTCACGCCGACCGTGCAGGACAGCTACGACCTCACCCAGCTGATCCTGCCCGCGGTCGTCCTGGGCTCGCTGTCGCTCGCGTTCGTCGCCCGGCTCACCCGGACGTCCATCGGCGAGAACCTGCGGGCCGACTACATCCGCACCGCGACCGCCAAGGGGCTTCCCCGGCGGACCATCATCTCCCGCCACCTGCTGCGCAACTCGCTGATCCCGGTGGTCACCTTCCTCGGCACCGACCTCGGCGCCCTGATGGGCGGGGCGATCGTCACCGAGGGCATCTTCAACGTGCAGGGCATCGGCAACGTCCTGTACCGCGCGATCAACCAGAAGGAAGGCCCGACCGTGGTCGGCATCGTGACCGTTCTGGTGATCATCTACCTGGTCGCCAGCCTGCTCGTCGACCTGCTCTACGCGGTCCTGGACCCGAGGATCCGCTATGCCTGACATCCACGACGAGGGCTCGTACGAGCCGCACCCGAAGCCGGGTGTGTCGCACCTCGACTACGCCGGGGAGCAGGGCATGGCGGTCGAGCAGGAGACCCTGATCGAACCCGACGTGGAGAAGCGGGAAGAGGCCCGCAGCCTCTGGGGCGACGCCTGGCGGGACCTGCGGCGGCGGCCGATCTTCCTGATCTCGGTGCTGCTGATCGTGCTGCTGGTGCTCATGGCGATCTTCCCCTGGGCCTTCACCGACGCCAACCCGCGCAAGGCCGACCTGGTGCACGACTACCTCAAGCGGCCGGACTGGACGGACTTCTTCGGCGCCGGCTGGTTCGGCTACGACGCCCAGGGCCGGTCCATCTACGCCCGGGTGGTCTACGGCGCCCGGGCCTCGATCACCGTCGGCATCGTCGTGACCGCCGGGGTCACCCTGCTCGGTGGACTGACCGGAATGGTCGCCGGGTACTTCGGCGGCGCGATCGACGCGGTCATCTCCCGGATCATCGACATCTTCTTCGGCATCCCGCTGCTGCTCGGCGCCCTGGTGCTGCTGAACGGCTTCCACAGCCGCACGGTGTGGGCCGTGGTCTTCGCGCTGGTCGTCCTCGGCTGGACCCAGATCGCGCGCGTGATGCGCGGTGCGGTGCTGACCGTCAAACAGTCGGACTACGTGGTGGCGGGCCGGGCGCTCGGCGCCGGGACCGGGCGGCTGATGGTCCGGCACATCCTGCCGAACGCCGTCGCCCCGGTGATCGTGGTGGCGACCATCGCGCTCGGCGGCTACATCGCGACGGAGGCGACGCTGAGCTTCCTGGGCATCGGCCTGCAGGAGCCGACCATCTCCTGGGGCATCGACATCTCCTCCGCCCAGAAGGTGATCCGGACCGCGCCCTACGTGATGTTCTTCCCGGCGGCGGCACTGTCCATCACCGTCCTGGCCTTCATCATGATGGGCGACGCGGTGCGCGACGCCCTCGACCCGAAGCTTCGCTGAGCGAGGGAGCACATCGTGAACACAGCGGTGGACACCACCGAGGCCGGGCGGGAAGCACCGTACGAGGGGCCGCTGCTCGACGTCCGGGACCTGCACGTCGAGTTCGTCACCCGGGACGGCGTCGCCAGGGCCGTGAACGGAGTCAACTACTCGGTCGCGGCGGGCGAGACGCTGGCGGTGCTGGGCGAGTCCGGTTCGGGCAAGTCGGTGACGGCGCAGGCGATCATGGGCATCCTGGACATGCCACCGGCCCGGATCCCGCGCGGCGAGATCCGCTTCCGGGGCCAGGACATGCTCACGATGAGCAAGGACGAGCGGCGGAGGATCCGCGGCGGGCGGATCGCGATGATCTTCCAGGACGCGCTGTCCTCCCTCAACCCGGTCCTCTCGGTGGGCTTCCAGCTCGGTGAGATGTTCCGCGCCCACCGGGGGGCCTCCCGGGCGGAGGCCAAGGCGAAGGCCGTCGAGCTGATGGACCGGGTGCGCATCCCGGCGGCCAAGGACCGGGTGAACGACTACCCGCACCAGTTCTCGGGCGGCATGCGCCAGCGGATCATGATCGCGATGGCGCTGGCCCTGGAGCCGGACCTGATCATCGCGGACGAGCCCACCACGGCGCTGGACGTGACCGTCCAGGCCCAGGTGATGGACCTGCTGGCGGAGCTGCAGGCCGAGTTCCACATGGGGCTGATCCTGATCACCCACGACCTGGGCGTGGTCGCCGACGTCGCGGACAAGATCGCGGTGATGTACGCGGGCCGGATCGTCGAGACGGCCCCGGTGCACGAGCTGTACGCGCGCCCGGCCCACCCGTACACCCGGGGCCTGCTGGACTCCATCCCGCGGCTGGACCAGAAGGGGCAGGAGCTCTACGCGATCAAGGGCCTGCCGCCCAACCTGCTGCGGATTCCCAAGGGATGCGCCTTCAACCCGCGCTGCCCGCGCGCCCAGGACATCTGCCGGGCCGAGGTGCCGGAGCTGTTCCCGGTGACCGAGGACGACGGGACGCCGACAGAGGGGCGCGGCAGTGCCTGCTTCTTCTGGAAGGAGACCCTCCATGACCGCTAACGGGGCCAGCGCACTGGGCGCGGCGATGCCGGAGGAGGTCGTCTTCGCGCAGGAGGTGCCGCGCGGCGAGCCGATCCTCGAAGTCCGGGACCTGGTCAAGCACTTCCCGCTGACCCAGGGCGTCCTGTTCAAGAAGCAGGTCGGTGCGGTGAAGGCGGTCGACGGGGTCAGCTTCGACCTGATGCAGGGCGAGACGCTCGGCATCGTCGGCGAGTCCGGCTGCGGGAAGTCCACGCTGGCCAAGGTGCTGATGAACCTGGAGCCGGCCACCGGGGGCTCGGTCCGGTACAAGGGGGAGGAGATCTCCCGGCTCTCCGGGGGCGCGCTGAAGGCCGTCCGCCGGAACATCCAGATGGTGTTCCAGGACCCGTACACCTCGCTCAACCCGCGCATGACGGTCGGCGACATCATCGGCGAGCCGTTCGAGATCCACCCCGAGGTGGCGCCCAGGGGCGACCGCCGCAAGGCCGTCCAGGACCTGCTGGACGTCGTGGGTCTGAACCCGGAGTACATCAACCGGTACCCGCACCAGTTCTCCGGCGGTCAGCGCCAGCGCATCGGCATCGCCCGGGGGCTGGCGCTCAAGCCGGAGGTCATCATCTGCGACGAGCCGGTGTCGGCGCTGGACGTGTCGGTGCAGGCGCAGGTGATCAACCTGCTGGAGCAGCTGCAGGGCGAGTTCAACCTCTCGTACATGTTCATCGCGCACGACCTCTCCATCGTCCGGCACATCTCCGACCGCGTCGGCGTGATGTACCTCGGGAGGCTGGTCGAGATCGGCAGCGACGCGGAGATCTACGACCACGCGACCCACCCGTACACCCAGGCGCTGCTCTCCGCGGTGCCGGTGCCGGACCCGACGGCGCGCGAGTCCCGGGACCGGATCGTGCTCACCGGGGACGTGCCCTCGCCGGCCAACCCGCCCTCCGGCTGCCGGTTCCGCACCCGCTGCTGGAAGGCCCAGCAGCGGTGCGAGGTCGAGGTGCCGCTGCTCGCCTCGCCGTCCTGGCTGGACGGGGCGGCGTTCCACGACTCGGCTTGTCACTTCGCTGCGGAGCGCGAGATCGGGCAGAGTGCTGCGGAGCGCGAGATCGGGCAGAGTGCTGCGGAGCGCGAGATCGGGCGGGGCGCGGCCGGGCAGAGCACGGCGGAGCGCGAGATCGGGCAGAGTGCTGCGGAGCGCGAGGGCGAGCGGGGTCCGGCGGAGGGTGCGGCCGGGCAGGGCCCGACCGAGCCCGAGGGCGATCAGGGCACGGCCGGGCAGGGCGGCGCGGAGCCCGGGAACGGGCGGGGGACCGACTGAGAATCCTCCTCCAAGGGCGCGTCCTCGGTTCGGGGGCGCGCCCTTCGCCGTCCGCCCCGTGATGGAAAAGAGATCTGCCGCAGACTCGCCAAGTGTCCGCCGTTCCTTGATAGTTGCTCTGCACCTGTCGGTGGTCGCTGCTGCGCTGAGGAGGTCTGCCCAGATGGACGCGGTGGAGGTGATCGGCGGCGGCCGGGAGGGTCTGGCACCCGGGACCCCGTTGCTGGAGGTCGAGGATCTGCACGTGGAGTTCCACACCCGGGACGGCGTCGCCAAGGCCGTCAACGGGGTGAGCTACGCGGTGTCGGCTGGCGAGACGCTGGCGGTGCTGGGGGAGTCCGGTTCGGGCAAGTCGGTGACGGCGCAGGCGGTCATGGGAATCCTGGACATGCCCCCCGGGCGGATCACCGCGGGGCGGGTGCTGTTCCGGGGCGAGGACCTGCTGACCATGAGCGCCAACGCCCGGCGGGCCGTCCGGGGCCGGCGGATCGCGATGATCTTCCAGGACGCGCTGTCCGCCCTCAACCCGGTGCTCAGCGTGGGCTACCAGCTGGGCGAGATGTTCCGGGTGCACCACGGCGTCACCCGCAAGGAGGCCCGGGAGAAGGCCGTCGAGCTGATGGAGCGGGTGCGCATCCCGGCCGCCCGGCAGCGCGTCGGCGACTTCCCGCACCAGTTCTCGGGCGGCATGCGCCAGCGGATCATGATCGCGATGGCGCTGGCCCTGGAGCCGGACCTGATCATCGCGGACGAGCCCACCACGGCGCTGGACGTGACCGTCCAGGCCCAGGTGATGGACCTGCTGGCCGAGCTGCAGAGCGAGTTCAACATGGGCCTGATCCTGATCACCCACGACCTGGGCGTGGTCGCCGACGTCGCGGACAAGATCGCCGTGATGTACGCGGGCCGGATCGTCGAGACGGCCCCGGTGCACGAGCTGTACGCGCGCCCGGCCCACCCGTACACCCGGGGCCTGCTGGACTCCATCCCGCGGCTCGACCAGAAGGGCCAGGACCTGCACGCCATCAAGGGCCTGCCGCCCAACCTGCTGCGGATCCCGGAGGGTTGCGCCTTCAACCCCCGCTGTGACCGGGCACAGGACCGCTGCCGGAGCGAACTCCCGCCGCTGCACCCGGTGGTGGGCGAGCACGGGGAGGAGCTGGTGGGCCGCCACAGCGCCTGCCACTACTGGCGCGAGACGCTGCACGGCTGAGCCCGCCGCCGGGCCGCTCCGGGCTACTTCAGGAAGCCGACGTTCTCCCAGACGATGTCGGACAGGCCCTGCGCGCCGATGTTGGCGAGGTCGGCGCGGGCGCCGTACAGCTGCGGGCGCTGGTAGAGCGGCAGGACGCCGGCCACCTTCCAGAGCTCGCCGTCGGCCTGGTTGATGGCCTCGGAGGTGGTGGCCGCGTCGGTCGCCGCGGCGGCCCGGTCGAGCGCGGAGTCGACGGCGGCGCTGCCCGCTCCGACGTGGTTGGTGCCGCCGTTCTGGACGAAGTTGGCGCGGCTGCCGCTGGCCGGGAAGGGCGTGCCGAGCAGCGAGTAGGCGGTGATGTCGAAGTCGTTGCGGTTGATGTACTTGTCGAAGAACTCGTTGGCGGCGGCGGTCACCGTGCTGACCTTGATGCCGACGTCCTTCAGCATCTTGGTGGTGTTCGCGGCCTCGTTCTGGGCCTGGGTGACGCCGGCCGGGATGACCATCCGCAGGTTCAGCTCGTGGCCGTCCTTCTTGCGCACGTCGCCGTCGAGCTTCCAGCCGGCCGCGTCCAGCTTGCGGGCGGCCTCGACCGGGTCGTAGCGGGCCAGGCCGAGCGAGTTGTCGCGGTAGCCGTTCTGGTTGGCGACCAGCAGGTGGTTGTTGAGCGCGACGGCGGGCCAGTCCAGGCCGTTGAGGTCGCCGCGGATGACGGCGTCCCGGTTGATCGCCTGGAACACGGCCTGGCGCACGGTCGCGTCGCTCAGCGCGGGGGTGCGGGCGTTCAGGGTGATCTGGCGGAAGTCCGGGCCGCCGGCCCGGCGCACGACGGCGCCCTTGGTGTTCCGGATGGCCTGGTAACCGGCCACGTCCGGGCCGTTGTTGAGGAGGTCGATCCGGCCCTTGGCGAAGGCGTCGGCCATCGCGTCGGGGAGTATCGCGTGGAAGACGATCCGGTCCAGCATCGGCTTGTCGCCCCACCAGTTGGGGTCGGCGACCAGGGTGACGGTCTGCGCGGTGCGGTCGAGCTGCTCGACCTTGAACGGGCCCGCGGTGACCGGGATCGCGTCCAGGTAGGCGGTGTTGAACAGGTCCGGGGTGGAGATCCGACTGGCCGGCAGCAGCGGGGCGTTGCCGGCGCCGTTGAACATCGACTGCCACTCCGAGAACGGCCGGTCGAAGGTCATCACGGCCTGGAAGTCGTCCTTGCCGCGCTCGACCGAGGAGACCAGCTCGAACCCGGTGCTGCTGGACGGCTTGTAGGCGGGGTCCTTGCCGTTCAGGGCGCGCCAGTTGGCCTCGATGTCGCGCCAGGTGATCGGGGTGCCGTCGGACCAGTGGGCCTTCGGGTTGAGCGTCCAGGTGACGACCTGCCGACCGTCCTTGAACTCGGCGTGGGCCTCCTGCAGGTAGGCCGGGTTGACGGTCTGGGCGCCGGCGGCGTCCGAGCGGAAGAAGGTCGGCAGCAGCGGCTTGGTGACGGCGATGGTCGAGGACTCGCTGCCGTCGCCGTGGATCGGCGACCACTGGCGGGAGAACTGGGTGATCGCCAGGTTCAGCGTGCCGCCCTGGCGCAGTTGGCCGCGCTCGTGGGGGTTGATGTCGACCGAGGTGAGCTTGGGCGTCCCGGCGGCGGACGGCAGGGCGTCGCCCCCGTCGCCGCCCTGGCCGGACCCGCAGGAGCAGAGTGCGAGCGAGAGGGTGAGTGCGGTGAGGCCGGCGAGCAGTGCCGTCCCGTGGTGCTGGAGGCGGCGGCTCATCGGCGTGCTCCCGGGGTGCGTGTGACGGAAACGGAAGGTGTGGCGTCACATCTTGCTGAGCGGGAGGCGGGGTTGTCGAGGGGCGGGGCCGGTGCGGCCCCGCCCCCCGACGGACGGCGGAACGTCAGACGGTGAACTTGAAGGTGCGGTCCTTGTCGCCGGTCTTGTCGAAGACCGAGGCGATGCCGTCCGCGACGTCCTGCGGGGTGATCGCGACGGTCTGGCCGTTCTTCTTGATCTTCACCTTGTCGAACACGTTGCCCAGCTGGGCGGAGAGCGCGTCGAGGTCCCACTTGGGCACGATCTTGCCGGAGGCGTCCGGGACGAGCGTGAGCGCCTTGGCGGCGGTCTTGCCACCGAAGTCCCAGGTCTTGGTACCGGCCACGACGTGCACCTTGCCGGCGGCCACCTGCTTGCCGAGGCCGTCGGCGGCGGCCTGCAGGGCCTGGGCGGAGACCTTGGGCTGGGCGGCGGTGACGGCCAGGGCGATCGGCTGGTCGGGCTTCCCGGCGGCGCGGTCGCGGTAGGCCTGCTCGACCACGTCCAGGGCGCTCGCCGAGTCCACCGCCTGGCCGGCCCGGCCGGGGACGACGATCGGCTCGCCGTTGGGCTCGCCGAACTTGACGTAGCCCTCCTGCAGGCCCTGGCCCGAACCGGCCGTCAGCGAGTCGAGGGCGGCCTTGAGCTTGGCCCGGTCGACCTTGACGTCCGGCGCGACGGCCTTGCTGCCGCCCTGGATCGACTTGATGACGTCGACCGGGTTGTAGCTGTGCTGGGCCAGGCCGTCCACCGTGGCGGTGGTGTCGAAGCTCAGGCCGGCGACCGCCGGGTCGAGGTCGAGGGTCTGGTCGCCGATCTTCAGCTTGAGCGGCTGCTGACCGGCCTTGCCGACCGAGGCGTCCAGCGAGTGGATCGCCTGGTCGCGGCTGTTGCCGCCGATGTCGGTGCCGAGCACCACGGTGCCCTTGGGGACGTCGGACTGGTTGAGCATCAGGCCGGTGCCGTACGCGGCGGCGCCGAGGAACAGCACACCGCCGATGCCGTAGACGCCCAGCTTGACCAGCTTCTTGCCGCCGCCGCGCTTGGTCTTGGCGGGCGCGGACTGGGCCTTGGCGGGGGCCGGAGCCGGGGCCGGGGCGGGCGAGGGAGCACCCTTCGCGCCCTGGGCGGCCGGGGGCCGGGGGCCGGCGCCGGCCCCCGGGGTGGGCAGCGGGGTGACCTCGGTGACCTCGGGGTCGGCCTGCCGGGGGCGGCCGGGCTGCGGGCCCGCGCCGGGCGCGCCCGGGAAGAGCCCGCCGGGTGCCGCCGGGGCGGCGGGGCCGTCCTGGCCGGGGGCGGCCGGGCGCTGGGTGGCGAACGGGTCGGCGCCGGTCGGCGCCGAGGCGAACAGGCCCGGCTGGGTACGGCCGTCGGCACCGTGCGGGGCGCCGTTGCGGGGCGGGCCGGATATCCCGGCGGGCGGCGGGGTGTTCTCGCGGATCGGCCGGAAGCCGTCGACCGAGGTGTCCTCCGGGCTCGGCTCGGCGGCCGGCGCGCCCTGCGGGCCGGCCGGGTGGCCGTTCGGCCGGAAGACGTCCTGCGGGCCGCCCTGCTGCGGGCCGCCCTGGCGGGGGCCGTTCTGCCGGGCGCCGTTCTGGCGCGCCCCGTTCTGCTGCTGGGGACGGTTCTGCTGGGGGCGGCCGCCGCGCGGGCCCCGGGTGCCGGCGTCGGGGCCGGGGGTCGGGCCGAAGGGGTCGGCCGCGGGCGCGAAGGGGTCGGCGGCCTCGTAGACGCCGGGCTCCTCGGCCGGGGCCTCGGCGCGGAACGGCGCGGCGGGGGCGCCCGGGTTCGACGCCTTGCCCTGGGCGGGTACCGGACGGCCCTTCGGGGCGCCGTTGGCACGGGCGGCAGCGCCGCCGGCCGGGCGGGCACCCTGCGGTCGGGCCTCGGCGGCACCGGACGGGGCCTCCGGCGCGCTCGGGGCACCGGCCGGCACGGCGGCCGGGGCGGGCTCGGCGGCCGACGCCTTCTTCTGGCGCGGCCGGAACCACGCGCCGGTGGACTCGGACTCGGAGGTCGCCGGCGGGATCGGCGGGATCTCCCACTCCGGCGGCAGGTTCGGCGGGGTGGCCGTGCCGCTGCCGCCGTCCATCACGCCGAGGACGGGCGAGGCCGGTGCGGAGCGGTGGCGCGCGCCGCCCTGGTCGGCGGCCGGGGTCTCCTCGGCGGGGCCGTCCTCGTTCTTGACGGTGCTGCGGACGACGACCGGCGGGATCGGACGCGAGCCGGGGATGTTGATCCGGACCCGGGTGGTCAGGGTGGTCTCGGTCTTCGGACCGTCGTCCTCGCCGCCGTCCGCGGTGCCCTGGCCGGTGCCGGCCGCGGCCCGGTCGCCGCCGGAGGGCCCCGGCGTGCCGTAGGGCGGGGTGCCCGACGGGTAGGCGTCCGGACCCGTGCGCCGAGGCGTCGGGTGGGCGTTGTCAGATTCGCGGCTGCTCAATGCTGCTCTGCTCCGGGTTCGCGGGCGGGCCGTGCGGCGCGACCGCGGTTCGTGGTCGCCGGGCCCGGCTGGGGCGGGCGGCGGTCGGGTACGGCGTTCTGCGGGACCACCATACTGGGAAGAACTGAGCGGTGAACGGGTTCGGACAGATCCTGATACGTCCGGTTCTTCCGGTATGAGAGTAAGGCCGCGTGCTCCTGACTGCGCGTCGTACGCGGTACCGTACGCCGCGCTCGGCCGTGGTCAGCGCGGGGGGCCGGGCACCCCGGGGAACCAGCTGGTGCGGGTGGGCAGGGTGGCGCAGATCACGCCCAGCACCGAGCCGGCGAACAGCCAGGCCAACGAGGTGGCGTTGGACCACAGCACGTTGTCGCCCTCCGGCCGGGGCACGATCAGCAGCAGCATCGCCAGGAACCAGCCGGCCGCGGGCGCGGCCGCGCCGAGCCGGGTGCCGGTCACCCGCAGGCCGCCGTAGAAGGTCGCGGCGGTCGCGGCGAGGGCCAGCAGGACCCCCACGGGCGGCCACAGGGCCTGCACAAAGGATCCGCAGACCG
Organism: Kitasatospora sp. NPDC038210; assembly: GCF_055600605.1. Classification (NCBI taxonomy): domain Bacteria; kingdom Bacillati; phylum Actinomycetota; class Actinomycetes; order Kitasatosporales; family Streptomycetaceae; genus Kitasatospora; species Kitasatospora sp. NPDC038210. The sequence goes on along the minus strand of NZ_JBVJYK010000006.1, from coordinate 376,047 downwards.
ACACGGCGATGCCCAGCAGGAAGAACAGGACATAGGCCGCGATCCGGGCGGCGCGCGGGGGTTGAGGCTCGGCCAGGCGCTCCTCGCGGGTGCCGAGCACCGCCGCGGGGATGGAGCGGCGCGGCGGCCGCGGTGCGGGCTTGCTCATCGCGCGTCCTCCCCGGCACCCGCGGCCGCGTCGTCGAGGCCCGCGAACAGGTCGTCCTCCGGCTCGCCCGGGCCGGCCTGGCCGCGCACCAACTGGTAGTACTCGGTGGTGAGCAGGGGCTGTCCGAGGTCGTTGGACAGCGCGAAGAAGGCGCCGTCCACGGTGATCTGGGTGGCGTGCGCGGCCATCGCGGCCGCCTTGCGGCCGGCGTACGCGGCGCCGTCCAGTGCCGTGGTGACCGTCTCGTCGGCGACCACGCCGGGGACGTCGGACGGCCGGGCGACGCCCGGGAAGGCCGCCTTGGCGGCGGTCTCGGCGAGCCCGGCCTCGATCACCGAGCGCGGCATCCGGTTCCAGTACACCTTGGCGATCCGCCAAGCCGGGCCCAGCTCGGGGCGGTGGGCCCGGTCGGCGGCCAGCTCGTACGCGCGCATCGCGACCCGGTGCGCCTGGATGTGGTCCGGGTGGCCGTAGCCGCCGTTCTCGTCGTACGTGACCAGTACCTGCGGCCGCACCTCGCGGATCACCGCGACCAGGTGGCCGGCCGCCTCGTCCACGTCCGCCCGCCAGAAGCAGCCGGGCACGTCGTTGTCGGCCACGCCCATCATCCCGGAGTCGCGGTAGCGTCCCGGGCCGCCGAGGAAGCGGTGGTCGGTGACGCCCAGGGTGCGCATCGCCTCGGTCAGCTCGCCGATCCGGTACGCGCCGAGGGTGTCCTCCCGATCGGCCGTCAGATGGGCGAGCTCCGGGGGGATCACCTCGCCGCCCTCGCCGAGGGTGCAGGTCACCAGCGTGACCCGGGCGCCCTCGGCGGCGTACCGGGCCATCGTGGCGCCGTTGCCGATCGACTCGTCGTCGGGGTGCGCGTGCACCAGGAGGAGTCGGCGGCCGGTAGTCGCGGTCATGGGAGGAAGCCTAACCACCGGCCGGGTGGGGTCAGAGCCTCAGGCCGTTGATCATGCCGGCGAGGTTGGTGGTGACCTGGCTGATCGACGGGGCGATCGAGCTGGAGGCCAGGTAGAAGCCGAGCAGCGCGCAGACGATGGCGTGCGCCAGCTTCAGGCCGGAGCGGCGGATCAGCACCACCACGATGACCAGCATCAGCACGGCTGCGGAGATGTTCATGGCCATGTCGGCTCACAACCCCTTCTCGGGCGCGCCACCCCCTGGGGAGGGCGGCGGTGGGACGGTGCGGAACTGGGGCTGCGGGCGACCGGGACCCGGGACGGGGCCGACGATCACTCGCCTGACCAGTCATACCCGATGGGTAAGGGGAGCATTACATTCAGTGAGTCCCCGCGCGCCGGGGCACTGCGGCACTCACGGGGCGCACGGGCCGGTCGGAGGGGGTGCGGCACTCTTCGGGGCGTACTTCGCGACGATGCTCCGAACGAGTGATCACCAGCCTCCCGACAGCGGCAGTTCGGCGTCGTAGGGTCTGGTGCCATGACCTCCCACACCCCTGCGGACACCTTCCCCCGGCAGTACGCGCGGACCCTGCGCTACACCGTCGGCGCGCCCCGCTCCTTCTCCGTCGCACCGGACGGCTCGCGGGTCCTCTTCCTCCGCTCGCCCTCCGGCGGCGACCGGGCCAACCTGCTCTGGACCCTCGACACCGCCACCGGCGAGGAGCGGATCGCCGCGGACCCGGCGGTCCTGCTCGGCGGCGGCGAGGAGGACCTCTCGCCGGCCGAGAAGGCCCGCCGCGAGCGCAGCCGCGAAGGCTCGGCCGGCATCGTCGGCTACGCCCTGGACGCGACCGGCTCGCTGGCCGCCTTCGCCCTCTCGGGACGCCTGTTCACCGCCGACCTGGTGGCCGGCACCACCGCCGAACTGCCCGCCCGGGGGCCGCTCCTGGACCCGCGCCCGTCGCCCGACGGCAGCCACGTCGCGTACGCCAACACCGCCGGCGAGCTGCGGCTGTCCCGGACCGACGGCAGCGGCGACCGGGTGCTCGCCGAGCCGGACGGACCGAACGTCACCTGGGGCCAGGCCGAGTTCATCGCCCAGGAGGAGATGGACCGCGACCGCGGCTTCTGGTGGTCCCCGGAGAGCGACCGGCTGCTGGTCGAGCGCGCCGACGACAGCCCGGTGCGCCGCTGGTGGATCGCCGACCCGGCCAACCCGGACCGCGAGCCCGCCGAGGTCGCCTACCCGGCGGCCGGCACCCCCAACGCCGAGGTCGGCCTCTGGGTGCTCGACCTGCACGGCGGGCGCACCGAGGTGGTCTGGGACCGCGCCGCCTTCCCGTACCTCGGCCGGGTGCACTGGTCGAAGGGCGGCGTGCCGCTGCTGCAGGTGCAGTCCCGCGACCAGCGCAGCCAGCGCATCCTCGGCCTGGACGTGGCCACCGGCGCCACCGAGGTGCTGCACGAGGAGAAGGACGAGGCCTGGCTGGAGCTGTTCCCGGGCGTCCCGGCGTGGACCCCGGACGGGAAGCTGGTGCGGATCTCGGACGAGGGGGGAAGCCGCACGCTGGTGGTCGGCGACCGCGCCGTCACCGGGGCCGACCTGCACGTCAGGTCCGTCATCGCCGTCACCGAGGACGAGGTGTTCTTCAGCGCCTCCGGCGGCGCCGCCGAGACCGACCCCGAGCCCGGCTGGATCGCCGTCGGCCGGATCAGCCACGACGGCACGCGGCTCGGCTGGGAGTCGGCCAACGGCCGGCCGTTCACCTCCGTCGGCAACGCCGTGCACGGCGGCGGGGTCACCGTGCGGGTCACCGCCGAGCCCGACCTGCCCGGCACCCTGGTGCAGGTCGCCCGTGACCTGCCCGAGGGCGTGGTGGTCGACGACATCGCCACCATCGCCTCGTACGCCGAGACCCCGGTCATCACCGCCCGCCCGGTGTTCCGCTTCGCCGGCGAGCGCCGCATCCCGGCCGCCGTCTTCCTGCCCACCGGCTACGACCGCGAGCGCGACGGCCTGCTGCCCGTCCTGATGGACCCGTACGGCGGCCCGCACGGCCAGCGCGTCGTCCAGGCGCACAACCCGCACCTCAACTCGCAGTGGTTCGCCGACCAGGGCTTCGCGGTGGTCGTCGCCGACGGGCGCGGTACCCCCGGGCGCGGCCCGGCCTGGGAGAAGTCGATCGCCTCCGACTTCGCCGGGGCCACCCTGGACGACCAGGTGGAGGCGCTGCAGGCGCTCGCCGGCGAGTTCCCGCTGGACCTCGACCGGGTCGCCGTCCGCGGCTGGTCGTACGGCGGCTACCTCGCCGCGCTCGCCGTGCTGCGCCGCCCGGACGTCTTCCACGCGGCGGTGTCCGGCGCGCCGGTGACCGACTGGGCGCTGTACGACACCCACTACACCGAGCGCTACCTGGGCGACCCGGCCGAGCGGCCCGAGGTGTACGCCGCCAACTCGCTGAGCGGGTACGCGGCCGGGCTGGAGCGCCCGCTGATGATCATCCACGGGCTGGCGGACGACAACGTGGTGGCCGCGCACACCCTGCGGCTCTCCTCGGCGCTGCTCGCCGCGGGCCGCCCGCACACCGTGCTGCCGCTGTCCGGCGTCACGCACATGACCCCGCAGGAGGAGGTCGCGGAGAACCTGCTGCTGCTCCAGGTCGACTTCGTGAAGCGCTCGCTGGGGATGCAGGGCTCCTGACCGGCGCGGCCGACGGCCGGTACCCCCACCGCCCCACCGGGCTGACACGGGTACCGGCCGTCGGCATGACATCCGTCATGTCGAAGGCACGACGGCGGACACTGACGCCGGCCCCCGCCCGCGCGGGACTCTGAGGTGGTGCGAACGGCAACGGACACGACACCACCAGGGAAGAGGAGCCGGGCGATGGACACCGAGGCGGTGGCCGCCTTCCGCGGCGTGGGCAAGAGCTACGGGCGGGTGCGCGCCGTGGACGGGCTGGACCTCGTGCTGCGGCCGGGGGAGACCGTCGCCCTGCTCGGCCCGAACGGCGCCGGCAAGTCCACCAGCCTCGACCTGCTGCTCGGCCTGCGCGAGCCCGACCAGGGCGGGGTGACGCTGTTCGGCGGCACCCCGCGGGCTGCGATCGAGGCCGGACGGGTCGGCGCGATGCTGCAGAGCGGCGGGCTGATGTCCGACGTCAAGGTGCGCGAGCTGGTGCGGCTCGCCTGCGACGTGCACCCTCGCGGCCGGTCGGTGCCGGAGGTGCTGGCCGACGCCGGGATCACCGAGCTGGCGGAGCGCCGGGTCGACAAGCTGTCCGGCGGGCAGGAGCAGCGGGTCCGCTTCGCCCTGGCGATCGCCGGCGACAACGACCTGATCGTGCTGGACGAGCCCACCACCGGCATGGACGTCAGCGTCCGGCAGTCGTTCTGGGCGAGCATGCGGGCGCAGGCCGACGCCGGGCGCACGGTGCTCTTCGCCACCCACTACCTGGAGGAGGCCGACTCGATCGCCGACCGCGTCCTGGTGCTGCACCGGGGCCGGCTGATCGCCGACGGCAGCTCCGCGGAGATCAAGGCGCGGGCCGGGGCCCGCCGGATCGTGTTCGAACTCCACGACGCGGACGGCCGGTTCGAGGACGCCGTGCTGCGCGCCCTGCCGGGTGTGCAGTCTCTGGACGTCACCGCGAGGGTCCCGGGGGTGCGGACGGTGCGGATCCGCACCGCGGACGCCGACGCGAGCGTCGCCGGGCTCTACCGGGCGGGCCTGTACCCGCGCGGGCTGGAGGTCACCGGCCTGGGCCTGGAGCAGGCCTTCCTGACCATCACCGGCGAGCTGGACCGGGACGACGCCCGGTCGGACGCCGCCGCCCCGCAGAACGACGCCGCCCTGGAGAGTGCGCGATGACCACCCTGATCCGGCTGGAGATCCTGCGGACCCTCCGCAACCGGCGCTACCTGTTCTTCACCGTGGCCTACCCGGCGCTGATGTACGTCTTCTTCATCCACGCGTACGGCGCCGCCAACCAGGCCGGCGGACTGCCGGTGAAGACCTACTTCATGGTGTCGATGGCCACCTTCGGCGCGGTCGGCGCGGTGCTCACCGGCAACGCGCAGCGGATCTCGCTGGAGCGCAAGACCGGCTGGACGCGCCAGCTGCGGCTGACGGCGCTGCCGGGCCGGGCGTACACCCTCGGCAAGATCGCGGCGAGCGCGGTGACCACGCTGCCGGCGATCCTGGTGGTCTTCGCGGTCGGCGCCAGCCAGGGCGTCTCGCTGGGCGCGGCGCAGTGGATCGGGCTGGCGGCCGCGCTGTGGCTGGGCAGCTTCGTCTTCGCGGCGCTCGGGGTGGCGCTCGGCTACGCGGCGGCGCCGGACTCGGTGCAGCCGATCGTGATGATCACCTACATGGCGATGGCGCTGCTCGGCGGCACCTGGTTCCCGGTGGGCGGTTCGCTGGAGAAGTTCGCCCGCTTCAATCCGGTGTTCCTGTACAACAAGCTGGCCACGTTCACCCAGCCCGGGCACTCCCTGGACACCGTCGCGGCCGTCGGGCTGGCCGGATTCCTGGTGGTGTTCGTCGTGGCCGCGACGGCCCTGTACCGCCGTGACACCCGCCAGGCATGATGATCCACATGAGCGACACGCGTCAGGCCGACCACTCCGACGAGCAGCCGGGGGCGGGCCCGGCGCGTGCGTCGTTCATGAACGTCCCCGGATCCCCGGTGGAGACCAGGCGGCAGCTGCTGGTCAAGGTCGCCTGGATGCTGCTGTGGCTGACATACCTGGCCTACCCGGTGAGCCGCCTGCTGAACGGCGAGCACAGCACGGGCGCCGAGGTCTTCGGCTGGATCAGCCTGGCGTTCTTCGTGGGCAGTTACGTCCTGCTGGTGATCTTCCGCTCGACCCCGGGGATGTGGCCGCGGGCCTGCCGGGTGATCGTCGCACTGATGGTGGCGCTCGCGATCGCGTCCTCCGTGGTGCTCGGCGAGACCTTCCTGCCCCTCTTCATCTACACCTCGGTGTGCGTCGCGATCATCGCGCCGACGCAGTACGCGCTGCGCGCCCTGGCCGCCATGTCCGGGCTCGTCGTCGTGGTCGGCCTGCTGATCCACGCCGGACTGGACAGCATCGCGACCTTCGCCCTCAGCGCCTTCCTCTCCGGCGCCGCGATGACCGGCCTGCAGCGGCTCGTCGCCACCATGAAGGAGCTGCGCGAGGCCCGCGCCGCCGTCGCGCACCTGGCCGCCTCCGAGGAGCGGCTGCGGCTCGCCCGCGACCTGCACGACCTGCTCGGGCACTCGCTCTCGCTGATCACCCTGAAGAGCGAGCTGGCCGGGCGGTTCATGGACGCCGGCAAGGACGAGGCGGCGCGGGCGCAGGTCGCCGACATCGAGCAGGTCGCCCGGCAGTCGCTGATCGACGTCCGGGAGGCGGTCACCGGCTTCCGCCGTCCCACCCTGCCGGTCGAACTCGCCGCCGCCCGTACCGCGCTGGCCGCCGCCCAGGTCCGGCTGGAGGTCGCGCCGGAGCTGGTGGACAGCTGGCCGGGACTGGCCACCGAGGAGGCGGGCGCGCTGGCCTGGGCGCTGCGCGAGGCCGTCACCAACATCGTCCGGCACGGCGAGGACGCCACCGTCTGCACGGTGACGGCGGACGAGAACTGGGCGGGCGACGGCGAGCGCTACGCCGTCCTGGAGATCGCCGACGACGGGCGCGGGCCGGGCAAGTCCCAGCCCGGGAACGGCCTGTCCGGGCTGGAGGAGCGACTGGCATTGGTAGGCGGGCGGCTGGAGACCGGACCGGCGGAGCGGGGCAGGGGCTTCCGGCTGCGGGCCTCGGTGCCGCTGCGGACGGTGTCCGTCGCGCCCGGAGCCACGAGGCCCGAGTAGCCGGCCCGGCCGGCCGAGCCGGTCAGGCGGACGGCAGCTCCAGCACGAAGCGGGCGCCGCGCGGCGCGTGGGCGACGCGCAGGCTGCCGCCGTGCCGGGTGGCGACGTCCGCCGCGATGGCCAGGCCCAGGCCGCTGCCGCCGGCGTCCCGGCTGCGGGCCTCGTCGAGCCGGGTGAACGGTTCGAAGATCCGCTCGCGGTCCTCCAGCGGCACGCCCGGGCCGTCGTCCCGGACCTCCACGACGCAGCCGTACGCGGTCTGCCGCGCGGACATCACCACCTCGGTCGCCGCGTGCCGCTTGGCGTTGTCCAGCAGGTTGCGCACCAGCCGGTGCAGCCGGATCCGGCTGCCGCGCACCAGGACCGCCTCGGGCGTGTCCACCCTGAGGACGAGCCGGGTGTGGAGGGCCGGGCGGTACTGGTCGGCGAGTTCGCGCAGCACGGCGGACAGGTCGACGGTGGCGAGCCGGCCGGCCGCCGCCGGGTGCGTGCCCCGGGCCAGGAACAGCAGGTCCTCGGTGAGCTGCTGGAGCCGCTCGACGGAGGTCAGCGCCTCCTGGGTGGCGGCCGGCCAGTCGGTGCGCTCGGGGTGGGCCAGCGAGACTTCGAGGTTGGTGCGCAGCGCCGCGATCGGGCTGCGCAACTCGTGCGAGGCGTCCGCGACGAAGCGCTGCTGCTGGGCGGCCGAGCGTTCCAGCCGGTCCAGTGTGGCGTTGGTGGTCCGGGCCATCCGGGTGATCTCGTCGCCGGAGGGCGGCACCGGGACGCGGCGGTCCAGCCGGTGTTCGCCGATCTCGGCCAGCTCGGCGCGGATCGCGTCCACCGGGCGCAGCGCCCGGCGGGTCGCCACCCAGGCCGTCAGCGCGACCAGCAGCGCCGCGACGGGCACGCCGGCCTGGAGCACCGGGTCGATGGTGCGCAGCGAGGCCTCGGCGGCGAACGGCGTGGCCAGCACGTAGACCGTGTAGGGGTTGGTCCCCGCCCGCGGCTGGTAGCCGTCCTTCTCCAGCAGCGGGCTCCAGGCGCCCATCGCGACGAAGGTGCGTCCCGAGTAGCGGTTGGCGGCGGCCGTGCCGACGGGGCCGATGGTGATCCGCTGGACCGTCTGCCAGTCGTCCGGCGCCAGGTGCGGCACCAGCACCGGCATCGGCCCGACCAGGTGCTGGGTGGTCAGCGGGCCGCCCATGGTGACCAGTTGGCCGTCGTTGCCCAGCACCAGGTACGGCAGCTGCTTCTTGTCGGCCAGCTGCTGGCCGTACTTGAAGTTGTTGCTGATCTCCCGGGCCTGCGACTTGGCCTCCGACTCGGCGGCCTGCAGCTGGGCGTCGTACATGTGGTCGCGCAGCCACCAGGCGCCGCCGCCGAGCAGCAGCAGGGCCGCGAGACCGGCCGCCAGCGAGGTGCGCAGGCGGGTGGAGAGGCGGCTGAGCACGGTCAGGCCTCCAGTCGGTAGCCGGCGCCGCGCACGGTGGTGATCGAGCGGACGCCGAACGGGGAGTCCACCTTGCGGCGCAGCATGCTGACGTACACCTCGACGATGGACTCCTCGCCGTCGAAGGCGATGTCCCACACCTCGTCGACGATCCGGCGCTTGGACAGCACCTCGCCGGGGTGCTCGGCCAGGCAGCGCAGCACGGCGAACTCGCGCTCGGTGAGGGTGATCTCGGCGCTGCCGCGGCCGCAGCGGCGGCCCGCCGGGTCCAGCCACAGGTCGCCCACCCGCAGCATCGGGCCGGGGGTCTGGCTGCGGCGGATCAGGGCGCGCAGGCGGGCCAGGAAGACCATGTACGAGAACGGCTTGGTGAGGTAGTCGTCGGCGCCGGTGTCCAGGCCCTCGGCCTCGTCGTACTCGCCGTCCTTGGCGGTCAGCATCAGGATCGGGGTGGTCACGCCCTCGGCGCGCAGCGCCTCGCACACCTTGTAGCCGTTCAGGCCGGGCAGCATGATGTCGAGCACGATCGCCCGGTAGGCGTGCCGCCGGGCCAGCCGCAGGCCGGTGAGGCCGTCCGGGGCGAGGTCGACGGTGTAGCCCTCGGCCTCCAGGCCGCGCCGGACGGCCGCGGCGACCTGGGGGTCGTCCTCCACCATCAGAATTTCCATGCGGATCAGGATGCCACCGGCGCCGGATCCGCTCCTTAAGCGGTCTTCAGCTTTCTCAGCTTCGCTTCAGGGCACTTGACGCATGCTCTCGCCGTTCTCGCCGGCCTGCTCGGGCCGGTGCCCGGAGCGAGAGGAGCTGGCGGATGACCGTTCTCCAGGAGGCCGTCGGGGCCCGTGGGCTCGGGCACGCCCGTGAGCCCGGGCAGGGGGTGGAGCCGAGGTCCGCCGGGGCGCACCCGGCCCTGGGCGGGCCGGCCCTGCCTGCTCCGTCGGCCAGGCCCGTTCCGTCGACCCCGGCCGTTCCGACGGCGCGGCCCGTCCCGTCCGCCCGGCACCGCAAGCCGCGGCGCACGGTACCGCCGAGCCTGGTGATGGCGGTGGGGACGGTGGTGTCCCGGGCGACCGGCTTCGTCCGCTCGGCGGTGCTGGTGGCCGTCCTGGGCTCGGGGGTGCTCGCGGACGGCTACAACGTGGCGAACACGGTGCCCAACATCCTGTTCGTGCTGCTGATCGGCGGCGCGCTGAACACCGCGCTGGTGCCCCACCTCGTGCGCGCCGCCAAGGAGTCGGCGGACGGCGGTGCGGCGCACGTCAACCGGCTGGTGACGGTGCTGGTGGCCGCCCTGCTGGTGCTGACGGCCGTGGTGGTGCCGGCCGCGCCGCTCGTCGTCCGGGCCTACACCTCGTACGGCGACGCGCAGTTGGACCGCACGGTGCTGCTGGCGTACCTGTGCCTGCCGCAGGTGTTCTTCTACGGCCTGTTCACGGTGCTGGGCCAACTCCTCAACGCCCGGCAGCGGTTCGCGCCGATGGCGTGGGCGCCCGTGCTCAACAACCTGGTCGTGATCGGGGTGTTCGGTGCGTACGTCGGACGGCGGTCCTTCTCCGCCACCGACCTGACGGTGCTGGGCGCCGGGACGACGGCGGGCGTGGTGGTGCAGAGCCTGGTGCTGCTGCCCTGCCTGCGGGCCGCCGGGGTGCGGCTGCGGCCGCGCTGGGACTGGCGGCAGGCCGGGCTCGGCGAGCCGCTGCGGGCCGCCGGGTGGACGCTGCTGCTGGTGCTCAGCGACCAGGTCGGCTACTGGGTGGTGACCCGGCTCTCCACGCTCGCCGGCTCGCAGGCCGCCGCCGCCGGTCTCCCGGGCGTCGGGTACACGGCCTACAGCAGCGCGTACCTGCTGTGGATCGTGCCGCACGGCGTGATCACGGTGTCCGTGGTGACCGCCGCCGTCCCCGCGCTCAGCGCGGCCGCCGACACCCCGCGCGCCGTCCGCGGCATCCTCTCCCGGACCGTCCGCACGATCGGGGTGGTGACCGTCCCGGCGGCCTGTGCGCTGGCCGTCCTCGCGCCGCAGCTGTGCGCCCTCGCCTTCGGTCACGGCCGGACCGGCTCCGCCGACGTCCAGGCCATCGCGGGCATGCTGGCCGCCTTCGCCCCCGGCCTGGTCCTCTACTCGGCCGCGTACGCGCTCACCCGCACCTTCTACGCGCTCGGCGACAGCCGCACGCCCTTCCTGCTGAACCTCCTGCCCGTCGCCGCCACCGTGCTCGGCGCCCTGCTCTGCCACCGGCTGCTGCCGCTGCGCTGGGTCGTCACCGGGATGGCCGGCTGCTACGGCGGCTCCTTCCTGCTCACCTGCGTGGCGGCCCAGCTGCTGCTGCGCCGTCGCCTCGGCCCGCTGCGCGTGCTGGGCGCCCACCTCAAGCTGCTCGCCGCCGCCCTCCCGGCCGCGGCCGCCGCCTGGTGGACCGCCCGCTACGGCCTGCTGCCCGCCGGCGCCGCCCTCGCCGTCGTCTACCTGCTCCTCGCCCACCTCCTCCGCATCGAAGAACTGTCCGCCCTCACCACGCGATTGCGCCGCCGATGAACCAGCTCCCCGCCGACGTCCGCCACACCCTCGACGTCCTCCTGCCCCACGGCCACCCGCTGCGCGCCCAGGTCCCGCACCTGCGCATCCGGGCCCGCTGCGCCTGCGGTTGCACCGTCCACTTCACCGGCCCCGACCCGGCGGCCCGTCCGGAGATCGCGGCCGAGACGGACCTCGGCGAGGACGGCGAGGTCCTCCTCTTCGCCGAGGACGGGCGGCTCTCCCGGCTGGAGGTCTGCTCCTGGACCGACCCCAAGCTCACCCTGGCCGACGCCGCCCGTTTCCTGTGCGGGGAACCCGGCGGGGCGGCCTGATCGTCCTACCGGGCATGCCCACCGCCCTCGTTCTCGGTTTCGACCCGCACAGCGTCCCCGGCATGGACGGCGACGCCGTGCGGGCCGTCCTCGACGCCGAACTCGCCCGCTTCGCCGATCACGGCATCGATGCCGCGATGACCCTGGTCGCCCCCGACGCGACCGCCGAGCCCGCGATCGTCGCGGCGCTCGACGGGCACGGGTGGGACGTCGTCGTCATCGGCGGCGGCATCCGCAAGCCCGAGCCCGCCCTTCCGTTCTTCGAACTCGTCGTCAACCTCGTCCGCCGCCACGCGCCCGGGGCCGCCATCGCCTTCAACACCAGCGGCGCGGACAGCGTCGAGGCCGCCCTGCGCTGGCTCTGACCGGCCCCGGCCCCGTTCCCGGGCGGCCCGGCCGCTCCGGCTACTGCGCCGGGCGCAGATCGTCCAGGTCGCGGCGGTAGGCGAGGGCCGGGAGGCCGCCGAGCAGGAACCGGTGCCCGAACCGGAAGCCGTTGCGGACGAGCACGGCCTGCGAGGCGGCGTTGTCGACGGAGGTGCCCGCCGTCAGGGAGCGCAGGCCGTAGGGGCCGGCCGCGAGCCGGCAGACCTCGGCGACCGCGGCGGAGGCGATCCCCCGGCCGGCGGCGGCTTCGGCGACCCGGTAGCCGAGTTCGGCGGTGCCGTCGGCGATGTCGACCAGGTTGACGCGGCCGACGAGCCCGCCGTCCGCGTCCCGGATCACGTGGAACCGGCAGGTGCCCGCGCCCTGTTCGGCGAGCAGCGCGGCGTGCCGGCTCGGGAAGTCGGCGAAGTAGTCGTCCCCGCGGTCGGGGACGCTGCGGGCGAAGTACGCGCGGTTGGTGCGTTCGAAGGCCAGCAGGGCTTCGGCGTGGTCCGGGCGGAGGGGTTCCAGGCTCAGCATCCCGACAGTCTGGCCCGCAGGGCCTCGCCGAACCACTCGAACACCTCCCGCAGGCTCTCCGGGGCGGGCCAGCCGTTGACGGTCGCCAGCAGGTGCCAGTAGCGCTCGGCGCGCGGGTCGTCGGCGATCCCGAGGCGGTCGAGCAGCCACCGCCGGAGGTCGGCGTCGTCGGGGCGGCCGAAGGCCTCGGCGTAGGCGGCGGTGAGGGAGTCGACGACGGGGTCGGCGGCGGGGGAGGCGGGGGCGATGCCGTCCGCCAGGGCCGTGCCCACCGAGGACCGTACGGCCGCGGTGAGTTCGGAGTGCAGGCCGCCGCGGTCCCCGTCCGCCCGCTCCGCGGCCTGGCGCTCGGCCATCCGGCGCACCGCTGCGCGGAAGTCCGGGTCCTGGACGAGTTCGCCCAGCTCGACCCAGGCCTCGACCTGCTCCGGCCGCGGCTCGTCCGGCAGTTCGGGCATGGCGGAGCGCATCATGGCGACGAACTCGGGGTTGGCGTCGAGGCCGCCGAAGGCCTCGTCGATGAAGTCGTGGACGAGGCGCCGGCGTTCGGCGTCGGAGAGTGCGGCGAGCTTGTGCATGAGTTTCATCTCCTCTGGGGTGGAGTCACGTTGGGCGACCGCGAGCAGAACCGCCCGGCGCAGCCGCAGGGTGCGGATCTGCACCTGGAGCGCCTCGGCGTGCGCGGCGGCGACCTCGTGCAGCGGGGTCTCCCGCTCCAGCACCCGGCGGATCGCGGGCAGGTCGAGGCCGAGCTCGCGCAGGGTGCGGACGAGGTCCAGCCGGGCGAGCGCGTGGACGTCGTAGCGCCGGTAGCCGGCAGGGGTGCGGTCGGTGGGCGGCACGAGGCCGGTGTCTGCGTAGAACCGGATGGTCTTGACCGTGAGCCCGGTGCGCCGGGCGAGGTCGCCGATCGAGTACCGGATGCCGTCGTCCGGGGAGCTGCCGTCCATGGGCACCACTGTGGACTCTCCCCCTACCGGAGACTCAAGTCCGTTGGCAGGCCGCCCCGCTCGGGCCGTCTGCCCGCTCGGCCCGCCTGCCCGCTCGGCCCGCCTGCCCGCTCGGCCCGCCTGCCCGTCCGGAGCTCCGGCCCGCCCCCTAAGGTCATGGCCATGGACGACACTGAGAACGGGGCCTCGATCCGCGTGCTGCTGGCCGAGGACCAGGGGATGGTCCGGGAGGCGCTGGCCGCGCTGCTGGGCCTCGAAGGGGACATCGACGTCGTCGCGCAGGTCGGGCGCGGTGACGAGGTGGTGGCGGCGGTGCTGGCGAACGACGTGCGGGTCGCCGTGCTGGACATCGAGATGCCGGGGATGACCGGTATCGAGGCGGCCGCCGAGCTGCGCAGGCAGGCGCCGCACACCAAGGTGGTCATCGCGACCACCTTCGGCCGCCCCGGCTACCTCCGCCGGGCGATGGAGTCGGGCGCCGACGCGTTCCTGGTGAAGGACGCGCCGGCCGCCGAGCTGGCCGAGGCGATCCGCCGGGTGCTGCGCGGCGAGCGGGTGATCGACCCGGCGCTGGCGGCGGCCGCGCTGGCGGAGGGCGCCAACCCGCTGACCCCGCGCGAGCGTGACGTCCTGGGCGCGGCCGCCGACGGCGCGGTGAACGCGGACATCGCCAAGCGGCTGCACCTGTCCGAGGGCACGGTGCGCAACTACCTGTCGATGGCGATCCAGAAGACCGGGGCCCGCAACCGCACCGAGGCGGTCCGGATCGCCCGTGAGAAGGGCTGGCTGTAGCTCCGCCCGGAGCTCAGTTCAGCCGGTGCCGGGCCGCCCGCGCCTCCTGCCGGACCTTGGCGGCGCCGTCCGGGTCGAAGGCGTCCAGGATCTGCGCGTACGCGTCCATCTCCGCCGAGCCGCCGAGGAAGTCCCCCGTGCGGACGAGGAGTTCGGCCCGCTCCAGCCGGAGCTGGGCGGGGTGGCGGGGCAGCAGCAGGGCGAGTTCGGTGGCCCAGAGCTGGGTGCGGGCCTGCTCGGGGCGGTCGGAGGCCCAGACGCGGATGTTGCCGAGCACGCGCAGCACGATGTCCAGGGGCTGGGCGGGGGTGAGCAGGTCGGGAGTGAACTCGTGCCCGGCGGCGGCGACCAGGTCCTCGACGTCCCCGGGGTCGAGCAGCCGCCCGCCGTGGAACGGGTCGGCCAGGACGTAGTCGTCGCCGTCGGCCGGCCCTCCGACGGCGACCACGAAGTGGCCGGGCAGCGCGATGCCGTGGACGGTGAGCCCGGCCCGCCGCCCGACCGCCATCCACACCAGCGAGAGCATGATCGGCAGCCCGCGCCGCCGCCGCAGCACCTCCGGCAGCAGGGAGGACTCCAGCCGCCGGTAGTCCGCCTGCCGCCCGTGGAACCGCTCCCGCCCGCCGAGGACGGCCGCGAGCAGGGCGGCGGTCTCCTCGGGTCCGGCGGGCGCGCGCTCGGCGACGGCCAGCCGGACGGCGGCCGCGTGCCGGTCCAGCGCGGCCTCGCAGGCGGCGAGCAGGGCGTCCACGCCCGGCGGCTCGCCGGGATCGCCCGGGTCGAGCGCCGGCCGGTGCTCGGCGGCGGCGAGCAGGCAGAGCAGCACCGGGTCTGGCTGCTCGGAGCGGGCGGCGGTCCGGAAGCGGTCTCTGCTCTGCTCGGTCACGGTGACGGCGACGGCTTTCGTACGGCGGACGGACAAGACGACGGACGGACGGGACGACTGGCGGACGGGCGCCTGGCGGACGGGCGACGGACGGACGGGCGACGGACGGGCGACGGACGGACGGGGCGGGGACAGACAAGCCGACGGATCGGCCCGAGCGCTACCCCTGGGGAAGGAGGGCGTAGTGGTAAGTGTGACTGGTCGTGAAGCCGAGTCCGTCATAGAGCGCGATCGCCCCCGCGTTCTCCGCCTCGACCTGCAGGTACCCGCCGGTCGCGCCCTCCTCGGCGGCCCGCGAGGCGAGCACCGCCATGACCGCCGTCGCCAGCCCGGCCCGCCGCGCGTACGGCTGAACCTCGATCGCGCCGAAGCAGGCCCAGGCCCCCTCGATGACACAGCGTCCGATCGCCAGCGGCGGCTGCCCGGGCGCTCCCGGCACGGTGGCGAACCAGACCGACGGCCCGCCGTGCAGCACCCGCCGCGCCGCCTCCTCGACCTCCCGGTCGTCGCTGACCCGCCGGTACAGCGACAGCCACGCCCCGTCGGCCGTCCGGGACAGCCGCACCCGGTCCTGCCCGCCGCCGGCCCGCGCGAGCCCGGCCAGCGGGCTGGTGCGGACCAGGGTCGGCGCGTACCCGG
The DNA here is from genome assembly GCF_055600605.1 of Kitasatospora sp. NPDC038210. NCBI lineage: Bacteria > Bacillati > Actinomycetota > Actinomycetes > Kitasatosporales > Streptomycetaceae > Kitasatospora > Kitasatospora sp. NPDC038210. Next base: position 360,681 of record NZ_JBVJYK010000006.1, on the reverse strand, counting down.
CGCCCAGCCGGTCGAGTTCCGTCCGCAGCTCCTCCGGCGACCCGGGGGTGATCACCTCGACGTACGAGGGCAGCCCGCGCTCGGCGTACCAGGCCCGGACGGCGGCCAGGGCCTCCGGCAGCGGCAGCCCGGGGTCCCCGAGGGCCTGGACGGAGTTGGCCCGCCGGGTGAACCCGGCCGAGGCGCGCAGCGTCCACCCGCCGAGGGGCTCCTGCTCGACGGCCGGCCAGCCGCGCCCCGCGATCCGCTGCAGCTCGACCGGCGTGGCGACCGGCAGCGGGGCGCGCCGGACGGGAAACGGTGGCACGACCTTGCCCGCGACCAGCAGCTTCTCCGGCAAGAGGACCGGATCCCCGGACCGCGGCACGACCGTCAATCCATGATCGTCCCACGATGTGAGCACGCCGATCGAATCCCGGAACACCGGACGGTCGTCCACGAACTCGGCGAGGCGTCGGACGGACACGCGTCGTCCCACGTCAGAGCGATCTATCCGGACCTCCGGACGGCTGTCGACCGGGTTGCCCGTCGCCATGTGGCCACCTCCTGTGCATTTGCGGTCTCCGACCCGCGATACTAGGGGCGGGCATCGACGACGCCGCGCTCACCGCGCACGCGAGCAGAACAGAACGGGCCACCAGGCCCTTCCGAGGAGGAACGACAGCGTGACCTACGTCATCGCGCAGCCTTGTGTCGACGTGAAGGACAAGGCGTGCATCGAAGAGTGCCCGGTTGACTGCATCTACGAGGGCGAGCGATCGCTCTACATCCACCCGGATGAGTGTGTCGACTGTGGCGCTTGCGAGCCGGTCTGCCCGGTCGAGGCGATCTTCTACGAGGACGACACTCCGGAGGAGTGGAAGGACTACTACAAGGCGAACGTCGAGTTCTTCGACGACCTGGGCTCGCCCGGTGGTGCCTCGAAGCTGGGCCTGATCGAGCGTGACCACCCGTTCATCGCCGCTCTGCCGCCGCAGAACGCCGACCACTGACGATCGGTGGCAACGAAGCTGTGAACAACGACAGCACGCGCGCGCCGTTCCCGGGCCACCCGGGGGCGGCGCGCCGCGTTTCCGACCTCCTGCCGGTCTTCCCCTGGGACAAGCTGGAGCCGTACAAGACCACGGCCCTGGCGCACCCGGGCGGCCTCTGCGACTTCTCGGTCGGCACCCCGGTGGACCCGGTCCCCGAGCTGATCCAGAAGGCGCTGGCCGCGCACACCGACACGCCCGGCTACCCGACCGTCTGGGGGCCGCTGGAGCTGCGCGAGGCGATCGCCGGCTGGCTGCACCGCCGCCTCGGCGCCGGGATCGGCCCGCAGGCCGTCCTGCCGACCGTCGGCTCCAAGGAACTGGTGGCCTGGCTGCCGACCCAGCTCGGCCTCGGCCCCGGCGACCAGGTCGCCTACCCGCGCCTGGCCTACCCCACGTACGAGGTGGGCGCGCGGCTGTGCGGCGCCGAGCCCGTCGAGTACGACTCGGTGGACGAGCTGGACGGCTCCCGGGTGCGCCTGCTCTGGGTGAACTCGCCGTCCAACCCGACCGGCCGGGTGCTGGGCGCGGACGAGCTGCGCCGCGCCGTCGAGTGGGCCCGCGAGCACCGGGCGCTGCTGGTCAGCGACGAGTGCTACCTGGAGCTGGGCTGGGAGGCCGACCCGGTCTCCGTCCTGCACCCGGAGGTGTGCGGCGGCGGCCACGAGGGCCTGCTGGCCGTCCACTCCCTCTCCAAGCGCTCCAATCTGGCCGGTTACCGCGCCTCCTTCGTCGCGGGCGACCCGGTGGTGGTCAAGGAGCTGCTGGAGGTGCGCAAGCACGGCGGCATGATCGTGCCCGCGCCGGTCCAGGCCGCGACCGTCGCCGCGCTCGCGGACGACGCGCACGTGGCCGAGCAGCGCGAGCGGTACGCGGCCCGGCGCTCGGCGCTGCGGGCGGCGCTGGAGGCCTACGGCTTCCGGATCGAGCACTCCGAGGCGAGCCTCTACCTGTGGGCGACCCAGGACCGCCCGTGCTGGGAGACCGTCGCCGAGCTGGCGCAGCTGGGCATCCTGGTGGCGCCCGGCGACTTCTACGGTCCGGCCGGCGAGCGCTTCGTCCGGGTCGCGTTCACCGCGACCGACGAGCGGGTCGCCGCGGCCGTGGAGCGGCTGAACGCGGCACGCTGAGCGCACGCAGCACGCAGCACGCACGCGCGAAGGGCCGGTGTTCCTCCTGGGAACACCGACCCTTCGGCATCGGGACCACCGCACGCGGGCTACCGCGTCCGGGGCCACCGCGTCCGGACTACAGCGGCAGGCCGCTGATGCTGCCGCCGTTCACGCCGTTCAGCAGCCCGCCCAGCGGGCCGAGCGCGCCGGTGAGGCCGGACAGCGGGTTGTTCGGGCCGAGGTCGGCGCCGCCGAGGCGGTTGGCCGAACCGTGCTCGGCCAGGCCCAGGACGTCGGCGCCGGGGAGGTCGGCCGGAAGGGCGTGCTGCACCGAGCCGAGCGGCAGCGCGCGCTCCACCGAGCCCAACGGCAGCGCGTCGGTGACGGTGTTGGTGCCGGGGACGGCGCCGGAGAGCTTGCCGGCGCCCGGCAGGGCCTGCGCGACGGAGCCCGCCTGGGAGAGCCCGCCGACCGGGCCGGCGCCGGCGTCGGCGCTGCGGGTGGCCGCGCTCCTGCCCGTGACGGCCTCACCGAGCTTGCCGGCCAGGGCCGAGGCGACCTTCGGGGTGACGGCGGAGAGCTGGCCGGTGGTGGCGGCGGTCTGGTCGACCGGCGCGGTCAGCGAACTGGCCTTCTCGTTCGCCTCGGGGAGCTGCTGGGCGACGATGTTGCCGGCGGCGTCGGCGGAGGCCGGTACGCCCGCGGCGACGGTGGCCGCGCCGGTGGTGCCGGCGGCCTGGCCCAGCTGGTGGGTGGTGTGCTGCAGGGTGGAACCGGTGTCGGTGTTGGTCAGCTGGCCCAGCGGTGCCGCGAGGTCACTCTTGGGCAGCAGGGCGTCCCCGCCCAGGGCGGACGCGGAGCCGGCCGCGACCAGCGGGGTCGCTCCGGCCGCCACGACGAGCGCGGCCTGGGCGATCCGGCGCGTGAGGGGGTGAGACATGGGGCTCCTCGAAGGGGTCTGGGTCCGTCCCGTCCGCCCCTGGGACCGGGCGTGGACGACCGGGCGGACGACGTTGTTACCGCTTGAGAAGCCAGAAGGTTTCGGTCGCTGCAAGGAAAGGTCCCGACCGACCATCGGATCGTACGACCGCAGTGGAGGCGACTGCCGGGTCCCGCCGGAGGCCGTGGAACCGGCCCGGCCAAGGGGAGTGACGGTTCTCCGACCGGGGGAGCGGAACCGGTCGCCGGTCCACCGGGATTGACCGGAATCACCCGTCCGGCGGCAACCCGTACGTCTGTGCGTCAGCCCTTGTCGGGTGCCGCCATGGTGACCTGGACGAGCTTGGTCGAGGTGCCCGACGGCTGCGGCTGCCAGCCGTCCTCCGACTTGCTCTTGCGCCAGATCTTCCCGTCGTAGGCGACCGTCGCGATGCCCAGCTGCTGGGCCTGGGCGACCGCCCAGTGGGCCACCTCCCAGCCGCTCGCCCGCTCGGCGCTCACCCCGCCGTCGGCGCCGGCGTCCGCGGAGGAGGTCAGCGCGGCGGTGGCCGGGTCCGGGGTCAGCGCCACCGCGTTCTCGGCGCCCTTGATGGTCGAGGCGTACCCGGTGGCCGGGGTGACGGTGCGGCCGAACTCCCGGCGCACCCGGTCGGACAGCACCTGGGCCCGGTCCGGCGCCGCGGCCGGGGCGGCGGAGGCGGTGGCGGTCGGGGAGGGGGAGTCACCCGGGTCCGGCTTGGCGTAGTCGTGCACGATGCAGGAGAACGAGGCGGGCTCGCGGCCGGCCAGCGCCGAGGTGAGCAGGGTCGCCTTGGTCTCGTGCTTGGCGTAGGCCTGCGGGTAGCCGCTCTTCTGCACCGCCTGCGCGGCGTCGGTCAGCGGCAGCCGGGTGTAGCCCGGGACCTTGACCAGGCCGTCCAGGAACTTGTTCGTCGCGTACACCGGGTCCGCGATCTGCTCCGGGGTGCCCCAGCCCATCGAGGGCCGCTGCTGGAAGAGGCCGATCGAGTCCCGGTCGCCGCCCGCGAGGTTGCGCAGCTTCGACTCCTGCATGGCGGTCGCCAGCGAGATCGCGGTCGCCCGGTCCGGCAGCCCGCGCGAGCGCGCCACCGCGGCGATCGTCGCGGCGTTGGCGGCCTGCGGCAGCTCCAGGGTGCCGTTGCCGGCCGCGGTCTTCACCGTGCAGCCCTCGGACTCGCCCGGCTTGAAGCCGAACCACCAGATGCCGACCACGGCCAGGCCCGCGACCAGCGCGAGGCCCAGCAGCCCGACGATCACCAACAGCAGCGCGCGTAGCGGCCCGCGGCGGCGAGCGGGCGCCGTCTCGTCGCCCAGCGCCTCGCTGCTCCTCTTCCTGGCCACCGTCGCCCCTCTCGCGCCTGCTCCTTGATCCGACACCGTACCCACTCGGACGGATGTGCGGCGCCCCCCGGTTGCCGAACCGAGTCCCATCCGTGTCACAGAACGTGTCTCCCCGGTGTCGCGGAGGCGAGCACCGGTGTCACGGGGCGACCACGCAGAGCGCACGGGGCGCGGACTAGGCTGGCGCCATGAGCAGCCCGAACCCGACGCCCCTGGACCTCACCCTCGACGGCGGCACGCTGACCGCCCGGCTCGTCGACTTCCCGTCGGTGAGCGGCGACGAGCAGGCGCTCGCCGACGCCGTGGAGGCCGCCCTGCGCGGCTACCCGCACCTCACCGTGGACCGGTACGGCAACAACGTGGTCGCGCGGACGAACCTGGGCCGGGCCGAGCGCGTCGTCCTGGCCGGCCACCTGGACACCGTGCCGATCGCCGACAACCTGCCCTCGTACGTCGAGGGCGACCTGCTCTACGGCTGCGGCACCTCGGACATGAAGTCCGGCGTGGCCGTCCAGCTGCGGCTCGCCGCCACCCTGCCCGAGCCCAACCGCGACCTCACCTTCGTGTTCTACGACTGCGAGGAGGTGGAGGCCCACCGCAACGGCCTCGGCCACCTCGCCAAGGACCGTCCGGAGTGGCTGGCCGCGGACTTCGCGGTGCTGATGGAGCCCAGCGGCGCCATGGTCGAGGGCGGCTGCCAGGGCACCCTGCGGGCGCAGATCCGGCTCACCGGCGTGCGCGCCCACGCGGCCCGCAGCTGGCTCGGCGACAACGCCATCCACCGCGCCGCCGAGGTGCTCACCCGGCTCGCGCAGTACCAGCCGCGCCGGGTGGAGATCGACGGCCTGGAGTACCGCGAGGGCCTGAACGCGGTCCGGATCGACGGCGGCGTGGCCGGCAACGTCATCCCGGACGAGTGCGTCGTCACGGTCAACTTCCGCTACGCGCCGGACCGCAGCGAGGCGGATGCGGAGAAGCACGTGCGCGAGGTCTTCGACGGCTTCGAGCTGACCGTCACCGACTTCGCCCCGGGCGCCCTGCCCGGCCTCTCCCAGCCGGCCGCGCAGGCCTTCCTGGCGGCCACCGGCGGCCAGGCCCGGGCCAAGTTCGGCTGGACGGACGTCGCCCGGTTCAGCGCGCTGGGCGTCCCGGCGGTCAACTACGGCCCCGGCGACCCGAACCTCGCGCACAAGCGGGAGGAGCACTGCTCGCTGAGCGCCATCGCGGAGACCGAGGAGCGCCTGCGGGCCTGGCTGACCGACTGAGCCCCGCCCCCGGGCAGCCGATCCGATCAACGGTCGAACGCCATCTTCCGGTTGCCCAACCGACCTTCCCCCGTTGCCTGAAATCGGGGGAGGGCGGGCGTAGGGTTTCGTCATGACAGGCACAGGAGACGAAAAGCAGTACGGACACGGCCCCGAGCAGGTCGGCGTGCCGCGGAAGAAGAAGGCCTGGCCCGAGAAGCAGAAGGGCCCGGTGCTGGTGCGCCGGGACCAGGTCGGCACGAGCACCACGGACCAGCGCCTGCTGGACACCACCGGGCCGACCGACTGGCTGCACACCGACCCGTGGCGGGTGCTGCGGATCACCTCCGAGTTCGTCGAGGGCTTCGGCGCCCTCGCCGAACTCCCGCCCGCGATCAGCGTCTTCGGCTCCGCCCGGACCCCGGCGGACTCGCCCGAGTACGAGGCCGGCGTGGCCATCGGCCGGGCCCTCGCCGAGGCCGGCTACGCGGTGATCACCGGTGGCGGCCCGGGTGCGATGGAGGCCGCCAACCGCGGCGCCTCCGAGGCCGGTGGCCTCAGCGTCGGGCTCGGCATCGAGCTGCCCTTCGAGCAGGGCCTCAACGAGTTCGTCGACCTCGGGCTGAACTTCCGTTACTTCTTCGTCCGCAAGACGATGTTCGTGAAGTACGCGCAGGGCTTCGTGGTCCTGCCCGGCGGCCTCGGCACCCTGGACGAGCTGTTCGAGGCGCTCACCCTGGTGCAGACGAAGAAGGTCACCCGCTTCCCGGTGATCCTCTACGGCACCGCGTACTGGGGCGGCCTCTTCGAGTGGCTGAAGAACACCCTGGTCGCGCAGGGCAAGGCGGCCCCGCACGACCTGGAGCTGTTCCACATCACCGACGAGGTCGACGAGGTCATGAAGATCCTCGCCGACGCCCGCCGGCCCGTGAACGAGATCTGACGGGATCCGGCGCGAGCGAGCCCGTGAGCGAGCCGAAGGGGCGCCGCGGCGCTTCCTAGGCCAGCCCCCGGCGGGCGACCGCCGGGGGGCGGGTGCCCCGGATCGAGGCGACCATGTCCAGTACCTGGCGGGTCTCCGCGACCTGGTGCACCCGGTAGACCTGCGCGCCCAGCCAGGCCGAGACCGCCGTCGTCGCGAGCGTGCCGAGCAGCCGCTCGTTCACCGGCTTGTCCAGGGTCTCGCCGACGAAGTCCTTGTTGGACAGCGAGACCAGCACCGGGAAGCCGGTAGCGGTCATCTCCGGCAGCCGTCGGGTGGCCTCCAGCGAGTGCCGGGTGTTCTTGCCGAAGTCGTGCCCCGGGTCGATGATCACCGCGTCGCGCCGCACGCCCAGCTCCACGGCGCGCTCGGCCAGCCCCACGGTCACCCGCAGGATGTCCGCCATCACGTCCTCGTACCCCGCCCGGTGCGGACGGGTGCGCGGCTCGGCGCCGCCCGCATGGGTGCAGACCAGCCCGACGTCGTGGCGGGCGGCCACCTCGGCGAGCTTCGGGTCGACCCCGCCCCAGGCGTCGTTCAGCAGGTCGGCGCCCACCTCGCAGACCGCCTCGCCGACCTCGTGCCGCCAGGTGTCCACGCTGATCACCGCGTCGGGGTGGCGCTTGCGCAGCTCGGCCACGAAGGGCACGGTGCGCCGCAGCTCCTCCTCGACCGTGACCTCGTCGCCCGGCCCGGCCTTGACCCCGCCGATGTCCAGGATCGCCGCGCCCTCGGCCATCGCCCGGTCGGCGGCCGCGAACGCGGCCTCGTCGGCGAAGGTCGCGCCCTTGTCGAAGAACGAGTCCGGCGTCCGGTTGACGATCGCCATGATCACCAGTTCGTCGTCACCGAATTCCCGCGGTCCCAGGCGCAGTGCCACCGATGTCTCCTCCAGAGCTCCTGCGGGTGCGATGATGGCCCCCGGCCTCACTAAGGGACCATGCTGTCATGATCAGTCTGGTTCCCTGGCACCTCGACGAAGGCCGACCGGGAGTTCGGGAGGACAGCTCGTGTTCTGGGTGATCGTGGTCGCCATGGCCGTGGTGGTCGGCGGCGCCGCCCTGGTGGCGCTCGGCGGGGGCGGCTCGATGCCGGAGGCGGTACCGGACCGCATCTCCGCACGGCTCCCGCAGGACCGCCCGCTGGGCAAGGCGGACGTGGACGAACTGCGCCTGCCGATGGCGCTGCGCGGCTACCGGATGGACGAGGTGGACGACGTCCTGGACCGTCTGGGCGCCGAACTGGCCTACCGCGACGCGCGGATCGCCGAGCTGGAGGCCGCGGCCCACCTGCGCGGCGCGGTCGAGGCGACCACCGGCCCCGACCCGGCGGCCGAACCGCTGCCCGGCCTGGAGCAGTTCGCCAAGGTCGTCGAGCCGGCCGTCGCCCTCACCAAGCCGTCGTCCGGGGAGCCGGCCCGGGCCCCCGAGGACGCGAAGCCGGTGAACGACCAGTGACCGGACCGGTCGACGGTTCGGTGCTCGGCGGGGACGGGCTGCTCCGCTGCGCCTGGGGTGACTCCACCGACGACTACCGGGTCTACCACGACACCGAGTGGGGCCGGCCGGTGCACGGCGACGACGCCCTGTTCGAGCGGGTCTGCCTGGAGGCCTTCCAGTCCGGCCTGTCCTGGCTGACCATCCTGCGCCGCCGCGAGGGCTTCCGGGCCGCGTTCGCCGGGTTCGAGATCGGCAAGGTCGCCGAGTTCGGCGAGGCCGACGAGGAGCGGCTGCTCGCCGACGCGGGCATCATCCGCAACCGGGCCAAGATCGCGGCGGCGATCGCCAACGCACGGGTCGCCCGTGACCTGGAGGGCGGGCTGGACGCGCTGATCTGGGGCTTCGCGCCGGAGCCGGGCCGGCCGGCCCCCCGCCGGATGAGCGAGGTGCCGGCCGTCACGCCCGAGTCGACGGCGCTGGCGAAGGCGCTGAAGAAGGCGGGCTTCCGCTTCGTCGGCCCGACCACCGCCTACGCCCTGATGCAGGCCTGCGGCCTGGTGGACGACCACCTGGCGGACTGCCACGTCCGCACCGGGGCGAAGGGCTGAGCCGGCCGCCCGCCCGGCGGCCCGGCCCCGGAGGGCCCGTTCCCGGCGGCCGTTCCCCGGTGGCCGTTCGCTAGCGGCCCACGTACTTCGGCTTCTCCTTGGCGATGAAGGCGCGCACCGCGATCCGGTGGTCCTCGCTCTCGCCGGCCAGGGTCTGCAGCTCGTCCTCCTTGTCGAGGAGTTCGGACAGCGAGTGCGAAGCGCCGTACGCCAGCGACTCCTTGATGGCGCCGTACGCGACCGTCGGACCCTCGGCCAGCTCGCGGGCGAAGACGCGGGCGGTGGCGGCGAGTTCGTCGGCCGGCACCACCTTGGTGGCCAGGCCCAGCTCCATCGCCTCGGTGGCCTTCACCGTCCGGGGCAGCATCAGCAGCTCGGTGGCCTTGGCGTGCCCGACCAGGCGGGGCAGCGTCCAGGACGCGCCCGAGTCGGCGGTCAGGCCGATCCCGGCGAAGGCGGTGTTGAAGCCGGCCCGGTCGGACAGGATCCGGAAGTCGCAGGCGAAGGCGAGCGAGGCGCCCGCGCCGGCCGCCACCCCGCCGACCGCGGCGACGGTCGGCTTGCGCATCCCGGCCAGGGCCCGGGTCAGCGGGTTGTAGTGCTCGGCGACGGTCCGCAGCGCGCCCTCGCCGGTCTCGTCGGCCCGCTTCAGCATCGTCAGGTGCTCGTTCAGGTCCTGCCCGACGCAGAACGCGCGCTCGCCCGCCCCGGTCAGCAGGACGGCCCGCACCGCCGGGTCCTCGGCGGCGGCGGTCACGGTGTCGCGCAGCGCCACCTTGGTGGCCACGTCGAGGGCGTTCATCGCCTCCGGGCGGTTGATGGTGATGACGGCCAGGCCGCCGTCCAGCTCGTACAGCACGGAATCGGACATGGGCGAGGGCTCCCTGGGTGATCGTCGTGGTGTCGGTGTCGTGTGCCAGGATGCCGGAGCACGCGGTGGCCTGGGGAGTGTGAGGTATCGCACCTTCCGGTGGCGTCCGCACTGCCGCCACGCCGGGGCTTATGACGTGAATTGCGGCGGTTGGGGGCGGTCCGGCCGAGGTTGCACCGAGAGTGATGTTGGTCATCAGCCCGTGGCATGCGGGATAATGGCTTCCGATCAATGCGTTCGATACCGGCGGTGGACGGACTGCCGGTGCGTAGCTGAGCGGTTGCAGGAAGGGGAACGAGCATGGCGGCCATGAAGCCGCGGACGGGTGACGGCCCGCTCGAAGTCACCAAAGAGGGGCGGGGCATCATCATGCGCGTTCCGCTCGAAGGCGGCGGACGCCTCGTGGTGGAGCTCACGCCTGACGAGGCCGACGCCCTCGGCGAGGCCCTGAAGAAGGCCTGCGGCTGACCGCAGCAGGTGCTCGCCATCTCCTGGAGATGCGCTGCCGGGCCCGGGCACGACGTCATGTCGGCCCGGGTCCGTGCGTTTCCCGGCGGCCCCGGCAGGGCCCCCGGGGCGGCCCCTAGCGCTTGACGGCGCAGAGCAGCCCGTCCGAGACCGGCAGCAGCGCCGGCAGCAGGGCCTCGCTCTCCCGGACGTCCCGGACCAGGTCCCGGACCGCGCCGGTCTGCGGGTCCTGCAGCTCCGGCTCGGCCAGTCGGCCCTCCTGGAAGACCCCCTCGAAGCAGACCATGCCGCCCGGCCGCAGCAGCCGCAGCGACTCCAGCAGGTACTCGCGGGACTCGGCCGGGTCGCCGTCGCAGAACACCAGGTCGTACTGGCCGTCGGCGAGCCTGGGCAGCACCTCCAGCGCCCGGCCCGGTATGAACCGCGAGCGGTTGGCCGCGAACCCGGCCGCCTGGTACGCCTCGCGGGCCAGCTGCTGGCGCACCGGCTCCGAGTCCACGGTGGTGAGCACGCCGTCCGGCCGCATCCCGCGCAGCAGGTAGACCCCGGACACCCCGGTGCCGGTGCCGATCTCGGCGACCGCCTTGGCGTCCAGCGCGGCGGCCAGCAGCCGCAGGCACGCCCCGCCGCTCGGCCCGATCGCGCGTATGCCGGTCCGCGCGGACTGCGCCCGGGCGTAGGTCAGCACCGCGTCCTCGCCCACGTAGGTGTCGGCGAGGGCCGCGCGCGCGGGCCCGAACTCGCTGATGGCTGCCTCTTTCGGAGCCCCGGGTGGCGGCCCGGTGCCGGGGGATGTCGATATTTCCTGCCACAGATTACTGGCCGACCGGGAACCGCGTACGGGGGCGGGCCGTTGTCATGTCGGACCGGGTGCGGGAGACCTCCCGGGCACTTTTATCCGGGCTTGACGGGTGAGGTGGATATGGTGGTGGCCCTGCTGGGCAGAAGAGCCGACCGAGGAGGTGTGGCCGAGGGAGACGTGCCCGTGCGGCGGCACTCCCGCGGCACCGCGTCGGCCCGTACGCCGAAGCCCGTGATGAACCAGCCTGCGCACTCCGACCTGGACCAGCCCGCCGCCGCGACGCCGGCCGCCGGTACCACCGAGGCCCCCGCCCTCGCGACGTTCGCCGAGGGCCCCGACGCGCAGACCTGGACTCCGCCCTCCTGGGAGGAGATCGTCGAGGCGCACAGCGCCCGCGTCTACCGGCTCGCCTACCGTCTGACGGGCAACCAGCACGACGCCGAGGACCTCACCCAGGAGGTCTTCGTCCGGGTGTTCCGTTCGCTGTCCACCTACACCCCCGGCACGTTCGAGGGCTGGCTGCACCGGATCACCACCAACCTCTTCCTGGACATGGTCCGCCGGCGCCAGCGCATCCGCTTCGACGCGCTCGGCGAGGACGCGGCCGAGCGGCTCGCCTCCCGCGAGCCCAGCCCGGCCCAGCACTTCAGCGACACCCACTTCGACGCCGACGTGCAGCAGGCCCTGGACACCCTCGCCCCGGAGTTCCGCGCGGCCGTGGTGCTCTGCGACATCGAGGGCCTGTCGTACGAGGAGATCGCCGCCACGCTGGGCGTCAAGCTCGGTACCGTCCGCAGCCGCATCCACCGCGGCCGCTCGCACCTGCGCGCCGCGCTCAAGCACCGTGCCCCCGGCTCGGCCCCCGGCCGTGAGCGCCGCGGCGGCTCGGAGGAGCCGGTGCCGGTCGGCGTCGGCGCGGTCGAGGCCGCCGTCGCGCCCGGTGGGCGCGGACGGAGGCGATCGTGAGCGGAACCAGCCGGTCCGGCTCGGACCGTTCGGACACGTCCGGCCGGTCCTCGACCCGGCGGAGCTGGGCCCTGCCGGGTCGTCGCGGTACCGACGAACCCGGTGAGCCCGTGCTGCCCGCGCTGGCGCTGCCCGCCGACACGGCGCTGCATGCGCTGCCCGTCCGGCCCGCCGAACCCGCCGCCGAGGAGCACCACCTCGGCGAGCGCCTCTCCGCCTTCCTGGACGGCGAACTCGGCCACGACTCGCGCGACCGCGTCCAGGCGCACCTGGCGACCTGCCCGCAGTGCCTCGCCGAGGTCGACGAGGGCCGCTCCGTGAAGCACCTGCTGACCCGCACCGGGACGCCCGGCCCGTCCTCCGCGCTGATGGCCCGGCTGATGGCCGTCGGCAACCTCCCCGAGGACGGCCCGGCGGACGGCGACTGGCGGCCCGGGCGGGCCCACCACGATGACGACGACGACCTGCCGGGCGGCGGCATCGCCGCCGCCGGCACGCTCGGCGGCAGCCGGCTCGACGGCGGCTCCTTCGGCCGCGGCGCCGGGGCCTCCTTCGGCGCGGGCGCGCTCGGCGCCGACACACCGGTGCCCGGGGTCGACCCGCGGGCCTTCGGCCGCGGCGCGGTCCTGCGGCCGCTGATGGGCCGGCGCGCCGCCCGCCCCGAGCCCGCCGTCGGACCGGACCACGGGGCCCGGCCGCAGCCGTCCGCGGCCGCCGTCCGCCCCGCCGCGCGCGGGCGCCGACTGGTCTTCGCCGCTGCCGGAGCCTTCTCCGTCGCCGCGGTCACGCTCGGCGGCGTCGGCGGCCTCACCCCGCAGGGCGAGGAACGCCACGGCACGACCGTCAGCCCGGCCGGCGGCAACGCCGGTACCGGCCGCGGCGGCCTCGTCCCGATGACCGCGCAGGTCCCGGTGGACTTCCCGGGCCGACCGGTCGCCGCGACCCGTGAGGCGTCCCCGCCGTCCTCCCCGGAGCGTTACCCCGGCGGCGTCGCCGCACTGCGTCAGCAGACCCGCTAGAGCGTCCCCGGAGGGGTCCTGGCGTCCGGCTCCCGACGTGCTCGGCCACCGGCAGGTCTTTACCACGGCTTCATCGCAGCGTGGGTCGGAGACTCGCCGGTGGCCATTACCCTGTAGGAACCGTCGTCCGACGAGCTAGGGAGCAAAGGTGTTCAGCGACGTAGGCGGGCTGGAGATCCTGACCCTCATCGTGATGGCGATCATCATCTTCGGCCCGGACAAGCTGCCGAAGCTGATCCAGGACACCATGGGCTTCATCCGGAAGATCCGTTCCTTCGCCGACAACGCGAAGGAGGACATCCGCAGCGAGCTCGGCCCCGAGTTCAAGGACTTCGAGTTCGAGGACCTCAACCCCAAGACCTTCGTCCGCAAGCAGCTCATGGGCGACCAGGCGGACCCGCTGGGCCTCAAGGACATGAAGGACTCGCTGGACATCCGCTCCGTCCTGGACGACAAGCCCGCGGCGCCGGTGAACGGCCGCAGCGGCGGCGTCAGCTTCGACAAGTCCGCCCCGGCGACCGCCTCCGCCGGCGCTCCGCTGGCGCCCGGCGAGCGGCCCCCGTTCGACCCCGACGCCACCTGACGCACGATCCGCCACGAGGCTCCGGCAGCACGCCGCCGCCCCGCCCGGCCGCCCGGCTGAGCGGGGCGGCGGTGCGTGCGCCGCTATTGTGCTGATTGTTCCCGATGAGCCGTCCGTCACATTCCGCGTGGTCGCGGAGCAGGAACGGCCCCCGGGAACGCCGCGGTACGCCACCATGGGAGCGCGCCACGGCAGGCACACGTGCGTTTGAGGAGGCCCGGGGATGGACGCGACGAGTCAGGCGGGAGGGGCGACGGCCACGGCCGGCGGCCCGGTGGTCGGCGGACAGGCCGGCCCGGCGGACCCGCTGGTGCCCTACCTGTCCGCCGATTTCCCCTGGTACGGGCTGGACGAGGGCTGGACCGGCCGCCGCTACCTGATGCAGGCCGGCGCCGGCGCCCGCGCCGCGGGCAGCGTCGACTACGGCGCGCTCGGCCACGGCGACGAGCCGGCCAAGCAGTACGAGCCGCGCGACATGCGGAAGTTCGCGGCCGTGGTCACCGTCGCCCGCCGCGACAGCCGGCGCAGCGCCGACAACACCGGCACCCTGGAGGCGACCTCCGCCTCCTCGGCCGCCTGGCTGGCCGGCTCCGGCCTGCTCGCCGCGACCTGGCCCGGCCAGCTGGACCGCGCGCTGCGCCAGGACTGGCTGGACCAGCAGAGCAGCCTCGCCTGGGACCTCGCGGACGACCTGGCCGGCCCCGGCTGGTCCACCCTCAGCCTGCCGGTCAACGGCCTGCCGCAGCCCTTCCGCTACCGCGAGTCCGAGTACGGCTGGGTGCTGGCCGGGGAGGCCCCCGGCGTCCTGCTCGGCGCGTACGGCCGCGGTGTCAGCGCCTACGGCGTCGGCTTCTCGACCGTCCCGGACCTGGCCGCCTACACCCGCCCGTAGGCCCCGTGCTGCAGCCCGAAGGACCCGCCCGTGACGACGGAGGGGCCCGGTGACGCGTGCGTCACCGGGCCCCTCCGTGGCGGTCGGCTCAGAACTTGTTCTTGGGTGTCAGCCCGAGCGACATCCCGGACAGGCCGCGCTGGCGGCCGCCGAGCTTGCCGGCCACCGCGCGCAGGGCGGCGCCGGCCGGGGAGTCGGGCGCGGCGAGCACGACCGGGCGGCCGTCGTCGCCGCCCTCGCGCAGGCGCACGTCGATCGGGATCGAGCCGAGCACCGGAACGGTCGCGCCGACCGTGCGGGTGAGCGCGTCCGCGACGGTCTGGCCGCCGCCGGTGCCGAAGACGTCGATCATCTCGTCGCAGTGCGGGCACGGCATGCCGGACATGTTCTCGATCACGCCGACGATCTTCTGGTGGGTCTGCACCGCGATGGTCCCGGCCCGCTCGGCCACCTCGGCGGCGGCCATCTGCGGGGTGGTGACGATCAGGATCTCCGCGTTGGGGACCAGCTGGGCCACCGAGATCGCGATGTCGCCGGTGCCGGGCGGCAGGTCCAGCAGCAGCACGTCCAGGTCGCCCCACCAGACGTCGGCGAGGAACTGCTGGAGCGCGCGGTGCAGCATCGGGCCGCGCCAGACAACCGGGGCGTTGCCCGGGGTGAACATGCCGATCGAGATGACCTTCACGCCGTTCGCCTGCGGCGGCATGATCATGTCCTGGACCTGGGTCGGCCGGCCCTCGACGCCCAGCATGCGCGGCACGCTGTGGCCGTAGATGTCGGCGTCCACGACGGCGACCTTCAGGCCGTCCGCGGCCATCGCCGCCGCCAGGTTGACCGTCACCGAGGACTTGCCGACGCCGCCCTTGCCGGAGGCGACGGCGTAGACGCGGGTCAGCGTGCCCGGCTTGGCGAACGGGATCTCCCGCTCGGGGGCGCCGCCGCGCAGCAGCTGGGAGAGCTCCTTGCGCTGCTCGTCGCTCATCACGTCGAGCTCGACCTCGACGCCGGTCACGCCGGAGACCTTCCCGACCGCCTCGCGGACCCGGGTGACGATGGTGTCGCGCATCGGGCAGCCGGAGACCGTCAGGTAGACCGCGACGCGCACCGCGCCGCCCTCGGCGATCTCGACCGATTTCACCATGCCGATCTCGGTGATCGGGCGGTTGATCTCCGGGTCGTTGACGGTCGCCAGCGCCTGGCGTACGGACTCCTCCGTGACGCCGGCCGCGACCTCTGTCTCGTTGGCCATGCCTTGATGGTACGGCGCCGACGGATCCCCTTGACTCGCCGGTAGCGTGCCGCCGGTCACAGCTGCTCGGAGGTCTCCCGGCGCTCCTCGATCTCCCTGAGCAGGGACTGCAGTTCGGAGCGGATGAAGTCCCGGGTGGCGACCTCGCCGAGTCCGTGCCGCAGGGCCGCGACCTCGCGGGTCAGGTACTCGGTGTCCGCGATGTTGCGGTCGCTGCGGGCCCGGTCCTGCTCCATGTTGACCCGGTCCCGGTTGTCCTGCCGGTTCTGTGCCAGCAGGATCAGCGGGGCCGCGTAGGAGGCCTGGAGCGACAGCGCCAGGGTCAGGAAGATGAACGGGTACTCGTCGAAGCGCACCGTCGCCGGCAGCAGGGTGTTCCACGCTATCCAGACGACGACCACCACCGTCATCCAGACGATGAACCGCCCGGTGCCGAGGAAGCGGGCGATCCGCTCGGACAGGACGCCGAAGGCCTCCGGGTCGTAGGAGGGCAGCGAGAGCAGGCCGGGGCGGGCGGTGCGGGGCTGGTCGAGCCGGGTGCGGCCGGTGCCGGTGATCGTGGCGGTCTCCGGCCGGCGCTCCCGGCTGCCCTCGCGGGTGCGCAGTTCGCGCAGTTGCCGCAGCTGCCGCAGTTCGCCCTGCAGGCGTCGGCGCGCGGAGTCGTCCGGCCGGCCGTTGCGGTCACCGTCCACCGGTCACCCCTTCCGTCTCGTGCTGCCAGGCGTCCCCGGAGTGCAGTGCGGCGTCGCGCCAGTCGTCCGGCAGCAGGTGGTCGAGCACGTCGTCGACGGTCACCGCGCCGAGCAGGTGGTCCGCCTCGTCGACGACCGGCGCGGCGACCAGGTTGTACGTCGCCAGGTAGCTGGTGATCAGCGACAGCGGGGTGTCCGGCGGCAGCGGGTCCAGGTCGTCGTCCACCAGCGAGCCGACCAGGACGTACGGGGGCTCGCGCAGCAGCCGCTGGAAGTGCACGGTGCCGAGGTAGCGGCCGGTCGGGGTCTCGTTCGGCGGGCGGCAGACGAAGACCTGCGCGGCGAGGGCGGGCTTGTGATCGCTGATCCGGACCCGGGCCAGCGCCTCGGCGACCGTCGCGTCCGGCTCCAGGACGATCGGCTCGGTGGTCATCAGACCGCCGGCGGTGTCCTCCTCGTAGGTGAGCAGGCGGCGCACCGGCGCGGCCTCGTCCGGCTCCATCAGCTGGAGCAGCCGTTCGGCCTCGTCGCCGGGCAGCTCGGAGAGCAGGTCGGCGGCGTCGTCCGGGTCCATCGCCTCCAGGATGTCGGCGGCGCGCTCCTCCTGGAGCTTGCCGATGATCTCGACCTGGTCGTCCTCGGGCAGCTCCTCCAGGACGTCGGCCAGCCGCTCGTCGTCCAGGGCGGCGGCGACCTCGGCCCGGCGCTTGGCGGACAGGTGGTGCATCACGCTGGCGAGGTCTGCGGGGCGCAGCTGCTCGAAGGTGGCGAGCAGGTTGGCGGCGCCCTGGTCCTGCTCGGGCAGGGAGAAGCCGGTGACGTCCTGCCAGTCCAGGGTGAGCCGCTCGCCCTTGCCCTTGCGCAGCCGGCCGGCCCGGCCGACCTGGACGAAGACCTTGCTGACCTCCCACTCGCGCACCCGGGACTGCACCATGCCGACGTCCAGCACGGTGACCTCCTCACCGGTCTTGGACCAGGTGACGGTGCGGTCCAGCAGCTCGGCGAGCACCAGGGTCTCGGACGGGCGCTGCTCGAAGCGGCGGAGGTTGATCACGCCGGTGGTGAGCACCTGGCCGGACTCCAGGCTGGTCACCCGGGTCATCGGCAGGAAGATCCGGCGTCGGCCGACCACCTCGACCACCAGGCCGAGCACGCGCGGCGGGCGCCCGCCGAGCCGCAGCGAGACCACGACGTCGCGGACGCGGCCGACCTGGTCGCCGTTGGGGTCGAAGACCGCGATGGCCGACAGGTGGGAGATGAAGACCCGCGTGCCTGGCCCTGCCATGGACTCCCTCGACTCGCTCGACGCCGTGCGTGGTGCGCCCGGGCGCACCACGCGGCCAAATCTACCCGCGAGTGCGGGGCCCGGCCCGACGAGGGCACGGTAGCCGGGCGAGGAGTCCTCGGCGTGAACCCTCAGCGGCGCTTGAACAGCAGCTTGGGCAGGCCGGCCGGGATCGGGCGGCGGGTGGTGGCCGGGGTGGGCATCGGCTGTGCGGCGTGCGAGCCGTCCGGCATCGCGCCCGGGCCCTCGGCGAGCGGGCCGGAGGGCTCCAGCCGCAGCACCCGGCACTCGCGGGCCCAGCGCTCGGTGATGGCGTCGGTGTCGGGCGCGTTCAGCCGCTTGCCCTTGAGTTCCTCGACCGCGCCCAGCCACTGCGGGCTGCCCGGCGCGAGCTCGACCACCCGGGCGTGCCAGCCGGTCAGCCGGCCGCCCTTGTCCTTGCTGCGGACGGTGACCACGGCCCCGGCGCCGGGGGCCAGGCCGTGCAGCGGCTGCTCGCCGCCCTCGCCGACCACCACGACCGCGCCGTCGTGCCAGGCGTGCCACAGCGGCCGGGCCTGCTCCTGGCCGTCCGCGCGCACCCAGAGCAGGCCGGACTTCTTCGCGGCCTCCTCCAGCAGTGCCTGGTCGAGGAAGGCGTCGGCGGTCGCGGCAGCGGGCGTACGGTCCATGGCCGACAGCGTACGGGTTTCCGGTCCGTTCCCGTCCACGGGACGGCGGGACGTCTCAGCCTCCGGGCGACAGTTCCATTACTGCGCCACGGGCCTTACCGTATGAGCGCCCCGCCCACCGCGACCAGCAGAGGAGCGCCGTGCCCGCCGCCCGGCCCGCGACCGCCCCCGCCGCCACGCCCACCGCCGACCCGCGGCCGACGCATCCGCTCCCCACCCTCGACCTGCTGCTGCTCGCCGTCTCGATCGGCGGCATCTCGCTGTCCGGTCCGCTGATCAGCGCCACCGCCGCGCCCGCGCTGGCGATCGCCTTCTGGCGCAACGTCATGTCGGTCGGGGTCCTGGGCCCGTACGCGCTGCTGCGCCACCGCGCCGAGCTGCGCGGGATCGGCCGGCGGGCGCTGCTGCTCGCGGTCGCGGCCGGGGCGCTGCTCGCCGTCCACTTCGCGCTGTGGATGCCCAGTCTGCGGATGACCTCGGTGGCCTCCGCCACCGCCCTGGTCACCACCACCCCGCTGTGGACCATCCTGCTGATGCGGCTGATGGGCGTCCGGGCGCCCCGGACGGTCTGGCTCGGCACGGTCGTGGCCTTCGCCGGCGTGCTGGTGCTCACCGGGGTCGACCTCTCGCTCTCCCCGCGCGCGCTGCTCGGCGACGCGCTCGCCCTCGCCGCCGGCCTGGCCGCGGCCGGGTACATGCTGCTGGGCGCCGAGGTCCGCAGGACCGTCAGCACCACCGCGTACACGCTGGTCTGCTACGCCACCACGGCGGTCGTCCTGCTCGGCATCTGCCTGGTCGCCGGGACCCCGCTGTCCGGCTGGCCGGCCGGGGTGTGGTGGCAGATCGTGCTGCTGATGGTCGCCGCCCAGCTGCTCGGCCACTCGCTGAGCAACCGCGTGGTGCGCAGCCTCGGGCCGTCGATCACCTCCACCGCGATCCTGCTGGAGACCCCGGGCGCGGCCCTGATCGCCGCGCTCTGGCTGGGCCAGTGGCCCCCGGCGGCCGCCTACCCGGCGGTGGTGCTGATCCTGCTCGGCCTCGTCCTGGTCGCCCGCGGCGGCCGGCGCTGACCGGCCCTAGAGCCAGCCGTTGCGGCGGAAACCCCGGTACATCCCGACGCAGATCAGCGCGATCGCGCCGAGCACCATCGGGTAGCCGTACTCGTGGTGCAGTTCGGGCATGTAGTCGAAGTTCATGCCGTACACGCCGGTGATCATGGTGGGCACGGCGAAGATCGCCGCCCAGGCGGTGATCTTGCGCATGTCCTCGTTCTGCGCGACCGAGACCTGCGCCAGGTTGGCCTGCAGCAGCGAGTTCAGCAGCTCGTCGAAGCCGTGCACCTGCTCGGCGACCCGGGCCAGGTGGTCGGCGACGTCCCGGAAGTACTTCTGGATGTCCGGGTCCACCAGGCGCTGCAGCGGCTCGGACAGCTGCTGCATCGGGCGCAGCAGCGGCACCACGGCGCGCTTGAACTCCAGGACCTCGCGCTTGAGTTGGTAGACCCGGCCGACGTCGGAGCTGCGGCCGCCCTTGGCCGAGAAGACGCCGTACTCGATCTCGTCCACGTCGTTCTGCAGCCGCTCGGCGACCAGCAGGTAGTTGTCCACGACGTGGTCGGCGATCGCGTGCAGCACCGCCGCGGGGCCCTTGGCGAGCAGTCCGGCCTCGTCCGCGTCGGCCTCCAGGCGGTGGCGCAGCTCCTGCAGCGAGCCGTGGCCGCCGTGCCGGACGGTGATCACGAAGTCCCGCCCGGCGAACACCATCAGCTCACCGGTGTCCACCACCTCGCTGGTCGGCGTGAGCTGGTCGTGCTCGACGTAGCGGATGGTCTTGAAGACGGCGAACAGGACGTCGTCGTAGCGCTCGACCTTGGGCCGCTGGTGCGCGTGCACCGCGTCCTCGACCGCGAGCGGGTGCAGGCCGAAGCGCTGGGCGATCCCCTCGAACTCCGCCTCGGTCGGCTCGTGCAGTCCGATCCAGCTGAACGATCCCGCGCCGTCGTGGAGTTGCTGCTCGGCCTTGACCCGGCGGGCGGCCTCGCGCGGGCTGCAGGACTCGCCCTTGCGCTTGCCGTGCTGGTAGACCGCGCAGTCCACGACCGCCGAAGCGGCGTCCTCGGGCAGGACGTCGTACACCCCGGCCGCGACCCGGCGGCGGTTGGTGCGGACGGCGGCACGCAGGCTGTTGATCATCGACATGGCAGGCTCCCAGGGGCAGGGAGCCGTCGCAAGGCGGCGCGGAAGAAGAAACGTTCGGCCGCGGTACGACGGCGAAGAACACCGGTGAAGGGGGGGATGAAGGTGCTCTCCCGGCCGGTCCGTCCGCCGTGGTCCTGCGCCCTGGGCTACTGCGGCTGATTCAGCCGGTTGGGCCTGCGGGGCGAGGGGTACGGGGAAGTCGGGGCCGGGCAGAGCTGCCGGTACTGCATGGTCGGCCGGTATCCACCGCAACCACCTCCTTCGCGCCGCCGCCCCGGGACGGAAGCATCCCGGTGGCCAGTCGCTCACCCTAACATCTGACCGGCCATCGGCGCCCGGGGGTTCCCCGAGGCTTTACGGGTCCTTGACGGGCCGCTCCACCGGGCCGCCCGCACGCGGCCCGCACGCCCCACCGGGTTACGCTCACCGGCATGGCCCACGACTTCCCGCTCTTCGGCGATCCCCACGGCGGCAGCTCCCCGGAGCTCTCCCGGGAGGCGGTGCTGGCCGCCGTCGAGGCCCGGCTGATCTCCACCTTCGGCGAGCCGAGCGGCCGGGCCGCGGTCACCTTCCTCGGCACCGACCGGATCGAGGTGCTGCGCTTCGGCCCCGACGCCGAAGGCCTGGTGCGGTACGCGACGCTCGGGATGTCCGCCGCGCCGATGGCCGACCCGACCGCGATGGTCGCCGACCAGGTGCGCGGCCCGCGCGCCGAACTGGTGCTGACCGTCCGCGGCGGGCGTGACGGCGTGCTGCGCAGCCTGGCCACCTTCGCCGCCACGCCGCAGGTCGAGGGCCTGGTGGTGGCCCCGGGCGGCTCGCTGGACCTCGGCGCCCCGCTGTGGGAGGGCGCGCCCTTCACCTCGGTGCTGGCCGCCGAGCCGGGCGGTCTGGTCGAGGACCTGGAGCTGGCCGAGCCGGCCGAGCCGGTCCGCTTCCTGCCGCTGCTGCCGATGACGCCCAACGAGGCGGGCTGGAAGCGGGTGCACGGCGCGGCCGCGCTCCAGGAGCGCTGGCTGAACCAGGGCACCGACCTGCGCGATCCGGAGCGCCGCGGCGTCCGGCTGGACTGACGGCCCGGTCCGCGGCCCGGTCGGCGTTCCCCCGGCGGCCGCTGACGGCTGTTCAGGCGCCGCTCGGGCAGGGCCCGGAGGGGGACCCGGGAGGGCGTGCGGGTCGCGCCCGCAGGCCCCTGCCGCGCCCCGCACGCCGGAGCGCGGCGGCCCGCACCCTCAGCGCTCGATCGGCTTCGCGCCGGTGGCCTGCGCCAGCAGTGCCTCGTAGACGGCGGGGTCGGTGGTGTGCTCGCCGAGCCGGACGGTCTTGCGGGTGCCGTGGTAGTCGCTGGAGCCGGTGACCAGCAGGCCGAGCTCGCCGGCCAGCCCGCGCAGCCGGGCCCTGGTCTCCTCGTCGTGGTCGGTGTGGTCGACCTCCAGTGCGCCCAGCCCGGCCGCCGCGAGGTCGGCGATCACCGCGTCCGGGACCACCCGGCCGCGCTTGACCGCGCCGGGGTGGGCGAAGACCGGCACCCCGCCGGCCGCCCGGACCAGCCGGACCGCCTCCAGCGGATCGGTCTCGTGCTTGCGGACGTCCGCCCGCCCGCCGTTGGCCAGCCACTCGGGGGTGAAGGCGTCCGAGACGGTGGCCACCACGCCCGCCTCGACCAGCGCGCTGGCGATGTGCGGCCGCCCGACCGAGCCGGCGCCCGCGATCCGCTGCACCTGCTCCCAGCTGATGTCCGCGCCGAGCTCCCGGCAGTGCTCGACGATCGCCCGGCCGCGCCGGAACCGGTCGGTGCGCACCAGCTCCCGCTCCTGCGCGAACTCGGGCTCCTCCGGGTCGAACAGGTACGCCAGCAGGTGCATGCTGACGCCGTCCACGACGCAGGACAGCTCCGCGCCGGGCACGACGGTCAGTCGGGTGCCGTCGGGCAGCGCGTGCACCGCCCCGGCCGCCTCGGCGTGGCCGGCCACGGTGTCGTGGTCGGTGAGCGCCACGACGTCGAGGCCCGCGGCGACGGCCGCCGCGACCAGCTCGGCCGGGCTGTCGGTGCCGTCGGAGGCGTTGCTGTGGGCGTGCAGGTCGATGCGCACGGGGCGGGCTCCTGGGGGCTCGTGGGTGCCGACCAGGATAGGCCGTCCGGGCGAGGGGCGGGCGGTGCGGCGGGGGGCCGGCGGCCCGGGCGGGTCAGCCGAGCAGTCGGGGTGAGAGCGCCCCGCAGGGCAGCAGGTCCAGCTCGGCACCGGCGTCGCGCAGGTCGGTGAGCACCAGCTCGTCGTACATCACCAGCGCGGACTGCTCGGGCCAGGCGATCGCCCACAGCCACAGCCCGCGCGCCTCGCCGACGAAGACCGCGCGGTCGGCCGGGGCGTCCGGGACGTGGAACATCGGGGTGGGCCGGCCGGCGGCCATCAGCTTGGCGTCGGCGGGCTTGTAGAGGCCGACGGAGTCGCCCGGGTCGGGCCCCGGGAGTCCGGCGTAGCGGGCGCCGAGCCCGACGCCCAGTTCCTCGGCGACCAGCACCAGTTCACCGAAGCCGCCGAGCGGCGCCGGGCCGGAGCAGGCGACGGCGGTGGCGCGGGCGCCCGAGACGTCGTCGCCGGCGTGGGCGATGCCGGTGTAGAGCCAGCCGACCGGGAGCGGCCAGGGCATCCAGACGGGGACCTGCGAGCGGGCGACGGCGACGCCCAGGGCCTCGACGCTCGGGGGCAGGACGGGCTGCATCGGGTGCACGGCTCCGTGCCGGTCGCACTGCCAGGTGTCTGAGAACAGACCGGGGGCGCGGACCCGACCGGCGCACCTCGGGCAGCTTGGCTCGCCCCTCATAGCCGACAACGCTCCTCCCTCCGGACCGCCGCGTCAAGGACGATCACCCGTACGGAGGGCTCGGCGGCACCTGTCGGTGGCGGACGCCCGGCCGGCGCGGGGTGGGCGCGGCGCGGGGTGGTTCCCGTTGGGGGATGTCCCGTGACGGGCGGCGGCAAACGTCCGGGGCGCGACCCCGGACACACTGACGCCCCGTCATCGGCGGTCGCGATGACGGGGCGTCAGTCCGGTATCGGGACGTCCGGATCGGACGCCCCCGGCTCGTCTGCGGCGGGTGAGGACTCCCGGTCGGAGGCGCCGCGCGGGGTCAGACGGTCGGGCACGGCCGGATGAGCAGGCGTTCGCCGGTGCGGGCGGCGGCCTGGACGTGCTCGCGGACGGTCGCGGCGTCGGCGATCAGACGGTCGGTGGCGGAGCCGTTGGTGTCGTCCAGTCGGACGATCTCGAAGCGCATGGTCTTCGTCATGGGCGTCTCCCTTCCTTGCCCCGTCGGGCGGGGCGATTGCGGCTGAGTCGGTATCAGCCCTTTCGGGGTCTTGCGGGTCCGGCGAAGGGGCCGGACCGGGCGGGTCGTGCGTGCGGCGGTCTGCTGCGGCAAGGGCTCCCCCTGCTTGCCTGGTGCGTCCAGTGCCTCGTAACCACGGTGTCGTGGCGGTGCTACCGGGCCGTTGCCCGTCCGTGAAGTCCAGGTTTCGAGCGGTACGCGTCGGCGTCGAGGCCGACGATGATTCCCGGACAGAATCAAAGATTACCGTAACTAACGAATTTTGTCCTGCGGTGAAGCCCGTCGAACTTCCGAAAGTGGTACAGACCACTCCCGGAAGGCGGTGAGGTGACGTGGGTCGGCCGGGGCCGGAGGGCGGTCAGGCCCAGAACGCGGCCAGCGCCTCGGCGGTCGCGGCCGGCTGCTCGGCGTTGGGGGAGTGGCCCGCGTTCGCGACCACCACCCGTCGGGCGCCCAGGCGCTCGGCCATCCCGGTCTGCTCCGGGACCGGCCAGGCGTAGTCCCGCACGCCGGACAGCACCAGCACCGGCAGCCCGGCGGTGGCGGCGGCCAGCTCGTCCACCCGGTCCGGCGCGGCGACCAGGTGGCCGCCGGTGACGGACAGCGCCCGCGGCACGTTGGCCAGCCAGCGGCGGTGCAGGAACTCCGCGACGGCGGGGTCGAGGGCCGGCAGCGGCTGCCCGCTGTCGGCCTCCATCTGCCGCATGACCTGCCAGATCTCCTCCAGGCCCATCACCTGCAGCGCGTCCAGCAGCAGCTTGGTGCGGGCCGCCTCGGCCGGGTCGATCGCGCCCGGCCCGGTGGACATCAGGGTCAGCGACCGCCACGGCAGCGGGCCGTGCGCGGCGGCGGAGAGCACTGCCTCCCGCACCACCTGGCCGCCGAAGGAGTGCCCCAGCAGGTGCAGCGGCTCGCCGTCCGCCGCCAGAGCCTCGGTGAGCGCCAGCACGTCCGCGCCCAGCTCGCCGGCGGCGTACGCCGCGGGGTCGTCCGGCCCGCCGGTCTCGTGCTGCCCGCGCTGGTCCACGGCCGTCACCCGGTACCCGGCCGCCGCGAGCGGTTCGAGCAGCCCGATGAAGTCCTCCTTGCTGCCGGTGAACCCCGGGACCAGCAGTGCCGAACCCAGCACCGCCCCGTCGGGCTCCGCCCGCAGCGCCGCGAACCCGCCGCGCCCGGTCACCACCCGCTCGGCCCGCGCGCACCGGGGCAACCTCAGGAACGGCGGCGTGCTCATGGCGTGGTCTCCCTGCTCTCCTGCCTGCGACTTCCCGACGTCCCCGAGCTTAGGGCGTGCCCGCCGCCGTCCGGCGCCCGTGCCGTCGGCGACGTGTCGTGCCGCCGGCCGCCGGTGGGCCCGGACGGCGGCAGGCTCCTCGTCGCCGGTGCGGCCGGGGCCCGGGAACGCCCGAGGGGGCGGGCCGGGCCTGTCGGCCTGGCTCGCCCCCTCGGGGATGCACCGGGATCAGCTCTCCGGGGTCGCCTCGACGGTCGCGGCGGCCTTGCGGGCGCGGGTGCGCTTGCGCGGAGCCGGGACCTCGGCCGCCTCGGCCTCGGCCGCCGGCGCCGCCGGGGCGGTCTCGGCGGTGGCCGCGGCCTTCGGCTTGCGGGTCCGGGTCCGGGCGGCCGGCTTCTTCTCCTCGGCCGGGGCCTCGGTGACGACGGCCTCGGCGACGACGGCCTCGGCGGCCGGAGCGGCCTCGACGGCCTCCGCCTTCGGCTTGCGGGTCCGGGTCCGGGTGGCCGGCTTCTTCTCCTCGGCCGGGGCCTCGGTGCCGACCGCCTCGGCGACGGCAGCCTCGGCGGCGGCCTCGACGGCCTCCGCCTTCGGCTTGCGCGTGCGGGTCCGGGTGGCCGGCTTCTTCTCCTCGGCCGGGGCCTCGGTGCCGACCGCCTCGGCGACGACGGCCTCGGCGGCCGGAGCGGCCTCGACCGCCTCCGCCTTCGGCTTGCGCGTCCGGGTCCGGGTGCGGGCGGCCGGCTTCTCCGCCACCGGAGCCTCGACGGCGGGAGCGGCCTCGACGACCGGAGCCGCCTCCACCACGGTCGCCTCCACCGCGGCAGCGGCCACGGCCTCACCGGCGGCACCGCCGCGCGAGCGGCGACGGCGACGGCGCGGTGCGGCCTCGCCCTCGGCGCCCTCGGCGGCCGGGGCCGCCACGGCGGCCTCGGTCACGCCGGCGACGGCCTCGCCCTCGGCGCCGAGCGCCGAGCCCCGACGGGTGCGGCGGCGCTCACGGGTGCGGCGCGGCTTCTGCTCCTCGGTCTCGGCCGGGGCGGCGGCCGGACGGCCGGGGCCGCCCTGTCCGCCGCGACCGCGGCCGGAACGGGCGGAACGGCTGCCGCGTCCGCCGGTCTCGCCGAGGTCCTCGACCTCCTCCGCGTTGAGCCCCGCCCGGGTCCGCTCCGAGCGCGGCAGGACACCCTTGGTGCCCGGCGCGATCTTCAGCAGCTCGTAGAGGTGCGGCGAGGTGGAGTAGGTCTCCTCCGGGTCGTTGAACGGCAGGTCCAGCGCCTTGTTGATCAGCTGCCAGCGCGGGATGTCGTCCCAGTCGACCAGGGTGACGGCGGTGCCGGAGGCGCCGGCCCGGCCGGTGCGGCCGATCCGGTGCAGGTAGGTCTTCTCGTCCTCGGGGCACTGGTAGTTGATGACGTGCGTGACGCCCTCGACGTCGATGCCGCGGGCGGCGACGTCGGTGCAGACCAGGACGTCCACCTTGCCGTTGCGGAAGGCCCGCAGCGCCTGCTCGCGGGCGCCCTGGCCGAGGTCGCCGTGGACCGCGCCGGCCGCGAAGCCGCGCTGGGTCAGCTGGTCGGAGACGTCGGCGGCGGTGCGCTTGGTGCGGCAGAAGATCATCGCCAGCCCGCGGCCGTCGGCCTGCAGGATGCGCGAGACCATCTCGACCTTGTCGAGCGAGTGCGCACGGAAGATGTGCTGCTCGATGTTGGCGACGGTGGTGCCGGTGTCGTCCGGGGCGGTGGCCCGGATGTGGGTCGGCTGGCTCATGTACCGGCGGGCGAGGCTGATGACCTGGCCCGGCATGGTGGCCGAGAACAGCAGGGTCTGCCGCTTGGCCGGCAGCATGGTGATGATCTTCTCGACGTCCGGCAGGAAGCCGAGGTCGAGCATCTCGTCGGCCTCGTCCAGGACCAGCGCGCGGACCTTGGACAGGTTCAGCTTCTTCTGGCCGGCCAGGTCGAGCAGTCGGCCCGGGGTGCCGACCACGATGTCGACGCCCTTGGTGAGCGCCTCGACCTGCGGCTCGTACGCCCGGCCGCCGTAGACGGCGAGGACGCGCACGTCGCGGACCTTGCCGGCGGTCTGCAGGTCGTTGGTGACCTGGGTGCAGAGCTCACGGGTCGGGACGACGATCAGCGCCTGCGGGAAGTCCGAGAGCTGCTCCTCGGTGCACCGGCCGGCGTCCACGTCGGCGCGCACGACGACCCGCTCGATCAGCGGGAGGCCGAAGCCGAGGGTCTTGCCGGTGCCGGTCTTGGCCTGGCCGATGACGTCGTGGCCGGTCAGCGCGACCGGGAGGGTCATCTCCTGGATGGGGAAGGGGTGGACGATGCCGACGGCTTCGAGCGCCTCGGCGGTCTCCGGGAGGATCCCCAGGTCCCGGAACGTCGTCTTGATGGGTTCAGCGGTGGTGGACAGGGTGCTGCCTCTTCCGTGTGGAGGGGCCGAGAGCGAGCGGCGGGCGGGCAGCCGCGCGGCTGCGTACGGGCCTGTGCGGCCCCGATTACAGCTGCGCGGACGCACAACCGCGCCGGTCCCTGCGGCCGGCCGGTGCGCGCTGCCCTGGTACGGGGCGCGTCGCCGGCGGCGTCGGGGAGGGTTCCCGTGAGGGACCTGCGCGGGACCTCCGCCAGGGGGCGTGGTCTCGGCGGCCCTCGCTCGGCCACTGATGCGGTGCCAAGGCTTGAAGTCCAAGCCATGGTCGGAGCCGATCGGCTCTCCGACCGGGCATCCGCGTACGTGAGTACCCGTGCCTCCGGTGCGGACACGTCCGGCTGGACGGTGCCGCTTCGGAGCGGGCTTGCGCGGGTTACCGAGACGGCGGTGACACCGTGCAAGCACGACGGGGCTCCGTACCACCATACAGTCAGGCGACGACTCGAACACGTGACGCGTCTGACATTGCCCCCGGCGACCGCCGCACGATCACACGATCGGGCCGGTCACCCGGCGTCGCGACGCGGGCGGGAGCCCGGGGACAGGCCTTAAGGTGACAGGTCATGGAGACCCATGGTGAGACGCAGGACGCCGCGGCCGGCTCGATCGGCGACTGGGCCGCGTGCTCGGCCGACCCCGGCTACCGGGCGGCGGTGCTGGATCTGCTCGGCGCGCTCGCGTACGGCGAGCTGAGCGCCTTCGAGCGGCTCGCCGAGGACGCCAAGCTGGCGCCGGACCTCGCCGACAAGGCGGCCCTGGCCCGGATGGCCTCCGCCGAGTTCCAGCACTACCAGCGCCTGCACGACCGGCTCGCCGAGATCGGCGCCGACCCGCAGGAGGCGATGCGCCCGTTCGTCGAGCCGCTGGAGCTGTTCCACCGGATGACGGCGCCCTCGGACTGGCTGGAGGGCCTGGTCAAGGCCTACGTCGGCGACGCCATCGCGACCGACTTCTACCGCGAGGTGGCCGTCCGGCTGGACGACGACACCCGCGACCTGGTGCTCGGCGTCATGTCCGACACCGGCCACGCCCAGTTCGCCGTCGACAAGGTGCGGGAGGCGATCCAGGCCGACCCGCGGGCCGGCGGCCGGCTCGCGCTGTGGGGCCGGCGGCTGATGGGCGAGGCGCTCAGCCAGGCCCAGCGGGTGGTCGCCGAGCGTGACGCGCTGTCCAACCTGCTGGTCGGCGGCGTCCGGGTGCAGGGCTTCGACCTCGTCGAGGTCGGCAAGATGTTCAACCGGATCACCGAGGCGCACACCAAGCGGATGGCCGCCCTGGGCCTGGCCAGCTGACCGACCCGCTACGCGGGCCGGTGCCGCCGCGGCGCGCGGTGGGCGCCGGTCCGGTGCGGGTGGTGGCGGTGCGCCGGGGCCCGCCCGACGGCGAGGTCCGGCCGGGCCAGCATCGAGGTGAGCACGGCCGAGGCCAGTGCGGCAGCCGCCACCGACACCGCCGGGTAGCGCCCGTCCAGGCAGAAGTGCGCCACCACGCCGCCGACCAGTGCCGCCGCCAGTGCGGTGCCGAGCGTC
The DNA here is from genome assembly GCF_055600605.1 of Kitasatospora sp. NPDC038210. NCBI lineage: Bacteria > Bacillati > Actinomycetota > Actinomycetes > Kitasatosporales > Streptomycetaceae > Kitasatospora > Kitasatospora sp. NPDC038210. Next base: position 331,735 of record NZ_JBVJYK010000006.1, on the reverse strand, counting down.
AGGGCGCGCGGAGCCCGGAAGTACGCGGGCAGGGCCAGCAGTGCGGCGCCGCCCGTGACCAGGCCGACGAGGGCGAACGCGAGCGACTCCACCAGCAAGGCTGCCTCCCGGGGACGGGCGTGCGGCACCGTTGCCGCACCTGTCGCCGTACCCAGCCCCACCCGGCCGTACACGCAGCGGTGCCCCGCTCCCTCGCGGGAACGGGGCACCGGTAACGACTGCTCGGGCGGCGCCTCAGAGGGTGCCGAAGCCGACCTTGCGGACGGCCTGCTCACCGATCTCCACGTACGCCAGGCGCTCGGCCGGGACGATGACGCGACGGCCGTGCTCGTCGGTCAGCGTGAGGAGCTTCTCCGAGCCCTCCAGCGCCTTCGCGACCGCGCTCTGGACCTCATCGGCAGTCTGCGAGCTCTCGATCACGATCTCGCGCGGCGCGTTCTGCACGCCGATCTTGACCTCCACGGCTTCCGTCCCTCCGGGGTTGCAGCCTCCACGCGCGGGCACCGGACCGCCTGGAACAAGCGTTCGCGGCGACCGCGCCGTACGGCTTCACCATAGAGCACCGGATCAGCGCCCAGGCGAAGGTCGGCGGATCACCCCTGGTGGGCACCCTCGCCGGGCTGGTCGCCCGGGTGCATCGGGAAGCCCTTCAGACCGCGCCAGGACAGGCTGGCGACCAGCCGCACCGCCTCGTCGCGCGGGATCTCCAGACCCTGCGAGAGCCAGTACCGGGCGGTGATCTGGGCCAGGCCGCAGACGCCGGCGGCGAGCAGCTTGGACTCCGCCTCGGGCAGGTCGGTGTCCTCCTGGATCACCTTGCTGACCAGCGTCGCGCTCGCCTCGGAGGCCCGCTCGACCCGCTCGCGCACGGCCGGCTCGTTGGTCAGGTCCGACTCGAAGACCAGACGGAAGGCGCCCGACTCGCTGGAGACGTAGTTGAAGTACGCCTCCATGGTGTTGGCCACGCGCTGCTTGTTGTCGTTGGTCGTCGACAGCGCCTCGCGGGTCGACTCGACCAGGGCGTCGCAGTGCTTGTCGAGCAGCGCCAGGTAGAGCTCCAGCTTCCCGGGGAAGTGCTGGTACAGCACCGGCTTGCTGACCCCGGCGCGGTCGGCGATGTCGTCCATGGCGGCCGCGTGGTAGCCCTGCGCGACGAACACCTCCTGGGCGGCACCGAGCAGTTGTTCACGGCGGGCGCTTCGCGGCAGGCGGGCACCGCGCGGGCGCTCCTGCGCCTCCTGGATGGCCGTCACGGCGCTCCTCACTTCGGGTCTGTTCGGGGCTGGCAAGATGGCCGATTCTACTTTTCGGTAACCGCGCCCGCGTTCGGCGAAGGCGAGAAAAGACGGTCGGCTGGTTGTCAGGAGCCCACAATACGGCGCTGACCTCGGCCTCGGCAGTGGTGTGACGAAGGGAAGGGACGGCCGGACCACCCCGGGTGCTCCGGGCCCGGGCTCACTACCATCGTCCACCATGAGCAGCGCTGAGCAGCAGGTACGTACGGTCGAGGTCCCCGGCGCGGTGCTCGCGGTGCACCGGGCCGCCGCCGACGGCGTCGCCGGCGCCCGCGAGCCGGGCCTCTTCGTGCACGGGCTCGGCGGCTCGGCCGCCAACTGGACGGCCCTGATGGACCGGCTCTCCGGACTGGTCGACGGCGAGGCCGTGGACCTGCCCGGCTTCGGCCGCTCCCACCCGCCCACCGACGGCAACCTCACCGTCTCCGGTCACGTCCGCGCGGTGATCGGCTACCTGGAGGCCGCCGACCGCGGCCCCGTCCACCTGTTCGGCAACTCCCTCGGCGGCGCGGTCGCCGTCCGCCTCGCCGCCCTCCGCCCGGACCTGGTGCGCAGCCTCACCCTGGTCTCGCCCGCGCTGCCCGAGCTGCCCCCGCAGCGCTCCGCCTGGCCTACCGGCCTGCTCGCCGTCCCCGGGGTGCCCGCGGTGCTGCGCCGGCTGGCCGCGAACGGGCGCGACGTCGAAGCGGCCACCGAGGACCTGCTGCGGCTGGTCTACGGAGACCCGGGCAGCCTGAGCCCGGCCGCCCGGGCCGAGGCGGTCGCCGAGTACCGGCGCCGGCTGGAGGTGCCGCACGCGATGCAGGCGCTGATCGGCTCGGCCCGCGGCATCGTCTCGGCGTACACCGAGCGCGGCGACCAGGCGCTGTGGCGGCAGGCCGAACAGGTCACGGCACCGGTGCTGCTGGTGTACGGGCTGCGCGACAAGCTGGTCTCCTACCGCTCGGCCCGGCGCGCCTGCGCCGCCTTCGCGGACGCCCGGCTGCTGGTGCTGCCGGAGTCGGGGCACGTGGCGATGATGGAGCACCCGGACGAGGTCGCCCGCGCCGTGCGGGAGCTGATCGCGCAGACCGCGCGCTGAGCGGGCGGGCCCGCCGCGGGCGGGCGTCGCGGGCGGGCCGGACGCGGGCGTCGCGGGCGGGCGCGCGTACCGCCCGGTAACGGCCCGGTTCGGGTCGAGGTCACGGCCTTTCACTCGTTCAGGTGGCAGCCAGGCATGTGACCGATGGATTGCCCGGGGCCGGTCCTACCTTTCTGCTGTCGGACCGAACAGGTGTGGGGGAGTCGCGGCCGCCGGAGAAACCGGAGGGCGGCCGCGGCCAGGGGTCCCGGCGGCCGGGTCCGGCCGCCGGAGCGGGCGGGCGCCCGGGGGAACGGAACGCGGCACGGCCGCGGCCGTGCCGCCGGGCCGCCGCACGGGGCGCCGCGGCGCCGGCCCGGCCGACCGACTCCCCGGCCCCGGCCGTCCCCGCCGCGCGCGGGGGCGCCCCCGGCCACCGCTCGGGCCGCTCGGCCGTCCGTGATCCGTCCGCGAATCCGCTCTGCCCTGGAGGTCTCCCGTGCGCATTGCCCTGCTCACCGAGGGTGCCCGTCCGCATCCCCAGCGTGGCGCCGGAGGCTGGTGCGACCGACTGGCCGAGGGCCTGCCGGAGCACGAGTTCGAGCTGTACCTGCTGACCGGCCCGGACGGCCCGGGTGCCGTGGAGCGGCTGTCGCCCGCCTGGCGCGACGTCCGCGACCTGGCCCTGTGGGGGCGCCGGCCGGCCGGGCGGGCACCCGGCGCGGTGCGCAGACGCAGGTACGCCGGGGCGTACGAGCAGCTGGTGCGGGCGCTGGTGCTGCCGGGGGAGCGGGCCGGCTTCGGCCCCGGGCTGTACCGGCTGGCGGCGCTCGCGGGCGAGGACGGCGGGCTGCCCGCCTTCCTGGCCTCCGCGCACGCCCGGCGGATCCTGGAGCGGACCTGGCGGCTGCCCGGCGCGGACACCTCGGCCGGGCAGCCGCTGGTGTGCGACGTGCTGGTCGCGGCCGACCTGCTGGAGCAGTGCCTGCGGCCGCTGTCCGCGCCCTGGTACGGCACCGGCCCCGGCGGCCTCGGCGCGGCCGACCTGTGTCACGTGGTCGGCGGCGGGCTCGCCGCGCTGCCCGCCCTGGTGGCCCGGCACCTGCACGGGGTGCCGTTCGTCGTCACCGAGCACGGCCTGCACCTGCGCGAGCAGTACCTCGGCTACCGCGAGGCGCCGTACCGGTGGCCGGTGCGGGTGCTGCTGCTGTCCTTCTACCGGGCGCTCACCGGCGAGACCTACCGGCAGGCGGCCGTGCTGACCCCGGGCAGTGCCCACGACCGGCAGTGGCAGGGCCGCTGCGGGGCCGACCCGGCCCGCACCCGGGTGGTGTACGAGGGGACGCCGGCCGTGGACCGCCCGGCCGCCGGGCCGGAACCGGCCGCGCCGACCCTGGTGTGGGCGGGCGCGCTGGAGCCCGGCCGGGACCCGGAGCTGGCGCTGCACGCGTTCGCCCGGGTCCGCGACGAGCTGCCCGGAGCCCGGCTGGTGCTGTACGGCGAGGAGGCGGCGCCCGGCTACCGGGCGCACTGCGCGATGGTGGCCGAGCGTCTGGGGGTGGCCGCCGCGGTGGACTTCGCCGGACGGCCGGGGACGCTCGCCGAGGTCTGGGAGGCCGGTACGGCGGTGGTCTTCTCGGCGCTGTCCCAGCGCGCGCCCCGGCTGCTCGCGGACGCGATGCTCAGCGGCCGGGCGGTGGTGTCCACCGACGTCGGGGTGGCCCGCGAGGTGGTCGGGCCCGCCGGGCTGCTGGTGCCCGCCCGCGACCCGCGCGCCCTGGCCGGCGCCTGCCTGGCGCTGCTGCGCGACGAGGAGCGGCGGGCCCGGCTCGGGCTGGCCGGGCGGCTGCGGGCGCAGGAACGCTTCGCCGTCGAGCCGGTGATCGGCGCCTTCCGGGAGATATACCTGGAGCTGGTCTCGCAGTACCCGGCCTTTCCCGGCGGCGGGGGCGGCGGCGGGGGCGGCCCGGCGCCGCGTCCGTTCGCCCGGCCCGCCGAGTACTGGCTGGCGGACGGCCGGGGAGTCCCGGCCGGGGACGGCGGGGACGGTGGCGGGGAGGGCGTGGGCGCCGGCACCCGGACGTCGGCCGCGCCGGAGCCCGCCGCGTTCGCGGAGGCCGTCTGATGTCCGGCCGCGCAGCGCTCGGCAGCAGCGCGGACCCGGTGCGCGAGGTGATGGCGGAGCACCGGGAGCTGTGCGAGCGAGCCGTCGACCCGCTGGAGATCGCCGCCGGGCTGGAGGAGGCCGGGTTCGGCCCGGACGCCGCCGCCCGCTGCCGGCACGCCGACCTGTTCTCGCTCGCCGAGGAGCTGTACGCCCGGGTGCCCCGGCGCCCGGCGGAGCCCGGGCCGGTCCGGCCGCCTCGGCGCGGGGCCGCGGCCAGGGCGGCGCTGACCGCCGCCGCACTGGCCGCGCTGCCCTGCGCGGGGGTGGCCGCGCTCGGTGCCCGCTGGCCGGTGCTGCTGACCGCCGCCGTCCCGCTGGTGCTGCTGCCCGTGCTGACCGCGCCGCCGGAGGGCGGGCCCGGCCTTCCCTCGGCCGCCCCGCCGTGCCGCCCGTCGGACGTCCTCGGGCCGGCTCCGGTGCCGGGGTGGTCCGTGAGCTCCCGTCGGCACCCGGCCGCGTTCGGGTACGGGCTGGGGCTGGCCGCACTGCTGCTGCTCCCGCTGGCCGTACCGGCCGGGGACGGCCCGTCGGCCGTCGCACTGGCCCTGGCGGCGGCGGTGTCGGCCGGGTCCGCCGAGCGGGCGGCCCGCTGGTACCGGCAGGTCGGCCGGGGCCACCTCGGTGCGGCGGGCACCCTGGCCGAGTTCCGGTCCCGGATGCGCCCGGTGCTGCCGGTCGCGGTCGCCCTGCACCTGGCGGCGCTCGCCGCGCTGACCGTCGCCGCACTGGCCGTGCGGACCGTCGTCGCGCCGGGCCCGGCACCGGGCCACGGCGGAGGGCTGCTGCACCTGGCGGCCGAGCGGGCCGGCCCGGGGCCGTGGGCGGCGCAGGGCGTGCTGGGCCTGCTGCTGGTGCTGCCCGCGCTGCTGGCGCACTGCGGCCGGCCGACCGCGGCGGCGGTGGGGGCGCTGGCCGGGCCCGCCGCGACGCTGGGCCTGCTCGCCGCTGGTCGCACCCTGCCCTCGGCCCTCCTGCTCGGCGGCGGCGCCGTCGCGGCGGTGCTGCTGGCGTACGCCTGGGCGGTGCTGGGCCGCGCGGGCTCCTACCGCTGATCCGGCCCGCGCCCCGCCCCCCGATGCCCGCTCCCCGATCCGTGTTTCGTCCCTTCGTTGATTTCAGTCCGCCAGGTCGTCCCCGACCTCGCTTCGTGGAAGGACACCCCCGATGAGGGTGCTGCTGCTGGGCGCCGACGGCTTCATCGGCCGCCGGGTCACCGACCGTCTGCTGATGGACCAGGAGTTGCAGGTGACGGTGCTCGGCCGGCGCGACTCGGCCGACATCCGCTTCGACCTGACCACCGGGAGCCCGGGCGCGCTGGCCCGCTTCCTGGACGCGGTCGCGCCGCAGGTGGTGATCAACTGCGCGGGTGCCACCTACGGCAGCTCGCGCACCCTGATCCGGTCGAACACGCTGGCCGTCGCGACGGTCTGCGAGGCGATCCGGCGCAGCCGGGAGCCGGCCCGGCTGGTGCACGTCGGCTCGGCCGCCGAGTACGGGCCGGTGCCCGGCGGCGTGCCGGTGTCCGAGGCGGCCGAGCCGCGGCCGGTGGGCCCGTACGGGGTGTCCAAGCTGGCCGGGACGGAGCTGGTGCTGGCCTCCGGGCTGGACGCGGCGGTGCTGCGGGTGTTCGACGTGGTGGGACCGGGCGCGCCGACCGCCTCGCTGTTCGGGCGGCTGGCCGAGGGCCTGCGGCGGGCGCTGGAGCGGGACGAGAACCAGGTGCGGATGCCGGACCTGTCCGGATACCGGGATTTCGTCGACGTGCGGGACGTCGCGCGGGCCATCCAGGCGGCCGCGGTGTCGGCCGCCACCGGGGTGATCAACATCGGCAGCGGGCACGCCGTCCGGGCCCGGGACGCGGCCCAGCTGCTGGTGCGGGCCTCGGGCTTCGAAGGGTCGATCGTCGAGGAGAACCGGCAGGTCCTGCTGCCGGCGCAGGCCGTCGGGGCGGGCGGCGACCACCTGCCCGGCCACCTTCCCGGCCACCACCACCAGCCCGGCCCGTACCTGCCGGGGCACCGGCTGGAGGGGCAGCGGCCGGACGGCCGGACCGTGCCGGGCGAGCCGGTGCCGTGGCGGCAGGCGGACGTGCGCACCGCCAGGGACCGTCTCGGATGGCGGACACAGGTGCCGTTGGAGGAGTCCCTGGGGGACGTCTGGCTGGAGACGGCCTGCCGGGTCTGAGGGTGTTCCGCAGGCTTCCCCGGGCCCGGGAACCCAGGCCCGGGGCGGCTGTCGGGGCCTCGCGGCCGATTCCACGATCCGGCGCCGCCCGTCTCGCTCTTCGGACGGGCTGTCTCGGAATACCGGGGGGACGTGACACTGTTGGTCTGGACAGCCACCCGAGTGGCGGAGCAACAACCCCACACCGAGGCTGGCCCTGGCCACCCCGAACAAGACACCCATCGGAGTCCCCGTGTCGTTGCCACCCCTGGTCGAGCCGGCCGACGAGCTCACCGTCGATGAGGTCCGCCGGTACTCCCGCCACCTGATCATCCCCGACGTGGGCATGGCCGGGCAGAAGCGGCTGAAGAACGCCAAGGTGCTGTGCGTCGGCGCCGGCGGTCTGGGCTCGCCCGCGCTGCTGTACCTGGCCGCCGCCGGTGTCGGCACGCTGGGCATCGTCGAGTTCGACGTGGTGGACGAGTCGAACCTGCAGCGGCAGATCATCCACGGCCAGTCGGACGTCGGCCGCTCCAAGGCGGAGTCGGCGCGCGACTCGGTCAAGGAGATCAACCCGTACGTGGACGTGGTGCTGCACGAGGAGCGCCTCGACAACTCCAACGTCATGGAGATCTTCTCCGGCTACGACCTGATCGTGGACGGCACCGACAACTTCGCCACCCGCTACCTGGTGAACGACGCCGCGGTGCTGCTCGGCAAGCCGTACGTGTGGGGCTCGATCTACCGCTTCGACGGCCAGGCCAGCGTGTTCTGGGCCGAGCACGGCCCCTGCTACCGCTGCCTGTACCCGGAGGCCCCGCCGCCGGGCATGGTCCCCTCCTGCGCCGAGGGCGGCGTGCTGGGCGTGCTGTGCGCGTCCATCGGCTCGATCCAGGTCAACGAGGCGATCAAGCTGCTGGCCGGCATCGGCGACCCGCTGGTCGGCCGACTGATGATCTACGACGCCCTGGAGATGAACTACCGCCAGGTGAAGATCCGCAAGGACCCGAACTGCGCGGTCTGCGGCGAGAACCCGACGGTCACCGAGCTGATCGACTACGAGGCCTTCTGCGGCGTCGTGTCGGAGGAGGCGCAGGCCGCCGCCGCCGGTTCGACCGTCACCTCGCAGCAGCTGAAGCAGTGGCAGGACGACGCGGAGGACATCTACCTCATCGACGTCCGCGAGCCCGGCGAGTTCGAGATCGTCAACATCCCCGGCGCGGTGCTGATCCCGAAGAACGAGTTCCTGATGGGCGACGCGCTGGAGAAGCTGCCGCAGGACCGGAAGATCGTGCTGCACTGCAAGTCGGGCGTGCGCTCGGCCGAGGTGCTGGCCGTGGTGAAGGCGGCGGGCTTCGCCAACGCCGTCCACCTGGGCGGCGGCGTGCTCGGCTGGGTGAACCAGATCGAGCCGCACAAGCCGGTCTACTAGCAGGTGTCACACGACTGAGGGCCCGGCCGTACGGCGGGGCCCTCAGTCGTGCGCCGGGCACCCCGGCGAATGGTCAGAGCGCGTTCCGGCGCTGCAGCACGTTGTAGGCGATCCAGCCCGGCAGGACCGGCAGCCAGAAGGTGAGCGCCCGGTAGAGGAAGACCGCCGGGGTGGCGACCGCGGGGGACACGTCCGCGACGGTCAGGGCGCCGATCAGGGCGACCTCGACCGGGCCGATGCCGCCCGGGGTGGGGATCGCAGAGCCGGCCGCGTTGGCGGTCAGGAAGACCACCGCGACCGCCGAGAAGCTGACGTCGCCGCCGAAGGCCTGCACCGAGAAGTCCAGGCAGGCGGTGAAGGAGAGGGTCAGCAGCAGGATGCCGCCGAAGCCGGTGACCAGCTTGCTGGGCGTCTGCATCAGGTCGAGCATCCGCGGCACCACGCCGAAGAACAGCGAGCGCAGCCGCCCCAGCACGAACCGGCGCAGCGGCGCGACGGCGGCCACCACCAGGGCGAGCACGGCGGCGGTCAGCACGCCGATGATCACCGCGCGGGAGGCGGAGAGGTCGCCGTTGGTCTGGCTGCCGGTGATCAGACCGAAGCTGAACAGCAGCAGCAGGTGCCCGGCCAGGCCCGCCAGCTGGGAGGCGCCGACCGAGGCGACCGCCTGGCCGGAGCGGATGCCGGCCTTCTGCAGGTAGCGGGTGTTGAGCGCGATGCCGCCGATCGCGGCGGGGGCGACCAGTTTGACGAACGAGCCGGCCAGCTGGGCGGCGACGGTGCGCCGGAACGGCAGCTTCTCGGGGACGAAGCCGGTCAGGCTCATCGCGGCGGCGACGTAGCTGAAGGCGGCCGCGAGCAGGGCGGCCGCGGCCCAGGCCCAGTTCATCTGGGAGAGCTTGAGCTGGGCCGGCTTGATGGTGGTCAGGGCCAGGTACGCGGCGAAGGTGAGCGCGATGACCATGATCAGGGTCTTCGGCTTCAGCCGTTCCAGCTTGGCCGGCTCCATCGGCGCCTCGGGGGCGATCTGGAGGATCTGCCCGCGGATGCGGCTCAGCAGGTCCTCGCCGGCCACCGCGATGTCCTCCTCGGCCTGCTGCTGGGTGCGCTCGCCGGCCGCGACCTGCTCCAGCGCCTTGGCCCGGGCGGTGGCCTTGCGCTCCTTGCTGAGCTTCGACAGGTCCACCCTGGTGGACCGGCTCATCCCGACCGGCTGGAGCAGCGGCAGCGCCTGGGCGACCCGCTCGGCGCCGAGCACCGCGTTGGCGGTGGCGACGGCCCGCTCCGGGCCGATCCGCAGGGCGAAGGTGGTGAGCAGCTGGGCGACGTCGATGCGCAGGGTGAGGTCGGTGGCGGCGATGTCGCCGCCGGAGAGGTTGACCAGGCAGGCGCTCCGCTCGTCCACCACCAGCAGGGACTCGCCGGTCAGCCGGCGGTGGGCGATCCGGCGCTCGTGCAGCGCGGCCACCGACCGCCAGATCGAGGCCATCACCTCGTCGGTGACCTCGTCGTCGGCCAGCTCGTCGAGGGTGCGGCCCTCGACGTTCTCGTACACCAGGATCGCCGCGTCCGGGCCGAGCTCGGAGGTGGCGACCAGCTGCGGGGCGTGGGCGCCGGAGGCGGCCGCCGCGTACGCGATCAGGGCCTCCTGCTCCAGCGCCTGGCGCAGCGACTGCGGGCTGCGGCGCACCGCGACCGAGCGCAGCCGCAGCCGCCGCCAGGCCCGGTAGAAGAAGCCGGAGGCCTGCTGCTCGCGGTCGATGATGTGGACGTCCAGGGGCCGGCCGCCCTGCTGGGTGACGTAGTAGCGGCGGGTGCCGCCGGGGGCGTCGGGGGCGCGGTGGGCGCCGTCCGGGGTGAAGCCGACCTTGCGCAGACCGATCATCAGGTGCTGGCCGGTGGGCCGGATGTTGGGGGAGCCGATCGCGTACAGCGTGCCGTAGGCGACGGACCAGCCGATCAGCACGGTGAGCATCAGCGACAGCGGGGTGGTGTAGCCGCCGAGGAGCTCGGTGACGCCGCTGAAGACCACCACCACCCACAGGGCGACCCGCCAGCGCGGTCTGCTCGACATGCCGACGGCGGTCATGTAGGCGATCACCGGGGCGAGGTAGCCGTGCACCGGGTCGGTGAGGGTGCCGTTGCTGTCCAGCGGCAGCCGGGTCAGCGCGTCGCGGATGTGTTCGGAGGCGCCCTCGGCCACCCACCAGTCGATGCCCAGCGAGACGCCGTACGCGAGCACCGAGGCGAGCACGCCGTCGGCGACCCGCAGGCCGTCGCGTTTGATCAGCCGTTCGACGGCGAAGGCCAGCGGTACGGCGAGCACCGCGACGCTGGAGACCAGGCCGGTGATGGTGGAGAGCACCGCGGAGAAGTGCGGCGCGTTGGTCGCGATGTCCTGCTCGATGCCGGTGGTGGTCGAGGTGGCGATGCCGGCCAGCACGAAGACGGCGACTATCCCGAAGACGCCGGCCAGGAAGCGGATCAGGTCGGACGGGCGGTGCGCGCGGGCGGCGAGCAGCGGCTCGTCGACGTCCAGGTGCGGGGCGTCGTCCAGCGGGTCCTGGTGGTCCGGCAGCGGTTCGGGGGCCGCCGGCTCGGGGGCCGCCGGCTCGGGGGTCGAGGGCTCGGGGGTGGAGGGCTCCGGGGCCGTCGGCGCCGGGACGACCGCCTTCGGGGCCGCGGCCTCCGGTGGTGCGGTCCGTTCGGGCTGTTCCGGGGCCCGGGCGGGTGCGGGGGTCTTGATCGTCCGGTCCTTGATCAGGGAGACTTCCGGCGTCGGCCCGGGTTCGGGCCGGCCTTCGGTCCCGCCGCCGGGCGCCGGGGGCACGGCGGCAGAGGACTCGTCGGAGTCCTTGTCCACGCCCACGTCAGCCGTCCCGGTCATCTGGTCTTGTCCTCGTATCACCACTCACCGCCCCGAAGATGGTGGCATGCCCCGGCCCCCCGTGCTGGACAGGGGGCGGATCGGGCGCGGCGTCCCGTTCGTACGGGACCAAGGGTGCGCCCCTGTGAGGAAGAATGCCGCAGGTGACGGACGCAACAGACGACGGCCCCCCGGACGCCCTGCCGCCCTTCGCCGAACTGGTGCTCGACCTGACCGAGCGGATTCCACCCGGCAGGGTGATGACCTACGGCGACGTCGCCGAGTACCTCGGCCAGGGCGGGCCCCGGCAGGTCGGCCGGGTGATGGCCCTGTACGGCGGCTCGGTGCCCTGGTGGCGGGTGATCCGCGCGGACGGCCGCTTCCTGCCCGGGCACGAGCAGCGCGCCCTCGCCCACTACGGCGAGGAGGGCACCCCGCTGCGCGAGCTCGCCGACCCGCCCCGGGTCGACCTCCGGCGGGCCCGCTGGGACGGCCGGGAGACTTCCCCGAACTCCCCGCACGGACGGGATTGACGGGGGAGGATCGTAGGCTCGATGCGGGCGGGCCCGAGCGGGCCCGCCCTGCCGTGCCCGCCCCGCCCTGCTCGACCCCAGGATCCGTTCGTTGACCTCCCCCTACCGGCTCGTGCGCAGCCCGCTCGTCCAGCCCGACCCGCCGGTGCTGGACGCCTACCAGCGTGCCGTCGTCGAGCACGCCGACGGGCCGCTGCTGGTCCTGGCCGGGCCCGGCACGGGCAAGACCACCACGCTGGTCGAGGCGGTCGCCCGGCGGATCGCGGACGGCACCGACCCCGAGCGGATCCTCGTCCTCACCTTCAGCCGCAAGGCCGCGATGGAACTGCGCGACCGGATGTCCGGCCGGCTCGGCAGCTCCGCCGCCGCCCCGCAGGCCACCACCTTCCACTCCTTCTGCTACGCCCTGCTGCGCGCCCACCAGGACCCCCGGGACTACGCCGAGCCACTGCGGCTGCTCTCCGGCCCCGAGCAGGACGTCATGGTCCGCGAACTGCTGGCGGGCGGAGCCGAGGACGCCCGCCTCGGCAGCTCCCGGATCGCCTGGCCGCTGGACCTGCGGGCCTGCCTGACCACCCGCGGCTTCGCCGACGAGGTCCGCGCCGTCCTCGCCCGCAGCCGCGAGCTCGGCCTCGGCGAGGCCGAGCTGGAGCGCTTCGCGCAGGGCGTCCAGCGCCCCGACTGGGCCGCCGCCGCGCACTTCCTGGCCGACTACCTCGACGTGCTCGACCTGCGCGGCGTCCTGGACTACGCCGAACTCGTCCACCGTGCCGTCCTGCTCGCCGAACGCCCCGAGGTCGAGGAGGACCTGCGCCGGCGCTACGACGTCGTCTTCGTCGACGAGTACCAGGACACCGACCCCTCCCAGGTCCGGCTGCTGCGCCGGCTCGCGGGCGGCGGACGCGACCTGGTCGCCGTCGGCGACCCCGACCAGTCGATCTACGCCTTCCGCGGCGCCGACATCAACGGCATCCTCGACTTCCCGCAGGCCTTCCGCCGCGCCGACGGCGAGCCCGCCGAGGTCAAGGTGCTGCGGGTCTCCCGCCGCTCCGGCGCCCTGCTGCTCGCCGCCTCCCGGGAGCTCGCCCGGCGGATGCCGATGGGACGGCTGCCCGCCGACAAGCTCGCCCAGCACCGCGCCCTGCTGCCCTCCCGCGAGGGCGGCCGGGTCGAGATCTACACCTACCCGACCCCCGGCGCCGAACTGGACTCGATCGCCGACCTGCTGCGCCGCGCCCACCTGGAGGACGGCGTGCCCTGGGGCGAGATGGCCGTGCTGGTCCGGGCCGGCGCCCGGTCCATACCGGGCGTGCGGCGGGCGCTCGGCGCGGCCGGCGTCCCGCTGGAGATCGACGGCGACGACCTGCCGCTGCGCGAGGAGCCGGCCGTCGCCCAGCTGCTGCTCGCCCTGCGGGTCTGCGCCCAGCAGGCGGCCCGGCAGAGCGCCCGCGACCGGCACGGCGAGCCGGATCCCGACACCGGGGACGACGGCGCCGGTGACCCCGGCACCGGGGACGGCGCCGCCGCCCCCGACCCGCTCACCACCGAACTGGCGCACGCCCTGCTCACCGGCCCGCTCGGCGGCCTCGACGGCTCCGACCTGCGACGCCTGGGCCGCGCCCTGCGCGAGGAGGAACGCGCCGCACTGCGCGCCGAAGGCCGTCCCGCCACCGCCCCGCGCCCGGCCGGCGAGCTGATCCGCGAGGCCCTCGCCGAACCCGAGCGGCTGGTCGCCCTCGACCCCGCCCAGGCCCGCCGTGCCCGCGACCTCGGCGCCCTGCTGCGCAAGGTCCGCGAGCTGCTGGCCGGCGGCTGCACCGCCGAGGAGGCGCTCTGGGAGCTGTGGGACGGCAGTCGCCGCTGGCGCGAGCGGCTGGAGCGGGCCGCCCTGCGCGGCGGCGCCGCGGGCCGCAACGCCGACCGCGACCTGGACGCGCTGTGCGCCCTGTTCGAGACCGCGGCCCGTGCCGAGGAGCAGGTCACCGGCCACCGCAGCGCCCTCGACCTGCTCGCCGAGCTCGAAGCCCAGGACATCGCCGCTGACACCCTCACCGTCCGTGCCGTCCGCCCCGAAGCCGTCCGGCTGATGACCGCCCACCGGTCCAAGGGCCTGGAGTGGCGCCTGGTCGTCGTCGCCGGAGTCCAGGACGGCCTCTGGCCCGACCTGCGCCGCCGCGGCTCCCTGCTGGAGGCCGACCGGATCGGCCGCGACGGACTGGCCGAGCCGCTCTCCCCGGCCGCGCTGCTCGGCGAGGAGCGCCGCCTCTTCTACGTCGCCGCGACCCGCGCCAAGGAGCGGCTGATCGTCACCGCCGTCAAGGCCCCGGCCGACGACGGCGACGAGCCCTCCCGCTTCCTGCGCGAGCTCTACCGCGAGGACGTCGACCCCCGTACCGGAAAGGTGGTGCGCCGCACCCCGCCGGTCACCGTCGAGGACGTCACCCACCGCCCGCGCCGGCCGCTGTCCGTCGCCGCGCTGGTCGCCGAGCTGCGGGCGGTCACCGTCGACCCGGCCCGCTCGCCCGAGCTGCGCCGCGCCGCCGCCGAACGGCTCGCCACCCTGGCCGCCGCCGCCGACGAGGACGGGCTGCCACTGGTGCCCGCCGCCCACCCCGAACGCTGGTGGGGACTGGACGACCCGACCGCCGCCCCCGAGCCGCTGCGCAGCGCCGACCTGCCGGTGCGGCTGTCCGGCAGCGGTCTGGAGCAGCTGGAGAGCTGCTCGCTGCAGTGGTTCCTGGACAAGGAGGTCAAGGCACGCGGCGTCGGCTCGGCCGCCCAGGGCTTCGGCAACGTGGTGCACGCGCTCGCCGACGAGGTCGGCTCCGGCCGCACCCCCGCCGACCTCGCCGTCCTGATGGAGCGCCTGGACACCGTCTGGGACGCGCTGGCCTTCGACGCGCCCTGGAAGTCCCAGCAGGAGAAGACCGAGGCCCGTGCGGCCCTGGAGCGCTTCCTCAACTGGCACGTCCTGGAACGCGGCCGGGACGTGGTCGCCACCGAGCACGGCTTCGACGTCACCCTCGACGTCGGCGGCGTCTCGGTGCGCATCCGCGGCTCGATGGACCGGGTCGAGAAGGACACGGCCGGGCGCGCCTACGTCGTCGACTTCAAGACCGGCAAGCAGCTGCCCACCGACAAGTCCCTGCCCGAGCACAAGCAGCTGGCCGTCTACCAGCTCGCCGTCCGGGCCGGCGCCCTCAACGAGCTGCCCGGCTTCGCCGAGCACACCCCGGCCACCGGCGGCGCCGAACTGGTCCACCTGCGCGAGCCCGCCGGCAAGGCCTCCCAGGACGCCCCCAAGGTGCAGCGGCAGGACCCGCCGGAGGGCGAGCCGTGGATCGAGGGCCTGCTCGCCGAGGCCGCCGGGAAGGTCCTGGCCGAGCGCTTCGTCCCGCAGACCGGTGGCGGCTGCGACCGGTGCACGTTCCGCCGCAGCTGCTCGGCCCAGCGGGACGGCGCGCAGCTGGTCGAGTAGCCGACGGGTGGCCGTCGGGTGGCCGTCGAGTAGTCGGGGTCACGGCGGCCGGACGTCCGCAGTGTCGGTCCGGCCCGTTAACGTTGCTGGGTGACCGCCGTGCTCAGCCATCCCGACCAGCTCAAGGAGCTGCTGGGGATCCCCTTCAACCGGGAGCAGATGGCGGCCATCGGCGCCCCCCTGGCTCCGGCCGTGATCGTGGCCGGAGCCGGCTCCGGCAAGACCACCGTGATGGCCGCCCGGGTCGTCTGGCTGGTCGGCTCCGGCGCCGTACGGCCCGAGGAGGTGCTCGGCCTCACCTTCACCAACAAGGCCGCCGGCGAGCTCTCCGAACGCGTCCGCGCCGCCCTGCTCCGCGCGGGGGTGGCCGACCGGGACGCCGCCGACCCGCTCGGCGACCCGGAGATCTCCACCTACCACGCCTTCGCCGGCCGCCTGCTCAAGGAGCACGGCCTGCGGATCGGCATCGAGCCGGACGTGCGGCTGCTCGCCGACGCCACCCGCTTCCAGCTCGCCGCCAAGGTGCTGCGCACCGCCCGCGGCCCGTTCCCCGCGCTCACCGGCACCTTCGCCAACCTGGTCGCCGACCTCACCGCGCTGGACGGCGAACTCGCCGAGCACCTGGTTGAGCCGCAGGCCCTGCGCGACTTCGACGAGGGGCTGCTGGACACCCTCGCCACCGTCAAGCTCACCAACGACGACCTGCGGGCGGTGCCGGCCACCGCCCGGGCCCGCCTGGAGCTGCTGCGCCTGGTCGAGGAGTACCGGCGCCGCAAGCACTCCGCCGGGCTGATGGACTTCGGCGACCAGATAGCCGCCGCCGCCCGCCTCGCCCAGCAGCGCCCCGAGGTGGGCGAGCTGCAGCGCGGCCAGTTCCGGGTCGTGCTGCTGGACGAGTACCAGGACACCTCGGTCGCCCAGCGCCTGATGCTCGCCGGGCTCTTCGGCGCCGGCCCGGACGGCGCGGGCAGCGGCCACCCGGTGACCGCCGTCGGCGATCCCTGCCAGGCGATCTACGGCTGGCGCGGCGCCTCCGTCGCCAACCTCGACGAGTTCCCGCGGCACTTCCCCATGGCCGACGGCCGCCCCGCCGACCGCTACGCGCTCAGTGAGAACCGGCGCAGCGGCGGACGCCTGCTCGCCTTCGCCAACGCGCTCGCCGCGCCGCTGCGGGAGATGCACGAGGGCGTCGAGGCGCTGCGCCCGGCCCCCGGCGCCGAGCTGGACGGCTTCGTGCGGACGGCACTGCTGCCCACCCACGCCGAGGAGGTCGACTGGCTCGCCGACTCGATCTCCCACCTGGTGCGCACCGGCACCGCGCCCGGCCGGATCGCCGTGCTGTGCCGCGGCGGCGCCGCCTTCCCGGACATCCACGCGGCGCTCGTCGCCCGCGAGGTGCCGGTCGAGGTGGTCGGCCTCGGCGGGCTGCTGCAACTGCCCGAGGTGGCCGACCTGGTGGCGGTCTGCGAGGTGCTGCAGGACCCGACCGCGAACGCCGCGCTGGTGCGGCTGCTGGTCGGCCCGCGCTGGCGGATCGGTCCGCGCGACCTCGCGCTGCTCGGCCGGCGGGCCGCCGAGCTGGTCCGCACCGACCGGCCCGAGGGCGTCGAGGCGCTGGCTGCCGCCGTCGCCGAGGCCGACCCGACCGAGGTGGTGTCGCTGGCCGACGCGGTCGAGAGCTTCCTGACTGCTTCGACCGGTGAGGAGGGCTCCCAGCCGGACGAGCTGCCGTTCTCCGCCGAGGCGCGGGTGCGCTTCGCCCGCCTCGCCCAGGAGCTGCGCGAGCTGCGCCGCTCGCTCGCCGACCCGCTGATGGACGTGCTGCACCGGGTGCTGGCGGTCACCGGCCTGGAGGTCGAGCTCGCCGCCTCCCCGCAGGCCCTGGCCGCCCGCCGGCGGGAGACCCTGCACGCCTTCCTGGACGTCGCCGCCTCCTTCGCCGACCTCGACGGGGACCCGGGCCTCGCCGCCTTCCTCGGCTTCCTGCGGGCCGCCCAGGAGTACGAGCGCGGCCTGGACAGCAGCCTGCCCGGCGGCGAGGACACCGTGAAGGTGCTCACCGCGCACAAGTCCAAGGGCCTGGAGTGGGACGTGGTCGCCGTGCCCGGCCTGGTGCGGGGCGCATTCCCCTCCTCGACCCCGCGCGAGCGCTGGACCAGCGCCAAGCGCGTGCTCCCGCACGCCCTGCGCGGCGACGCCGCCACCCTGCCCGACGTGCGCGGCGGGTGGACCGGCAAGGCGATGACCGCCTTCAAGAAGGAGCTGGCCGAGCACACCGCCACCGAGGAACTGCGCCTGGGGTACGTCGCCTTCACCCGGCCGCGCTCGCTGCTGCTGGCCTCCGGGCACTGGTGGGGGCCGAGCCAGAAGACCGTCCGGGGCCCGTCCGCCTTCCTGGAGGGGCTGCGCGAGCACTGCGAGCAGCCCGGTGCGGGCGAGGTCGAGCGCTGGGCCGAGCAGCCGGAGAAGGGCGCCGAGAACCCGGCGCTGGCCGCCCCCGTCCAGCGCCCCTGGCCGCTGCCGCTGGATCCGGCGGCGCAGCACGCCAGGCGCCGGGTCGCCGAGGTGGTGCACGCCCGCCTGGCCGGCGCCCCGGCTCCCGAGCCCGAGCCGATGGCCCCCGAGGACCAGCGCCAGGTGGCCTCCTGGGACCGCGATCTGACCGCGCTGCTGGGCGAGTTGGAGCGCTCCCGGCGGACCGCGCGCGAGGTGCCGCTGCCCGCCGCGCTGTCCGCCACCCAGCTGCTGCGCCTGGCCGCGGATCCGGACGGTTTCGCCCGCGACCTGGCCCGCCCGATGCCGCGCCCCCCGCAGCCCGCCGCCCGGCGCGGCACCCGCTTCCATGCCTGGGTGCAGTCCCGGATCGAGCCGCTGCTGCTGGTCGAGCCGGGCGCGCTGCCCGGCGCCGACGACGACGGCATCGAGGACGAGCAGGACCTGGAGCGGCTCAAGGAGGCGTTCCTGCGCACCCCGTACGCGCAGCGCAAGCCCCACCGGGTCGAGGCGCCGTTCCAACTGGTGCTGGCGGGGCGGGTGGTGCGCGGCCGGATCGACGCGGTCTACCGGGACGGTGACGTGTTGTCAGGATCCGGTGGTGCGTCACGCTACGAAGTGGTGGACTGGAAGACCCACCGCGAGGAGACCGCGGACCCGTTGCAGCTCGCGGTCTACCGACTGGCCTGGGCCGAGCAGGCGGGCGTCGATCCCGAGCTGGTCACGGCTTCGTTCCTGTACGTCCGCAGCGGGCGGATCGTCCGTCCGACAGGACTTCCCGACCGAAAAGAGTTGGAACGGCTCCTGATCGGGAACAGTGAATAATGAGTCACGCAGAGCATCCAAGTCATCACGCCAGTGCCCGAAACCTGTGCGTCGTGCACGTTTCGCGCCTATTGTGGGGTCGGTAACCGGTCAACCCCCGTGCTCCGGCCGCCAGCGAGGCCCGTTTTCCCTAACCCTCAGTCATCACCGCAGGTGCCCTTGGGCATCGGCGCCTTCTGCTGGAGAAACCGACGTTGAGCGCGACCGGATGGATCAGAGAGCGGTTCACCGGGCCGACCCCGGGACCCGCCCCGGGCGCGACCGGCACCTGGCCGAGGACGGCGCTGGCACTGCCGTTCATCGGGATGGGGCTGATCGTCGTCCTCGACTACCTCAGTGGCACCGGGGTGACGGTCGAACCGGCCCTCACCGCCGTGCCCGCGCTGGCTGCCGTGGTCAGCCGGCGCACCTGGTACCCGCTCGTCATCGGGCTGTGCACCGAGGCGGCGGCCTTCCTGATGGCCTTCCGCAGCGACACGCTCGGCTCGTCCGTGCACGCCGCCAGCGTGATCGCCGTCCTGCTCGTGGCCACCATCGGCTGGGTCAGTGCGACCCTGCGGCTGCGCCAGGAACGGGCACTGGCCGACGCCCAGCTGGTCGCCTCGATCGCCCGCCGGGTCCTGCTGCGGCCCGTCCCCGAGCGGGTCGGCACCGTCCGGGCCGCCGTCCACTACGAGGCCGCCGCCGCGCACGCCCGCATCGGGGGTGACCTCTACGAGGTGGTCAACACCCGGCACGGGGTCCGGGCCGTGGTGGGCGACGTCCGGGGCAAGGGCCTCGGCGCGGTCGAGACGGCCGCCGCCGTGCTCGGCGCCTTCCGCGAGGCCGCCCACCAGGAGCCCGCGCTGGACCGGGTGGCCGGCTGGCTGGCCGTCAGCCTCGACCGCGCCCTGCACGAGAACGACCACCCGGGCGTGGAGGAGGAGTTCGTCACCCTGGTGCTGATCGGCGTCGGCCCGGACGGCGCGGCGGAGATCGTCAACTGCGGCCACCCCGCGCCGCTGCTGTTGCGCGCGGGGGAGGTGCGCCCGCTCGAACTCGCCGAGACCGTACCGCCGCTGGGCGTCCTGGACCCGGCCGACGTGCGCCCGCCGGTCCACCGGGTGCCGTTGCTGGGCGAGGACCGGGTGCTGCTGTTCACCGACGGGGTGATCGAGGCCCGCGACCGCGCGGGCGCCTTCTACCCGCTCGCCGAGCGGTTCCCGCGCTGCGCCGACGGCCGCCCCGCCGACGTCCTGCAGCGCCTGCACGAGGACGTGGTGCGGCACGTCGGGCGCCAGCTCGGCGACGACGCGGCGATGCTGCTCCTGCAGTACGACCCGTCGCCGACGGGGGGCGTCCACGTGCCGCAGCAGGCCGGTGTCCTGGCGCGCCACCAGCCGGCCGTCGGAGGCCAGGCCCCGGCCTGACCTAGAGCGAGACCTCGACCAGCAGCGGCCGGTGGTCCGACACCGCGGCGCGCGGGGCCGCGGCCGGGCCCACCGCCGTGCGCGGCACGCCGATCGCCAGCACGTGGTCGAACTGCACCGCCGGCCGGTGCGAGGGGTACGTCGGCGTGCGCGCCAGGTCGTACCAGCCCTGCAGCCGGGCCCGCGGCTCCCGCACCCGCCGCCGACGCGGCTCGGTCAGCAGCGGCCGGGTGCGCCGGGCCGCCCGCAGTTCCCGGACCCGGGCCCTGGGCGCGGTGCGGTCCAGCGCCGCCGCCCCGCCGAGCACCGTGCGCGGCACCGCTCCCACCAGGTTGAAGTCGCCCAGCACCAGGTACGGCTGCGGCAGGTCGGCGATCCACCGCCGGATGCCCGCCAGCTGCGCCATGTTCCAGCCCGGTACGAAGGACAGGTGCGCCGCCACCACGGTGAACGGCCCGCGTTCGCCCTCCAGCACCGCGGCCAGCGCGGCCCGGGGCTCGTCCGGCACGGGGGTCAGCCCGCGCCGCCCGGCCACCCGCAGCGGCAGTCCGAACGGCGCCGGGGCGAAGCGCCTGGCCCGCCAGTGCCGCACCGGCAGCCGGGTCAGCAGCGCCGTCCCGTAGGAGGGCGGGGCGGCCTCGTCCACCTCGGCCGGCCCGTACACGCGCAGGCCGTTCGGCGCGGACGGGTCGGGCACCCAGCCGGCCACCGGCGCCGGCCGGCCGTGCAGCGCGGCGGCGAAGCGCCAGTCCTTCGCGCCCATGGCCGCGGCGGCGACCGCCGCCTGGTCGGTGCCGCCGGAACGCGCCTGGTGCCGGTCCACCTCCTGCAGCGCCAGCACGTCGGCGTCCAGCGCGGCCACCGCCTCGGCCAGGGGCTGCCCGGCGTCGGCCGGGTAGGGCTGCGGCGCGCCGTCCCGGGCGAGCGGCTGACCGTGCAACAGGTTGAAGGTGGCGATGCGCAACTGGCTCACACCGCACGACGGTACCCGCTCGCCGGGGGAGGGGGTGCCGCTTGAGGCGGTGGGGCATACCGGGTATACATACTCGGTATGTCCATCCGTCACGGTCTGCTCGCCCTGCTCGACCAGGGCCCGCGCTACGGCTACCAGCTGCGCACCGAGTTCGAGGCGCGCACCGGCGCCACCTGGCCGCTCAACGTCGGGCAGGTCTACACCACGCTGTCCCGACTGGAACGCGACGGCCTGGTCGAGGCCGCGGGGGAGGACGACGAGGGCCACCAGTTCTACGCCGCCACCGACGCCGGCCGCGCCGAGCTGCGGGCCTGGTTCGACACCCCGGTGCCCCGGACCAGCCCGCCGCGCGACGAGCTGGCGATCAAGCTCGCCATGGCCGTCACCGTCCCGGGGGTGGACGTCTCCTCCGTCGTCCAGGGCCAGCGCCGGCACAGCATCAAGGCGCTCCAGGACTACACCCGGCTCAAGGGCCGCGCCCTGGCCGGCGAGTCGCGCCCCGGCGTGGTGCCCTCCGCGAGCAACGACCTCGCCTGGCTGCTCGTCCTCGACCAGCTGATCTTCCAGACCGAGGCCGAGATCCGCTGGCTCGACCACTGCGAGACCCGCCTCGCCCAGCAGGCCGAACTCCTGCAGACCCGCAACGCCGAGGCCGCCCGCGACGGCGGCGCCGCACCCGCCAAACGCGGCCGCCGCCTGCGCACCTGAGGCCTCCGGCACCCGAACCACCGGCCCGGGCCCCGGCCCCGGGCCCACACCCAGCACAAGGGGGGAATCGTGTCCCACACCCAAGAGTCCCGGCAGAGGCCGGTGTTGCACCTGGAGAACGTCACCCGCGTCCACGGCCACGGCGCGGCCGAGGTCCAGGCCCTGCGCGGCGTCGACCTCAAGGTCCACCCCGGCGAGTTCGTCGCCGTCATGGGCCCCTCCGGCTCCGGCAAGTCGACCCTGCTCACCCTGGCCGGCGGCCTCGACACCCCGAGCACCGGCCGCGTCCTGGTCGAGGGCGTCGTCCTCGGCGACCTCAACCGCAAGAAGCTCGCCCAGGTCCGCCGCCGCTCCGTCGGCTACGTCTTCCAGGACTACAACCTGATCCCGGCGCTCACCGCCGCCGAGAACATCTCGCTGCCGCGCGAACTCGACGGCCTGTCCGCCCGCGCCGCCCGCCGCGAGGCCCTGGTCGCCCTGGAGGAGCTGGGCATCCCCGAGCTCGCCGACCGCTTCCCCGACGACATGTCCGGCGGCCAGCAGCAGCGCGTCGCCATCGCCCGCGCCCTGATCGGCGACCGCCGCCTGGTCCTCGCCGACGAACCCACCGGCGCCCTCGACTCCACCACCGGCGAGGCCGTCCTCGCCGTGCTGCGCGCCCGCTGCGACGCCGGCGCCGCCGCCATGATGGTCACCCACGAGGCCCGGCACGCCGCCTGGGCCGACCGCGTGGTCTTCCTGCGCGACGGCCGCATGGTCGACGAGTCCGCCAGTCAGGACGCCGCCAGCCTGCTCGTCAGCGCCGCCACCAACAGCCTGAAGGTGGACGAGTGAAGCTCAGCGCCTGGCGGGTCGCCCTGCGCATCGCCCGCCGCGACGCCCTGCGCGCCAGGGGACGCAGCGCCCTCGTCATCGCGATGGTGGCGCTGCCCGTCCTCGGCGTCAGCGGCGCCGACGTGTTCTTCCGCAGCGCCGAACTCACGCCCGCCGAACACGCCGTACGGGTCATGGGCCAGGCAGGCGGCGAGCTGGAGATGGTCGAGCGCGGCTCCTCCGTGAAGCAGGCGCCCGACCCGGAGCAGGGGTTCAGCGTCCAGAACCCCAAGGACACCGTGAAGAACGGTGCCGCGCTCACCTACACCCCCGCCCAGCAGCGCGCCCTGGACACCGAACCGGCCGCGCTGGCAGCGCAGTTGCTCCCGGCCGGCGCCACCCTGGTGCCGGAGCGCCAGGGCCCGTACACCGCGGCGAGCAGCGCCGAGGGGCTGCTCAGCACCCGCGTCAACGAGGCCGACCTGAGCGACCCGGTCTGGCAGGGCCGGACGAACCTGGTCAAGGGCCGCGCCCCCGCGGACGAGCACGAGGCCGCCGTCACCCCGGAGTTCCTCAAGCGCGCCGGCCTCAAGCTCGGCGACCGCACCGCCGTCCGCGGTCTGGAGTCGAGCCCCTTCACCATCACCGGCGTCTACGAGTACCCCGGCGAACTGAGCGCCACCGAGCTCTTCGCCCGCCCCGGAGCCCTGATCGACCGGCTGGCCAAGACCGCCGGCACCGGTCGCGGCAAGACCGACGGCACCGACGAGCCGACCCGGTGGCTGGTCAAACTCCCGGCCGGCACCGTCCTCGACTGGCCCAAGGTCACCGAACTCAACCAGTACGGCTTCAGCGTCACCTCCCGCGCCGTCCTGCTCGACCCGCCGGCCCGCGCCGACGTCCCGTACTACGTCGAGCAGGACGCGAAGGGCGCCGCCGACACCGGGTACTTCGACCGGACCTCCGTCGTCATCCTCGCCACCGTCGTCGGCATGGCCCTGCTGGAGATCGTCCTCCTCGCGGGCCCCGCCTTCGCCGTCGGGGCCCGGCGCTCCCGGCGGCAGCTCGGCCTGCTCGCCGCCGCCGGCGGTGACCGTGCCAACGTCCGCGCCGTCGTCCTCGGCGGCGGCATCGTCCTCGGCGTCACCGGCGCCGCGGTCGGCCTCGTCCTCGGCGTCGGCCTGGTCGCCCTGCTGCGCACCCAGGCCGAGGAGTACGCCGGCCAGCGCTTCGGCCACTTCGCGATCCAGCCGGCCGACCTGTTCGGCGTCCTCCTGGTCGGCCTGGTCACCGGGCTGCTCGCCGCCATCGTCCCCGCCGTCCAGGCCTCCCGCCAGGACGTCGTGTCCGCGTTGACCGGCCGCGACTCGCTCAAGCCGCCGAACCGCAAGCTCGCCGCCCTCGGCCTGCTGATGCTCGCCGGCGGCGCCGCCCTCGCCCTGCTCGGGGCCACCAGCGGCGTCGGCAGCCGGAGCCTCGCCGTCCTCGGCGGTTCGGCCGTCGCCGAACTCGGCATGGTCGCCCTCACGCCCGCCCTGGTCAGCCTGTTCGGGCGGCTCGGCCGCTGGCTGTCGCTCGGCCCCCGGCTCGCCCTGCGCGACTCGGTGCGCCACCGCGGCCGCACCGCGCCCGCCGTCGCCGCCGTCATGGCGGCCGTGGCCGGCTCCGTCGCGGTCGGCGTCTACTCGGCGAGCTCGGACGAGCAGTACCGGCGCGAGTACGTGGCCCACGGCCCCGCCGGGTCCGTCATGCTCGGCAACGGCTGGCTGGCCAGCGCCGACGGCAAGGTGCTGCCCCAGATGCGCGAGGCCGTCGAACGCAGCATCCCCGACCTCGGCCCGCGTGCCGACGTCCAGCGCGTCAGCTACAAGACCGCCTGCACCGACAGCGGCCCGTGCGGCTACATCAGCGTGGAGATGCCCAAGGAGGACCGCTGCCCCGCCTTCGAGGCGGACAGGGAGCTGGGCCCGGGCGAACTAGAGCGGCTCATGGCGAGCGACAAGCGCTGCCAGGTCACCACCCGCCGCGGCAACCCCTTCGGCGCGCTGAACGCGGGGGACGCGACCCTGCTGCGCAACCTCTACGGCGTCACCGACGACGCCGCCGGTCAGGCCCTCGCCGCGGGCAAGGCCGTGGTCTTCGACGCCCGCTACATCAAGGACGGCAAGGTCGCCATCCAGTACCGCGAGCCGGTCGACTACACGGCGCGGGGCAACGCCGACCACAAGCCCGCCCAGACCGAGATCGCCGTCGACGCCGTCCTCGCGAACGCCAAGCTGGCCGCCCCCGCCCAGGCGGTGATCAGTCCGGCCACGGCCGCCAGGCTCGGCTTCGTCACCACGGCGGCGGGCTCGGTGTGGCTGCCCGACGCGATGCCCTCCGACGGCTCCGAGCAGAAGGCCGACGGCGCGCTCGCCAAGATCAGCGACCACGACGTCCTGACCATCGAGCGGGGCTACCAGTCCGAGGCCGGCCTGGTCCGCCTCGGCCTGACGGTCTTCGCCGCCCTGGTCGCCCTCGGCGCCGCCGGCATTGCCACCGGGCTGGCCGCCGCCGACTCCCAGCGGGACCTGACCACCCTCGCGGCGGTCGGCGCCGAGCCCCGCATCCGGCGCTCGCTGTCCGGCTTCCAGTGCGGCGTGATCGCCGCCATGGGAGCCCTGCTCGGCGTGGTCTGCGGCATCGTGCCCGGCGTGGCGCTGCGCAAGGTCGAGGGCGCGACGAGCATCTACCCCGGCATGAGCCCCGAGCAGATCGCCAACAAGGCGCTCGTGGTCTTCCCGTGGCCCACCATCGCCGCCACCGTCGTGGTCCTGCCGCTGCTCGCGGCCGCCCTCGCGGCGGTGCTCACCCGCTCGCGGATCACGATGCTGCGCCGCTCGGGCTGAGACCCCGCGGCCCCGCCACCGCCACCTCCGTCGCGCGCCCGTGCCGCGACGGGGGTGACGGACGTTCGGGGGTGACGGAGGTTACAGCCCCGGGAGCGGCCGGCACCCGGACGGCCGGGGCGGACACCCGCACGGGCGAACTACAGTCGTCGGTATGACGAGAACCCCGGACAGCGCCGTCCGCTCCTACATCGACCGGCACCAGGCCTCCTTCCTCGCCGACCTCTCCGAGTGGCTGGCCATCCCGTCGGTCTCCGCGGAGCCGGACCGGGCCGAGGACGTGCGGCGCTCGGCCGACTGGCTGGCCGCCAAGCTGCGGGACACCGGTTTCCCGGTCGCCGAGGTGTGGGAGACCGACGGCCTGCCGGCGGTGTTCGCCGAGTGGCCCTCCGGGGACCCGTCCGCGCCGACCGTCCTGGTCTACGGGCACCACGACGTGCAGCCCGCGGCCAAGGAGGACGGCTGGGACACCGAGCCGTTCACCCCGACCGTGGTCGGCGGCCGGCTGTACGCGCGCGGCGCCGCCGACGACAAGGGCCAGGTGTTCTTCCACACCCTGGGCGTGCGCGCCCACCTGGACGCGACCGGCCGCTCGACGCCGGCCGTCAACCTCAAGCTGCTGATCGAGGGCGAGGAGGAGTCCGGCTCGCCGAACTTCGCCGACCTGGTCCGCCGCGAGGCCGACCGGCTGGCCGCCGACGTGGTCGTCATCTCCGACACCGGCATGTGGTCCGCGTCCACGCCGACCGTCTGCACCGGCATGCGCGGCCTCGCCGACGCCCAGATCGACCTGTACGGGCCGGACACCGACATCCACTCCGGCTCCTTCGGCGGCGCCGTCCCCAACCCGGCCCAGGTCGCGGCCGAGCTGGCCGCCGCCCTGCACGACGCCGACCGCCGGGTGGCGGTCCCGGGCTTCTACGACGGCGTGATCGAGCTGACGGAGCGCGAGCGCGAGCTGTTCGCCGAGCTGCCCTTCGACGAGGAGGGGTGGCTGGAGGTCGCCAAGTCGCACGGCACCCGCGGCGAGGCCGGCTACTCCACCCTGGAGCGGATCTGGGCCCGCCCGACCGCCGAGGTCAACGGCATCTGGGGCGGCTACACCGGCCCCGGCGGCAAGACCATCGTCCCGGCGTCGGCGCACCTCAAGCTGTCCTTCCGGCTGGTCGCCGGGCAGGAGGTGGAGAAGGTCCGCGAGGCGGTGCGGGCGTGGGTGGCCGAGCAGGTGCCCGCGGGCGTGCGGTACGAGCTGGTCTTCCCGGGCGCGACGCGGCCCTGCCTGACCCCGCTGGACCACCCGGCGCTGCAGTCCACCGTCCGGGCGATGGGGCGGGCGTTCGGGCAGAAGATCCTCTTCACCCGCGAGGGCGGCTCCGGCCCGGCCGCCGACCTGCAGGACGTGCTCGGCGCCCCGGTGCTGTTCCTCGGCATCTCGGTGCCCTCGGACGGCTGGCACTCCGTCAACGAGAAGGTCGAGCTCGACCTGCTGGCCAAGGGCGTGGAGACCGCCGCGTACCTGTGGGGCGACCTGGCCGAGAACTTCCGGCCCGGCTCGTGACCGGGCGGCCGCACACCGAGGCAGTCAGATCACTCATCCGGATGATTCACCACGTGGGGATGGAACGACGTGAGCACCGTGCCTGAGACCGAGCGCCCGATGCACCTGGCACTGGCCCGGGCCGGGGTGGACCGGGCGGCCGAGCACCGGTTCGACGAGCCCTGGCTGGCCGCGGCCTGGAGCCACCCGACCACCCGGGTGCTGCCGATCGCCGGCGGCGAGGCGTTCGTGGTCGACACCGCGAAGGGGACCGAACTGGTCCTGCTGCCCTCCTTCGAGTCGCCGCAGACCGGTGACCGGTACTTCCTCGGGACCGACCAGGACGGCGTGTCGTACTTCGCGCTGGCCGGTGAGAGCCTGCCCGGGCGCCTGGACGGCGACGCCCGCCCGGCCGGGCTGCGCGAGGTCGGTGCGATGCTGTCCGACCGCGACGCCGGGCTGCTGGTGCACGCCGTCGCGCTGGAGCACTGGCACCGGCTGCACAGCTTCTGCTCGCGCTGCGGCCACCCGACCGAGAAGGCCGGCGCCGGGCACGTGCGGCGCTGCACGTCCTGCGCGGCCGAGCACTACCCGCGCACCGACCCGGCGGTGATCATGGTGATCACCGACGAGCAGGACCGCTGCCTGCTCGGCCGGCAGGCGCTGTGGCCGGAGGGCCGCTGGTCGACGCTGGCCGGTTTCGTCGAGCCGGGCGAGTCCATCGAGCAGGCGGTGGCCCGCGAGGTGCACGAGGAGGCGGGCGTGCGGGTCGGCGAGGTGCGCTACGTCGCCAGCCAGCCCTGGCCGTTCCCGTCCAGCCTGATGCTCGGCTTCGCGGGCAAGGCGCTGCCGGGCGGCACCGAGATCACCGTGGACGGCGAGGAGCTGGCCGAGGCGCGCTGGTTCTCCCGCGAGGAGCTGCGGGCCGGGATGGAAGCGGGCGAGATCCTGCCGCCGTCCGGCATCTCGATCGCGCGGCACCTGGTGGAACTCTGGTACGGCGAGCCGCTGCCCTCGGCGGCGCGCTGGTAATTCCGCAACGGGGGCTTCCGCCGGGCGGAGGCCCCCGCAGAAAGGGGGCGTGCGGCCAATGCCATGCGCCCCCTTTTTCCTTTCCAATCCCTTCTCGAATTCCTCACCACCTGCTGTTCGTATCCGGACGGGCCAGTTCTGCTACCGGAACGCGGCTCGACGGCCCCGACGCCGACCCGCACGGACGACATTGCCGGAAACGGCTGAAACCGTGTCACCGTGCT
Organism: Kitasatospora sp. NPDC038210; assembly: GCF_055600605.1. Classification (NCBI taxonomy): domain Bacteria; kingdom Bacillati; phylum Actinomycetota; class Actinomycetes; order Kitasatosporales; family Streptomycetaceae; genus Kitasatospora; species Kitasatospora sp. NPDC038210. The sequence goes on along the minus strand of NZ_JBVJYK010000006.1, from coordinate 303,839 downwards.
CGCTACATTCACTCGGGTGACAATCCCCCGGGGCACCGCCCAATCGCCCAAATACCAGCGCCTCGCCGCCGACCTCCGCCGTCGGATCGCCGAGGGCGAGTTCACCGCCGACGCCGCCCTGCCGGTGGAGAGCGAACTGGAGCGCCAGTACGGCGTCGCCCGCAACACCGTCCGCCTCGCCGTCGACGTCCTGGTCAACGAGGGCCGTCTGGTCCGGCTCCAGGGCAAGGGCACCTACCTGCGCGAACACCCGGTCCTGGACCACCGCGCCTACGGGCCGACCCTGGCCCCCGCGCCGCGCGACTGCCTGGCCGCGCCCTCCGCCGTCTACCTCGGGGAGGCCGCCGAGGCCGGGCGCGAACTCGGCACCGACTTCGAGATGATGATCGTCCGGGCCCGGGTCGACATCGCCGAACGGCTGGGGCTGCGCCCCGGCGAGGCCATCGTGGTCCGCCGCCAGCTGCGGCTGCTCGACCGCGAGCCGTACTCCATCGAGGAGAGCCACTACCGGGCCGGCCTCGCCGCCGGCACCCCGCTGATGGAACCCGACCCGGTCGAGGGCGGGGACGAGGCCGTGCTCGCCGCCCTCGGGCGCACCGAGATCGGCGCCGTCGACCACCTCGTCGCCCGGATGCCCGGCCCCGAGGAGGCCCAGTGGTTCCAGGGCGGCCCGGGCGTGCCGCTCATGGTGCAGACCCGCGTCACCTACGACCGGCGCGGGCCGGTGCGGGTCATCGAGACCCGCTACTCCGCCGACCGCAGCCGGCTCGTCTACGGCATCGGCGACCTCGGCGCGCGCACCACCCTGCCCGCGCCCGCCGCGCCCGTCGACCCCGCCCGGGCCGACGCGACGTGACGCGCGCCGACCGGGCGACCGGGCCGGATCAGGCCGCCAGGGCCTTCTTGACCTGCAGCAGGCTCGGGTTGGTCATGACGACCTGCTCGCCGCCGCCCACCGGCGTCACCAGCACCGTCGGCACCGTCTGGTTGCCGTTGTTCACGGACTCGACGAAGGACGCCGACGCCGGGTCCTCCTCGATGTTGATCTCGGTGTAGCCGATGCCTTCACGGTCCAGCTGGCTCTTGAGTCGGTTGCAGTAACCACACCAGGTCGTGCTGTACATCGTCACGGTGCCGGACATCGAGGGGGCTCCTTCGAAAGAGAGGTGCGTACGGTCTCCGGAGGGAACGTCCGCCGGGCGGCGGGCATTCCGGTCCGCCATCGACCGCACTGCGGAGCGATCATCCTGCGATCACACCCGGCCTGTGGACAACCCCGCCCCCGTTGTCCCACCGGGCTGAGAAGATGGAACGCATGCAGGAAGACCTCTTGAGCGGCAGCCCGTACGACGCCTCCCACGGCTCCCCCTGGGCCGACCCCGGCGCCGCCACGGGCCCCGACGCGGTGCTCGCCGGGCTCGACCCGGAGCAGCGCGCCGTCGCCACCGCCCTGCACGGTCCCGTCTGCGTCCTCGCCGGCGCCGGCACGGGCAAGACCCGCGCCATCACCCACCGCATCGCCTACGGCGTGCGCAGCGGCGTCTACCACCCGCAGCAGGTCCTCGCCGTCACCTTCACCGCCCGCGCGGCCGGGGAGATGCGCGGGCGGCTGCGCCAGCTCGGGGCCGACGGCGTCCAGGCCCGCACCTTCCACGCCGCCGCCCTGCGCCAGCTCCAGTACTTCTGGCCGCGCGCCGTCGGCGGCCCCGTGCCCCAGCTGCTGGAGCGCAAGGTGCAGCTCGTCGCCGAGGCCGCCGGCCGCTGCGGCCTGCGCGTCCAGCGCACCGAACTGCGCGACCTCACCGCCGAGATCGAGTGGGCCAAGGTCACCCAGACCGGCCCCGACGACTACCCCGCCGCCGTCGCCAAGTCCGGCCGCGAGGCCCCCCGCGACCCGGCCGAGACCGCCCAGGTCTACCGCGTCTACGAGGAGACCAAGAGCCGCCGCGGCAACATCGACTTCGAGGACGTCCTGCTGCTCACCGCCGCCATCCTGGAGGACCGCCCGGACATCGCCGACCAGGTCCGCTCCCAGTACCGGCACTTCACCGTCGACGAGTACCAGGACGTCTCCCCGCTCCAGCAGCGCCTGCTCGACCAGTGGACCGGCCCCGGCGGCGGCGCCAGCCTCTGCGTCGTCGGCGACGCCAGCCAGACCATCTACTCCTTCACCGGCGCCACCCCCGACTACCTGCTGAACTTCCGCGGCCGCCACCCCGAGGCCACCGTCGTCAAGCTCGTCCGGGACTACCGCTCCACCCCGCAGGTGGTCCACCTCGCCAACGGACTGCTCGCCCAGGCCCGCGGGGAGGCCGCCCGGCACCGCCTCGAACTCGTCTCCCAGCGCGAGGCCGGCCCCGAACCCGTCTACACCGAGTACGAGGACGAACCCACCGAGGCCGAGACCACCGCGCGCCGGATCAAGGACCTCCTCGCGGCCGGCGTGCGCGCCAGCGAGATCGCCGTCCTCTTCCGCACCAACGGCCAGTCCGAGGTCTACGAGCAGGCCCTCGCCGACCTCGGCGTCCCCTACCAGCTCAAGGGCGCCGAACGGTTCTTCGAGCGCCCCGAGGTGCGCGACGCCGGCGTCCTGCTGCGCGGCGCCGCCCGGGCCGCCTCCGACCCGCTCACCGACGGCGCCCCCGACCTCGCCGGCCAGGTCCGCGCCGTCCTCGCCACCCGCGGCTTCACCCCCGAGCCCCCGGCCGGCTCCGGGGCCGTCCGCGACCGCTGGGAGTCCCTCGCCGCCCTCGTCCGGCTCGCCGAGGAGTTCGAGCGCACCCGCACCGCCGCGGGCCAGGGCACCGACCTCGCCGCCTACGTCGCCGAGCTCGACGCCCGCGCCGCCGCCCAGCACGCCCCCGCCGTCGAGGGCGTCACCCTCGCCTCCCTGCACGCCGCCAAGGGCCTGGAGTGGGACGCCGTCTTCCTCGTCGGCCTGACCGAGGGCACGCTGCCGATCATCTACGCCAAGACCGACGAGCAGGTCGAGGAGGAGCGCCGCCTGCTCTACGTCGGCGTCACCCGCGCCCGCAAGCACCTCACCCTCTCCTGGGCCCTCTCCCGTTCCCCGGGCGGGCGCGCGAGCCGCAAGCCGAGCCGCTTCCTCGACGGGCTGCGCCCCGGCTCCTCCGCACCCGGCGCGCGGACGGGCGCGCGCGGCGGTCGCGGGGGCGTCGAGCACGGCGAGCGCTCCGCCGCCCGGCGGGTCCGCGGACCGGTCAAGTGCAGGGTCTGCGACAAGGTGCTCACCGAGGCCGTCGAGCGCAAGCTGCGCCGCTGCGAGAGCTGCCCGTCCACGATGGACGAGGGGCTCTACGAGCGGCTGCGCGAGTGGCGCGCCGGGCAGGCCAGGAAGCAGGGCGCCCCGGCGTACGTCGTGTTCACCGACGCGACGCTGATGGCGATCGCCGAGGACGTGCCCGCCAGCCGCGGCGAACTGGCCTCGATCTCGGGGGTCGGCGCCATGAAGCTGGACAAGTACGGGGCTGCCGTGCTCTCGTTGTGTGCGGGGGAGGAGCCCGAGGAGGATCCGGACGGCGTCGAGGACGACGGTTCGGTCGATCCGGCGTGAGCCGGCACGGGCGCGGTCCAGGAGACTGCTCGGGGACTTCGAATCCGGCTGCGGAGCGCGCCGTGGAACTCGCCGCGAAAAATAGTTTGCGCGGTGTACCGGGAGCGCAATAGCCTGCCGGGGCGGTCAAGGGGACGCGATCGCACGGGGTCACACCTGTGCCGATTCCCTTGCACCCAGAGCTGTACCGAGACAGACATCCGAACATTCGGAGCCGGGGGAACCGGGCTCCGCGAGACGCCGAGAGGAGGCGAAGACAGTGGGAAACATCATGATCACCAAAATGACTGGCCAGACCGTTGTCGCTGCCTCCCTGCGTGCCGCCCGTCTGCGGGCGCTCGCCGAGCTCGGTGGAACCGGTCTGGGTCTCGACACCACCGGTGTCTCCGTCGCCCCCGTTGTCAGTGGTCTTGGACACACTGATCTGTGCTTCACGGGCAGCAGGAGCATCGAAGGCACCGTTGTCGAGACCGGTCTGTCCCGTGGCTGGGCGTCGTTCGGCACGTCGCGCTCCCTGCGCGATGAGCGACCGACCCAGGCACCGAAGGCAGCTGTAGCCGCCGCCACGCATGGCGGCTATGCGCAGGTCATCGGTGCCGGAAACCCCCAGAAGCAGAACGAGCAGCTGATTAACCAGGCCATGGCCGCCTTCAACGGCGCCAAGGCCGCCCGGATGCGGGCCTTCCGCGGCCCTGAACCCTGGAGAGAACGAACCTGAGTCAGCCTCAGGTCGGCACCTCCAGGGCCGCGGAACCCGTCACACCGGGATCCGCGGCCCTTCTGTTTTGTCCGGTACGCAAGACCAACCCAGGCCCTCCGGGGCCTCCGGCCCAGCACCACCAGTCCACTGGGCCGGAACCACTGAGAAGACGAGGAAGACGCCCACAGTGTCCACGGTCATCACGCCGCCCACCCCGTCCGTACCGCCGACAAGCCAGATCACCAAGGCCGACCAGGCCGACCCCCCGGAGGTTCCTTCCATGCAGATCAGCTCCATCGAGCAGGCCGAGGCGCTCGGTCTCCCCATCCCGTGCCGCGCCTTCGACCCCGAGGTCTTCTTCGCCGAGACGCCCGCCGACGTCGAGTACGCGAAGTCCCTCTGCGGCACCTGCCCGGTGAAGGACGCCTGCCTGGCCGGCGCCCTTGAGCGGCGCGAGCCGTGGGGCGTCTGGGGCGGCGAGCTGTTCGTCCAGGGTGTCGTCGTGGCCCGCAAGCGGCCCCGTGGCCGCCCGCGCAAGACCGAGGTCATGGCGTGAACCCCGCCGACCAGGCCAGGGTCGTCCGCCGGGGAGAGCAGCCCCCGCTGGACAGCGCCCTCCGCCGTTCCGTGCGGATCGCCGCCGCCAAGGCCGACGCCGCAGTCCGTAGCCCATTCCCGAGCACGCACCACGAGCAGGACCACGACATGACCCCCGCCGCCGTCGATCCGACCGCCCGCGCCGAGCAGGCCACCGAACGTCAGACCCAGAACAGGATCCTCGAAATGCAACTCCTCCACGAATCCCTGGCCCGGGCCCATATGCATGACAGGCTCCACGAGGCCGAGAACCAACGGCTCGTCAGCCGGGTCATCCGGGCCCGCAAGCTCAGGCAGCGGGCCGAGCGGGCCTCGCTGCGGGCCCGCAAGGCGCTCGCCGTGGCGCTGATGTAGGACCCGTGGGCCCCGCCGGCCCTCCGCTTGACCCCCGTCGTGCCGCAGGCCGCTTCCCCAGGTGGGGAGCGGCCTGCGGCCGTGGGGGCGGCGGTCGGGGCGGACGCCCTCCGCCGGCCCCGGCGGTGTCAGTCCTTCGTGACGCGGACCGGCGCGGTGCCCTTGCGGGCCTTCGCCTGCTGCGGCGGCCGCGGCCGGTCGCCGAACTCGGGGAGCCACTCCAGCATCTCCGCGCGGAACGGCGCCTTGGCGCCCAGCTGGCAGAGCACGCCGATGGTGCTCAGCGTCACCCGGTGGATCAGCAGGTAGGCGGGCGGCAGGTTGAGCTGCTTGCCCAGGTTGTAGGCGGGCGAGCGCGGATCGGCGATCCGGGCCGCCTGCGCGCGCATCCAGGCGCGGGTGAAGTGGAAGTTCTCCACCGCGGCCGGCTCGATGATCGGGAGCAGGTAGTCCAGCACCGCGTCCGGGTCGAGCTGGATCGAGGGCTTCACGAAGCCCTCCTCACGCAGCATCTTCAGCACGCCCGCCGCGTTGCCGTCCAGCGCCATCCGCAGCGAGGCCCCGATCGGCGCGGGGAGCCCGCCGGGCAGCCGGTCCACCGTGCCGAAGTCCAGCACGCCCAGCCGCCAGCCGGACACCGGGCCGTCGTCCTTCAGCAGCCGGAAGTTGCCCGGGTGCGGGTCCGCGTGCAGCAGGCCGGTCCTGGACGGCCCGGCGAACAGGAACCGGGCCAGCAGCTGCCCGGCGCGGTCGCGCTCCTCCTGGGTGCCGCGCGCGATCACCTCGGCCAGCGGCGTGCCGTCCATCCACTCGGTGACCAGCACCTGGTCGGCCTGCGCCACCACGCCGGGCACCACGATGTCCGGGTCGCCCGCGAACTCCTCGGCGTGCAGGCGCTGGGCCTGCGACTCCAGCTCGTAGTCCAGCTCCTCCGAGACGCGCTCGCGCAGCTCGGCGATCAGCGGCTTGATGTCCAGCCCGGGGATCAGCGGGCCCAGCAGCCAGGCCACCCGGCTCAGCTGCGACAGGTCCGCGAGCAGCGCGTCGCCCGCGCCGGGGTACTGCACCTTGACCGCGACCCGGCGTCCGTCGTGCCAGACCGCCCGGTGCACCTGGCCGATCGAGGCCGCGGCCGCGGGCCGGTCGTCGAACTCCCGGAAGAGCTCGCGCCAGTCGTCCCCGAGCCGCTGGGCGAGCGCGGTGTGCACCTTGGCGGCGGGCATCGGGGGAGCGGCGTCCTGCAGCTTGGTGAGCGCGGCCCGGTACGGACCGGCGACCTCCTCGGGCAGCGCGGCCTCGAAGACGGACAGCACCTGCCCGAACTTCATCGCCCCGCCCTTGAGCTCGCCGAGGACCTTGAACAGCTGGTCGGCCGTGGCCTGCTGGAGCTCGGCGGTGACCACCTCGGCGGAGCGGCCGCCGATGCGCCTGCCCAGGCCGAGCGTGGCGCGTCCGGCTATCCCCAGCGGCAGGGCGGCGAGCCGTGCCGTGCGGGTCACTGCCTTGCGCGGAAGATCGCTCACCCGGGCCTCCAATCCCCTGGCCCCCCGACACCGGACGGCCGACCATCACTACGCCATTGTGCCCGCTCCCCGCGCCGGGCCCGTCGGAATTCCGCGGGGCGGGGCGGGGAGTTCCGCCCCTTTGCGGGGAGTTGGGCGGCTTGGTCCCGGTCGGCCGGGTCAGCGGGGCAGACGCAGGGCGAGACCGTCCAGGACGACCTCCAGGCCGTAGCAGAACTTGCTGTTGCGGATCTCGACCGGGTCGGGGGTCGCGGCGGCGGCCGTGTAGGCACCGGAGAGGTGCGCGTAGTCGGCGGTGGCCTCCAGGGCAGCGGGCATCAGCCGGGCGATGAACTCGGCCTCGGTCTCGCCGGAGCGCGCCACGGTGGTGAGCCAGGCGGCCTCGGTGGTGCTCATGCCGATCACGAAGGCGAGGAGCGTCTCGATCGCCCGGGCCGGCTCGGGGAAGCCGGCGGCGGTGAAGAGGGCGCCCAGCCGCTCGGAGAAGGCGAGCAGGTTGGGCCCGAGGTAGGCGAGGCCCGCCTGGCCCAGGACGGAGGAGAGCCAGGGGTGGCGCAGGGCCGTCTCCCGGAAGCCCTCGGCGGCCTCGGCGGCGGCGGCCCGCCAGTCGGGGCTCCCGGCGGCCGGCAGGGCCATCTCGCCGAAGACCTCGTCCACGGCGAGCTCCATCAGCTCGTCCTTGGTGGCCACATGCCGGTAGAGGGAGGTGGCGCCCGCGTTCAGACGGGCAGCGAGCTTGCGCATGCTCAGGGCGTCGATGCCGTCGGCGTCCAGCATCGCGATCGCCTCGCGGACGATCGCGGCCCGGCTGAGGGCGGGCTGGTCGGGCTCGGGCTGCCGACGGGCCCAGACGGACGGGATCGGGTTCGTTCGGGCGGCCATGCGGCTTCTCCTCCTACGCGCTGCGTACACCGTTCGCATGGAGCGTACAGGAGTCAAGGGTTGCGCACACTGTTCCACGGTGCGTACAGTGTTCGCATCGACGGAACGCAGTGCGCACCGGGGGAACGGTGTGCGCAGATGGGGAGGGATGGCCGATGTCAGCCGACGACGTGACCGGGGCGGTCGACACCGCGGGGCGCTCCACCGGGGGCCGCAATCCGCACCGCTGGTGGATCCTGATCGTGCTCTGCCTGAGCTCGCTGGTGCTGGTGGTCGACAGCATGGCGCTGACCGTCGCGGTGCCCTCGATGACCGCGGACCTGGGCGCGAGCGCCCAGGACACCCAGTGGATCCTCGACTCCTACGTCCTGGTCTTCGCCGGCCTGCTGCTGACCGCCGGCAGCCTCGGGGACCGCTTCGGGCGCCGGAAGGTCATGATCATCGGACTGCTGCTCTTCGGGGCCGCGTCGCTCGCGGCTACCGTCTGCACCAACCCCGGCGAGGTCATCGCGGCCCGGGTCGCGATGGGCGTCGGCGGAGCACTGATCATGCCCTCGACGCTGTCGATCCTCATCACCGTCTTCGACGCGGAGGAGCGCAACAAGGCGATGGCCGCCTGGAGTTCGGTGGCCATGCTGGGGCTGGTCGGCAGCCCGGTGCTCGGCGGCGTGCTGATCGACCACTTCTCGTGGCACTCGATCTTCTTCATCAACGTCCCGGTGGTGGCGCTCGCGGTCCTGGCCGGCCTGCTGCTGATGCCGGAGTCCAAGGGGCCGTGGCAGAAGCCCGACCCGCTCGGCGCGGTGCTGTCGGCCGTCGGCATGACCGCCCTGGTCTGGTGGATCATCGAGATCCCGCAGCACGGCGCGTTCGCCGGGCGTGAGCTGGTCACCCTGGCCGTCGCGGTAGCCTCGCTCGTCGGGTTCGTGGTGTGGGAGAACGTCACCGCCGCGCCGATGGTGCCGCTGGTGCTCTTCAGGGCCCGCGACTTCAGCGGCGGTTCGCTCTCGCTGACCCTCGTCCAGATCGGCAACGGCGGGCTGCTGCTGGTGCTCACCCAGTACCTGCAGTTCGTACTCGGGTACTCGCCGGTCAAGGCGGGCCTGGCGTTCCTGCCGCTGGCCGTCGCGGCGCTGCTCGGCAACGGGGTCGGTGCCAAGGCTGCGGCGAAGATCGGCAACCGGCTGCTGATCCTCGGCGGGATGCTCGTGATGGCCTCCTCGTTCGCGCTGCTGACCACCGTCTCGGCCGACACCGGCTTCGCAGTCCCGGCCGTCGCGCTCGGTCTGCTCGGCCTCGGTGCGGGCCTGGCGATGCCGGCCGCGGTGGGCGCGCTGATGGGGACGATCCCGCCGGAGCAGGCGGGCGTCGGTTCGGCGCTGAACGACACCATCCAGCAGGCGGGCACCGCGCTCGGCATCGCGATCCTGGGCTCGCTGCTGTCGAGCGGCTTCGCGGACCGGATGCCGGCCGGGACGCCGGAGCAGGCGAAGCACTCCATCGCCGGGGCGCTGGCGATCGCCGGCGGGGACTCCGGGCTGGTCCGGACCGCCCGGGAGGCGTTCACCGGGGCGATGACGACCACCTTCACCGTGAGCGCGACCGGTGTGCTGGCGGCGGCGCTGGTGGCCACGCTGGTGATGCGGGACCGGAAGGCGGCGGGGGCCGCGGAGAGCGCGGAGGAGGCCGTGAGCGCCGCCTGACGCCGGGCGGCGAGTGGACCGGGAAGGCCGGCACCCTGCGGGGTGCCGGCCTCCGGCGGTCCCCGGCGGTCCCCGGCGGTCCCCGGCGGTCCCCGGCGGTCCCCGGCGGTCCCCGGCGTTCCGTGATGCTCCCCGGCGTTCCCCGGTGTCGGCGGTGCCGCTCGGGCGACCAGAGCCGGCGCTCACCCCGGCGGCAGCGGCTGCCACAGGCACCCGCAGTCCGGATGCCCCCGCAGCCGCAGTCGCCGGGCCATCCCGTCGCCCGCCGACACCTCGCACCACCCGTCCACGCTCGGTGGCCGACCGCCGTCCAGGTACACCTGGGTGTGCAGCGCCGCCAGTCCGGCGACCGCCGTCGCCAGGGCCGTGTCGCAGGCCGGGGTGCGGGCCCGCCCCGGGCCCTCGTGGGCCAGCTGGGCCAGGACCCGCGGCCAGGCCGCGTCCTCGTCCTCCCTCCGCAGCACCAGGCAGTGCCCGCACGCCGACCTCCCGGGGACCACCAGCGGTCCGACGACGCCGAACTCCTCGACCACCCCCACGTACAGGTGCGGCACCCCGGCCCGGAGCAGCAGCCGGGCCTCGTACGTCCCGCCCGCGAAGGCGGCGCTGCCGTCCCGGGGAGCGAGGACCACGAAGTCCGGCGGGCCGTCCCCCGGTCTGCGGCGCGGCACCGGAGCGGCCGGACGGCCCGCGGCGCGCAGCACCGCCTCCCGGGCCGCCGTCGCGCGCAGCCGTCCGACGTCCGCGGGCGGCAGCCCGGCCGGGGAGCAGTCGCCCGGCTCGACCCGGCCGCCGTCCGTGACGGTGACCGTGCCCGTTCCGCCGGCGGCGAGCACCGCCGCCACGGCGGCGCCGACCCGGCCCGCGCCGCGCACCTCGATCCGGGCGTCGGCACGCCGGGTCAGGACCGCCGGGGCGGCGCCGGGGCCGGAGTGGACCAGGGAGAGCGAGGCGAGGTCGGGCCCGAGCAGCTCGCGGTGCGGCTGGGGGAAGCGGGTCAGGGCCCGGTCGGCGGCCTCGGCGTCGTCCAGCAGCCCGGTCTCCTCCAGCTCGGTCAGCAGGGTGTCGGCCGGCTCGCGGCCGAGGCCGATCCGCTCGCCGGCCGCCAGGAGCTCGGGCCGGTCGCGGGTGCCATCGAGCAGCCCGAGGAACGCGCACAGGGTCGGGTCGGCGTTGCCGAGCACCCCCGCGTGGCGGGTGACGGTGCCGAACTGCAGGGTCTCGGAGTCCCGCCAGCTGCGGGACAGGGCGGGCTTCAGCGCGAGGCGCACGGCGATCTCCCTTCCGATCGTTTCCGGACTGGCGACCGCAGCATGCCCCGTCGCGCCGACGGCGTGCCGAGGGTTGTCCACAGGTCCGTACCCATGATCGGAACATCGGTTCGCACGCCCTGTGGATAACTGCTCATCCTCCCCGGCGTCGGTTTCCGGACACCCGCCGTCGACTTTTCGTTCCCGATCACTCCATGAAAGATTCCGGCCATGGCAGCGGACTTCTGTCCGTGGTACCGGGTAACGTCGTGTGCCATGGCAGCCGAGCGGGACTCCCATCCACCGGCGTCGCGTCGGCGTGCCCGTGCAGCGTCCGGGTCGCAGGTCGCGGCGCCGAACACGCGCGGGCGCCCGGACCAGATGCACCCGGAGCAGCCGTCGAGGCCCCCGTCGCCGCAGCACCCGCCCGTCGGGGCGCTCTCCCCGGAGGCGCACGACCGCAGCCGGGTCGAGGTGCGGCGCAGCGCCCGCCGCAGCCGTACGGTCTCCGCCTACCGCGAGGGTGACCGCACCGTCGTACTGATCCCGGCCCGGATGTCGCACGCCGAGGAGCAGCGCTGGGTCGCGCAGATGCTGGAGAAGCTCGCCGCCCAGGAGTCCCGGCGGATCCCCGGGGACGGGGCCCTGATGACCCGGGCCCGCGACCTGTCGGCCGCCTACCTGGGCGACCGCGCCCATCCCACCCAGGTCCGCTGGGTCACCAACCAGAACTCGCGCTGGGGCTCCTGCACCCCGAGCGAGGGCACCATCCGCCTCTCCCACCGCCTCCAGGGCATGCCGGAGTACGTCCTGGACTACGTACTGCTGCACGAACTGGCGCACCTGCTGGTGCCGGACCACGGTCCGGCGTTCTGGGCCCTGCTGGAGGCCTACCCCCGCACCGAGCGGGCCCGCGGCTACCTGGAGGGCGTGGTCTCGGCGGCCCGTCTGCCGCACATCCCCGGTGCCCGGCACGCCGGTCCGGGGCCGGACCCGGCCGCCTCCTGCGGCTGAGGGCACTGCCGGGAGCGCGGCCGGGGCCGCGGCCGGGGGCGTGATCGAGGAGGGCCCGGGACGCCGGACGGCCGGAGCGCGGCGGGGCCCGATCGGAGGACGACGCGAAGGGGGCGCGGGCCGCAACGGCCCGCGCCCCCTTCGTCTGTCTCACCTCAGCCGGTCAGCCGCCGTGCCCGGGCCACCAGGTCGCGCACCGAGTGGTCGGTGAGCTCCGGCAGCCGGTCGTAGTCGAACCAGCGCAGGTCCAGCGACTCCTCGCTGATCAGCGCTTGCGCGCCGGCCGGGGCCACCGCGACGTACTGGACGTCGAGGTGGGTGTTCTCCGGCCGGTCCTTTCCGGCGCAGCGCACCTGGTGCCGGTCCAGCTTGGCCGGGACGGGGGCGCCGTCCACCTCCAGCAGGACCAGGTCGGGGATGCCGGACTCCTCGACGGCCTCGCGCAGCGCGGCCGAGGCGAGGTCGCCGTCCCCGGGCTCGCAGTGCCCGCCCATCTGCAGCCACATGCCGACCTTGGGGTGCAGGGTGAGCAGCACCCGACCGGCCGCCGGGTCGACGACCGCCGCGCTGGCGGTGATGTGAGCCGGCAGGCAGGAGCGGTACAGGCCCTCGGGCTGCTCCGCCAGGTGCTCCAGGTAGTCGAGCCGCAGCCGTTCCTGGTCCTCCTCGGCGGGGCGCCACGCGGACAGTGTGCGGACGGCGTCCGCGTGCAGGGTGGACGCGGACGTCCCGGTGTCCGTGGTCATGCGGTGGGCTCGCCCTTCCCGTCGGTGTCGGTGCCGTCGGCCTTCGGCTCGTCGTCGCGCTTGGTGAGGTCGGGCTTGCCGGCCGCGGCCTCGCCGAGCAGCTTGTCGAGCGCGTCGAAGTCGATGCCGCCCTCCAGGCCGTCCGCGGTGCCCCGGTGCACGAAGGCGTCCGGGTCGTCGAGGTCGGCGGCGGTGGGCAGCATGTCCGGGTGCTCCCAGAGCGCGTCGCGGCCCTCGATGCCCCGGGCGTCGGCGAGCAGCGCCCACAGCCGGGAGGCGTCGCGCAGGCGGCGCGGGCGCAGTTCCAGACCGACCAGGGTGGCGAAGGTCTGCTCGGCGGGCCCGCCGGCCGCGCGGCGGCGGCGGACGGTCTCGCGCAGCGCGCCGGCCTGCGGCAGGTGCGGTTCGGCGGCGGCGTGCACGACGGCGTCGACCCAGCCCTCGACCAGCGCGAGCGCGGTCTCCAGGCGGGCGAGCGCGGCCTTCTGCTCGGGGGTGTCCTCGGGCTGGAGCAGGCCGCCGGCCAGGGCGTCCTGGAGCGCCTCGGGGTTGCTCGGGTCGAGCTGGCCGACGAGCTCCTCCATGCGGGAGGTGTCGACCTTGATGCCGCGCGCGTAGGCCTCGACGGCGCCCAGCAGGTGGGCGCGCAGCCACGGCACGTGGGCGAAGAGCCGCTGGTGGGCGGCCTCGCGCAGGGCGAGGTAGAGCCGGACCTCGTCGGCGGGCACGTTCAGGCCCTCGCCGAACTCGGCGACGTTCTGCGGCAGCAGCGCGGCCTTGCCGGCCGGGGCGAGCGGCAGGCCGACGTCGGCGGAGCCGACCACCTCGCCGGCGAGCGCGCCGAGCGCCTGGCCGATCTGGGTGCCGAACATGGCGCCGCCCATGGAGCGCATCATGCCCATCAGCGGGCCGGCCATGGCCTGCATCTCCTCGGGCAGGATGCCGCCCATGGCGTTGCCGACGCGCTCGGCGACCGGGTCGACCAGGTCCTTCCAGACCGGGAGGGTGGCCTCGATCCACTCGGCGCGGCTCCAGGCGACGGCGGTGCCGGCGCCGGAGGGGAACTCGGTGGAGCCGTCCAGCCACAGGTCGGCCAGCCGGACGGCCTCGGCGACGGCGGAGCGCTCCGCGTCGCTGACCGAGCGGTCCTTGCTCTTGCCCTCGGCGGGCTCGGCGACGACGCTCTGGCGGGCGATGTTCGTGGCGAGGTCCCAGTTCACCGGGCCGCCCTCGAACGAGAGCATCTGCCCGAGCTGCTGGAAGGCGGCGCCGAGGTCACCGGGGTTCATGCCGCCGAACATCGCGGCGAAGGGGTTGTCGGCACCGCCGCCGCCGGGGGCACCGGGCATGCCGAACATCGCGCCGAAGGGGTTGGCACCCCCGAAGCCGAAGGGCTGCGGGCCGGAGGCGGACTGCTCCTGGTCCCTCTTCTTCTGGGCGTCGTCGGGCTTGGCCTTGCCGTCCTCGGGCTCCTCGGGCGGAACGCCGAATCCGAAGGGAAGGTCGCTCACGGGGTCCTCGATCCGGTCGGCCGTCATGCGGGTGTGGCGGAAAAGTCTGCGCCCGGGGCGGCGGTGGAGTGGGGGACTCGGGGGCGGCTCCCGCGCGGCAGGCCCGCGCCGGGTGCACCGCCGGGCCTTCGCCTCGGGCAGGATGGACGTACGTGACACACGTCCGTACGCACATAAGCTAACCGTGGAGGATGGCCGGTGAGTTCCCCGCCTTCGGACGTTCGCTCTGGGCTGACCGGAGGAGAGGACGCGTCGGACACCACGGCGTCACCGCATCCAGCCTACGGCGGACGGCCGCTGACCGTGGCGGTGACCGGCGCCGCGGGCGTGCTGGGGGAGCAGGTCGCGGCGCGACTGGTGGCCTCCCCGCACGTGAAGAAGGTCCTGGCCGTCGACGACCGGCGCGGCGAGGTGCCGGGCGTGCACTGGCGGGTGCTGGACGTCCGGGACCCGGCGGTGGCCGAGCGGCTGGCCGGGGTCGACGTGGTGGTGCACCTGGCGATGGACTTCGGCATGGAGTCGGACCCGCGGGCCCGCAGCGCCTACAACGTGCGCGGCGCCCAGACGGTGCTGACCGCGGCCGCGGCCGCCGGGGTGCACCGGGTGGTGCTGTGCACCTCGGCGATGGTCTACGGCGCGCTGGCCGACAACGAGGTGCCGCTGGCCGAGGACTCCGAGCTGCGGGCGACCGAGGAGGCCTCGCTGGTCGGGGACCTGCTGGAGATCGAGCGGCTGGCCCGTCGCGCACCGCGCGCCCATCCCGGGCTGCAGGTGACGGTGCTGCGTCCGGCCGTGGTGGTGGGCCCGGGTGTGGACACCGTGCTGACCCGGCACTTCGAGGCGCCCCGCCTGCTGGTGGTGGCCGGCTCCCGCCCGTGCTGGCAGTTCTGCCACGTGGACGACCTGGCGGCGGCGCTGGAGTACGCGGCGCTGGGTCTGGTCGAGGGCGAGGTGACGGTCGGCTGCGACGGCTGGCTGGAGCAGGAGGACGTGGAGCGGCTGTCCGGGATCCGGCGGATGGAACTGCCGGCGGCGCTGGCGCTCGGGACGGCGGCGCGGCTGCACCGGCTGGGCCTGACCCCGGCGCCGGCCGGGGACCTCGCCTACACGATGTACCCGTGGGTGGTGTCCGGCAGCCGGCTGCACGAGGCGGGCTGGCGCCCGGTGCACACCAACGAGCAGGTGCTGGCCGAGCTGCTGGCCCAGGTGTCCGGCAAGCACGCGGTGGCCGGGCGGCGGCTGGGCGGGAAGGAGGCCGCGACCAGCCTGGGGGCGGCCGGGGCGACGGTGGCACTGGTCGGTACGGCGGCGCTGGTGCGCCGGGCCCGCAAGCGGCGCCGCTTCTGAGGAGGTCCCGGCACGGCGCCGCCACGGATCCGCGGCGGCGCCGTCGTTTCTCACGATGCGAAATTTCCACATCGTGATGCGGAAGACCCTTGCCTCCGACCGCCCCGGATGGGGAATCATGGGGTCATGTCCGAGAACCACGACCCCATCCGCCTGCTCGCCGTCCGCGACGCCCCGCTCTCGCTGGACGAGGTGTACGAGGCGGTCGGCGACGACGCGGCCGGCGGCACCACCGTCTTCGTCGGAACGGTCCGTGACCACGACGGCGGCAAGTCGGTCGCCGCGCTGGAGTACAGCTGCCACCCCACCGCCGAGCAGGAGATGCGGCGGATCGCCGAGAAGGTCGTCGCCGACTTCCCGGTCCGGGCGCTCGCCGCGGTCCACCGGATCGGCCGCCTGGAGATCACGGACAAGGCCGTGATCGTCGCCGTCTCCTGCGCCCACCGCGGCGAGGCCTTTGCGGCCGCCCGCCGGCTGATCGACGACCTCAAGCACGAGGTGCCGATCTGGAAGCACCAGGTCTTCGCCGACGGCGAGGAGGAGTGGGTCGGCGCCGGCAGCTGCTGACGCCGCCCGGAACGGCACCGCACCGGCCGCCCGCCCGCCCGCGCCGCGGAACGGCACCGCACCGCACCGGCCGCCCGCGCCGCGGAACGGCACCGCACCGCACTGGCCGCCCGCCCGCCCGCGCCGCGGAAGCGCCCTCGCATGCCCCGGCCGGTGCGCGGAACCGCCCACGAGTGCCCTGACCAGCGCGCGGAACCGCCCGCACGTCCCGCGCGTCTGTCGGGGCAGGCGCGCCGGGGCCTCACTCGAACGGGTTCGCGGCGGCGCCCCGAATACTCCCTGGAAGTGAGCCGATCGGCCGTCCCGTAACCCGGACGGCGCCGGCCGCGTTGTCCGCCGGAGTGGTTAATCTGCTCATAGACACGACGAGCTGGGAGTACTGATATGGGTGCGCTCGCCTGGTTGATCATTCCGGTGGTCGCCGTCGTGGCCGCCGCCCTCTGGGCGGGCTGGGCCCAGCGGGCCCCGCGGGCCACGGGGGATCCGGCCTCGCTCGCCGAACACCGGCGCTTCATGGCCGCCATGGAACGCACCACGGCGGGGGCCGCCGCCCCCGGCGAGCGCTCCGGTCGGTAGCCCGCCGGGCGCCGCGTCACCCGCGTCCCGTACTGTCGAGGCATGCCACGCCGCTCCGCGACGATGCTCGCTGCCACCCTGCTGCTCATAGCACTGCTCTGCGTCTCGGTGCTGATGAAGGTGCCGTACACGGAGATGAGCCCGGGGCCGACGTACAACACGCTCGGCAACCAGGGCGGCAAGCCGGTGATCAGCATCGCCGGGCACGACTCCTACCCGACGACCGGGCACCTCAACATGACGACCGTCCAGGTCACCGGGGCCAAGTACGAGCCCAGCCTGGTCAACGCGGTGGTCGGCTGGCTGCGCGACGACGTGCTGATGGTTCCGCACGACAACGTCTACCCGAAGGGGCAGTCGGACGCGGACGCGAAGAAGCAGAACGCCGAGGAGTTCGCCTCCTCCGAGGACAGCGCCCGCACCGCGGCGCTCAAGCAGCTGGGCGTCCCGGTCGGCAGCGAGCTGATCGTCAAGTCGGTCACCGCCGGAGCGCCGGCCGAGGGCAAGCTGCACGCGGGTGACTCGATCGTCGCCGTCGACGGCGCCCCGGTCACCACGGTCGACCAGGTGGTCGCGGCGGTCACCAAGCACAAGCCGGGCGAGTCGGTGGTCTTCACGGTCGTGCCGCGGGTCAAGGACGCCGCCGGAAACGCCGCCGCCGACCCCGCCGCCAGGACGGACGTCGCCGTCCCGACCGTCCGGGTCAAGGACCTCGACCCGAAGGCCGCGCCCGAGCGGGCCGAGCTCGCCGCTGTCGGCATCGGCACCGGGATCCGGCACACCTACCCGTTCCGGATCGACATCGGCCTGCAGGACGTCGGCGGCCCGAGCGCCGGCCTGATGTTCTCGCTCGGCATCATCGACAAGCTGACCCCGGGCGGCGACCTCACCGGCGGCCGGTTCGTCGCGGGCACCGGCACCATCGACGACGACGGCAAGGTCGGCCCGATCGGCGGGATATCGATGAAGCTGATCGCCGCCAGGGACGCCGGGGCCGAGTACTTCTTCACCCCGTCCTCGAACTGCGCCGAGGCCACCAAGAACATCCCGTCCGGGCTGACCCTGATCAAGACGGACACGCTGGACGGCGCGCTGAAGTCGCTGGAGCAGATCCGCTCCGGGCAGACCTCCGCGCTGCCGTCCTGCGCCAAGTAGGGGTCAGGAGAAGGTCGCCAGCAGGGCCTCGGTGAGGCCGGGCACCAGGTCCGGACCGGTCAGCACCTCGCGGGCGACGTCCTTGGAACGCAGCCGCAGGGCGATCTCCTTCTTGCCGTCGCGCAGCACCGCGGCGGTGATCCGCACCTCCTCGCGCTGCGGGTGGTTGGACACCCACTCGGCGAGCTGGGCGTCGCTGGCACCGCGGGGGCGGGTCTGCTCGGCGCCGGGCGGCAGCATCTGCCGCTCGACGACCAGGGCGCAGCCGGCCACCGAGTCGGGCCAGGCGATGGTGCCGAGGAACTTGTCGAGCGGCGTGCCGGCCGGGATCTCGTCCTGCTCGATCGGGGTGAGGCCGGGCTCGTCGCCGTCGGCGAGGCCGAGCTGTTCGGCGATCTTCGGGTTGGCCTTGCGCAGGGCGGCGCTGTCCACCAGGGCGAACAGCCGGGCCGGGAGGTCCCAGCCGAGGGTGGCGGCGTACTCGTCGATCTCCAGCGCGGCCCGGGTGAGCGGGGTGGCGGCGGGGAGCTTGGAGACGTCGTCGGGGGAGTTGTTCAGATCAGACGCGTCGGACATGCCTCAATCCTCACACGCCGGGCGGGGCGCGCTCGCCGGGCGGTCCGGTGGGGCGGGCGGCGCGCCGCGCGCCCCGGTGCGGGCGGGGCGGGGACGGCCGGGGGCGGGGCGCCGTAGTAACCGTCTGCTAACGGTGGGAACTCGGCCAAAGCCTGGTTAAGTTGCTCTGACGACCGACCGATATCCAGACGACACAGCTGAGGTGCCACCGTGGTATTCCAGATGCCGGAACGCTCAGGGCCGGGTTTCCGGCGAAGGGTGGGTCCGCCGTCCAGGCGGGCGCGGGTGGCCCTGCTGACCCTGGGCGTACTCGCGGTGCTGTTCCTGTTGTTCGTCATGTTCGCGGGCTTCTGGACGGACTGGCTGTGGTTCAAGTCGGTCCACTACTCCTCGGTGTTCACCACCCAGTTGTGGACGAAGGTCGGGCTGTTCGCGGTGTTCGGCCTGCTGATGGCGGTGATCGTCGGCTTCAACATCTGGCTGGCGCACCGGCTGCGGCCGCCGCTGTCGGCGATGTCGGTGGAGCAGCAGAGCCTGGACCGCTACCGGGCGGGCCTGGCGCCGTTCAAGCGCTGGGCGCTGATCGGCATCTCGCTGGTGATCGGCCTGGTGGCGGGCGCCGCGGCGTCCGGCCAGTGGCGGACCTGGCTGATGTGGACCAACTCGACCTCCTTCGGGGAGAAGGACGCCCAGTTCGGCATGGACGTCTCCTTCTACGCCTTCGACCTGCCCTTCTACGAGTTCGTGCTGGGCTTCGCGTTCAGCGCGGTGATCGTCTCGCTGCTGACCTCCGCGCTGGTGCACTACCTGTACGGCGGGCTGCGGCTGCAGGGCCCGGGTCGGCGGGCGAGCGTCGGCGCGCAGGGGCACCTGGCGGTGCTGCTGGGCGTGTTCGTGCTGCTGAAGGCCGTCGCCTACTGGCTCGACCGGTACGCGCTGGCGGTCAAGACCGGCTCGTACAAGGGTGTTTCGGGCTGGACGGGCCTGCGCTACGTGGACGCCAACGCGTTCCTGCCGGCCAAGACCATCCTGTTCTTCGTCGCGATCATCTGCGCCGTGCTGTTCTTCCTGACCCCGATCCGCCGCACCTGGGCGCCGGCCCTGATCGGGCTGGGGCTGATGGTGCTGTCGGCGGTGCTGATCGGCGGCCTGTACCCGGCGATCGTGCAGCAGTTCCAGGTCAAGCCGAACGAGCAGGCCAAGGAGACGCCGTACATCCAGAAGAACATCGACGCGACGCGGCAGGCGTACGGGATCGCCGACGCGCAGACCACGCCGTACAGCCCGCAGGGCTCGACCGGCGGTGACGCGCTCAAGCCCGACGCGCAGACCATCGCGGACGTGCGGCTGCTGGACCCGAACATCGTGTCGCAGACCTTCCAGTCGCTGGAGCAGCAGCGCAACTACTACGCCTTCCCGAGCACGCTGGACGTGGACCGGTACCGCACCGACACGGGCAAGCAGGACACCGTCGTCGGCCTGCGCGAGCTGGACCTCAACGGCGTGCAGCGCAACTGGATCAACGACCACTTCAAGTACACCCACGGCTACGGCGCGGCGGTCGCCAAGGGCAACCAGGTCGACGACAAGGGCGGGCCGGTGTTCACCGAGTCCGGCCTGCCGGCCACCGGCTCGCTCGGCGACTACCAGCAGCGGATCTACTACGGCGAGAAGACGACGACGTACTCGATCGTCGGCGGCTCCAACAAGGAGATCGACTACACCGACACCAAGACCGGCCAGAACGTGGAGTACACGTACACCGGTTCCGGCGGTGTCTCGCTGGACAACCCGATCACCCGGGCCGCGTACGCGGTGCGCTTCACCGAGCCGCAGATCCTCTACGCGGGGGCGATCACCGACGGCGCCAAGGTGCTCTACAACCGCACGCCGAAGGAGCGGGTGGAGAAGGTCGCCCCGTGGCTGTCGATCGACGCCGACCCGTACCCGGTGGTGCAGGACGGCCACGTGGTCTGGGTGGTGGACGGCTACACCACCTCGGACGGCTTCCCGTTCTCCTCGAAGACGACGCTGGGCGCCGCCACCAAGGACTCGCTGACCAACCAGCGCGGTGAGCTGCTGACCGTCGCCAACCAGGTCAACTACATCCGCAACTCGGTCAAGGCCACGGTCGACGCCTACACCGGCGAGGTGAAGCTCTACCAGTGGGACGAGAAGGACCCGGTGCTGAAGACCTGGATGAAGGCCTTCCCGGGCACCGTGGAGCCGAAGGCGGACATCCCGCAGTCGCTGCTGCCGCACCTGCGCTACCCGCAGGACATGTTCAAGGTGCAGCGCGACCTGCTCGGCCAGTACCACGTGACCGACTCCAACTCCTTCTTCAACGGCAGTGACATCTGGCAGGTCCCGGTGGACCCGACCAGTGACACCAAGCAGGTCCAGCCGCCGTACTACGTGACGGTGCGGATGCCTGACGCCGCGGGCGCGAGCTTCTCGCTGACCAGCACCTTCGTGCCCAACGGCCGTCCGAACCTGGCGGCGTTCATGGCCGTCAACGCGGACCCGGGCGACGACTACGGGAAGATCCGCGTCCTGAAGATGACCGGCGAGTCCGGCGCCCCCGGCCCCGGCCTGGTGCAGTCGAAGTTCAACTCCCGCCAGGAGGTGGCCTCGCAGATCTACGCACTGAAGACCGGCGGTGACACCGAGCTGGAGTACGGGAACCTGCTGACCCTGCCGATGGGCGGCGGCCTGCTCAACGTCGAGCCGGTGTACGTGCGCGGGCGCGGCGCCAAGTACCCGACGCTGCAGAAGGTCCTGGCGGTGTACGGGGACGACAACGTGGCCTTCGAGGACACCCTGGAGAAGGCGCTGAACAAGCTCTTCGCCGGGCAGGCCCCGCCGGCCACGCCGGTCGCGCCGTCCAACCCGGGCAACGGGACGGCCCCGACCGCCCCGGGCACCCCGACCTCCCCGGCGACGCCCACGCCGACCGCGCCGGCCACGCCCGCGCCGGGCGGGACGATCTCGCCGGAGCTGCAGAAGGCGCTGTCGGACGCGGAGAAGGCGTACAACGACAGTCAGACGGCGTTCAAGAACGGCGACTGGGTGGCCTACGGCAACGCCCAGAAGGCGCTCGGCGACGCCCTGAATGCGGCCGTGGCGGCCCGCGGGGGCAGCCCGGCCCCCGCCCCGACCGGAACTCCCGCCGCGGGGGCCACCGGGGCCGGATCACCGAGCCCCCGGCCGTAGCTCCGGCCACGGGCCGCAGCGGTGGACCGCTGAGCTGCGGTAACCGTTTTCCGTTCCACCCCGCATCGGTGCTATGGTTCAACCACCGACGCGGGGTGGAGCAGCTCGGTAGCTCGCTGGGCTCATAACCCAGAGGTCGCAGGTTCAAATCCTGTCCCCGCTACAAAGGCCGGAGGCCCGGAGGATCCTTCCTCCGGGCCTCCGGTGTTTCCAGGGGCCGGAGTGCCGTCGTTCCCGCGTCGTAGCGCCGTCGTTCCCGAGTCGGAGCCCTGCCGTTCGCGCGCACGGAGCCCCGTCGTTCCCGGTCCGGACCCCTGCCGTTCCCCGCGCGTGCGGACCCCCGTCGCGTCCGTGCTAGAGTTCAACTACCGACGCGGGGTGGAGCAGCTCGGTAGCTCGCTGGGCTCATAACCCAGAGGTCGCAGGTTCAAATCCTGTCCCCGCTACAAAGGCCAGAGGCCCGGAGGATCCTTCCTCCGGGCCTCCGGTGTTTCCCGGGGTGTCTTCGCACGGAAGCGGTGGGAACCGCTCCGGTACTATCGACCGTCGCCAAGGAGGAGGGCGCAGGGGTTTGTGAGGTTGAAGTGTCGGGAAATCGACAAAGCGCCGAAGCAATTCCGTCGGCTTCGGGTCAGCCCGGCCCGAATTCGGCCGGGGCAGGTGTACGCGGGTAGCAGGTGATGCGACGATGGGACACATGGGGGACGGTGCACGGCCGCTGATTGGCCGTCGGGTCCGGCGCCTCTCCTGGGAGTCCCCCCGGTCGCACGCCGGGGCACGATGCCGCGACACTCTGGGGGAGCGGGAGTCGGCATGAGGCTGATCGGCAAGTCAGGCGCCAAGCCCGCGGCGGCGGCCGAGGCGGACACCGACGCCTGGGCGGAGAGCACCGAGAGCCCCGAACACCGCCCCGGAGCCCTGCCGGCCCAGCGCACCAGCGGACTGTCCGAACGCCCCACCCCGGGCTACGGCCCCGACAGCCTGGTCCACGTGTCCACCCGTCAGTTCGCCGCCGCCGTCGGCGCGTACGGGGAGCGGCCCGGCGACGAGCCGGCCGCCGGCGCCGCCCTGGACCCGACGGGCCTGGACCCGACCAGCTTCGAGACCGCGCTCGCCGCCCGCGAGTCCGCCGCCCTGGAGGCCCGGCACCGGCAGGCCGCCGACGGCGGGGACCCGGACGCCGCCGGCCGGTTGGGCACCCTGCTGCTGCGCCGCGGGGACCTGGAGGACGCCGAACCGTACCTGCGCGCCGCCGCGGCGGCCGGGGTGCGCGCCGCCGCCAACAACCTCGGCGTGCTGCTGCACCAGCAGGGTCACCGGGCCGAGGCCGGCCAGTGGTGGCGCCAGGCCGCCGTCGCCGGCAGCGCCCCGGCCGCACACGCGCTCGGGCTGCAGCTGCGCGACCAGGGCGAGGAGGAGGCCGCCGAGTACTGGCTGCACTTCGCCGCCGACCACGGGCACCCCCTCGGCGCCTACGCCCTGGGCGACCTGATGGAGCACCGGCGGGACGTCCGGGCCGAGCGCTGGTTCAAGGTCTCCGCCGACGCCGGGCACCGGGAGGCCTCCTACCGGCTGGCCCGGATGCGCGAGGCCGCCGGGGACAAGGACACCGCCGAGGCCTGGTACCGCACGGCCGCCGCCCGCAGCCACGCCCGAGCCGCGCTGCGCCTGGGCGTGCTGCTGGAGGAGCGCGCCCGCACCGACCAGTCCCTGCTGGAGGAGGCGGCCCGCTGGTACCGGCAGGCCGCGCAGAACGGGGAGCCGCGCGCGGCCTGCGCGCTGGGCTTCCTGCTGCGCGACTCCGGGGACGTCGCGGCCGCCGCCGAGTGGTGGCAGGAGGCCGCCGAGGCCGGGGACGGCAACGCCGCCAACGCGCTGGGCGCCCTGCACGCGAGCCGCGGCGAGGCCAAGGAGGCCGAGCGCTGGTACCGCGCCGCGCTGGACGCGGGAGACCAGAACGGCGCCTTCAACCTCGGCCTGCTCTGCGCCGGCACCGGCCGCGAGCAGCAGGCCGAGCAGTGGTACCGCCGGGCCGCGTACGCCGGGCACCGGGAGGCCTGCAACGCCCTGGCCGTGGTGCTGCTGCAGCGCGGCGACGAGTCCGGCGCCGAGCCGTGGTTCTCCAAGGCGGCCGAGGCGGGCAGCGTGGACGGCGCGTTCAACCTCGGCGTGCTGCACGCCGGGCGCGGCGAGCAGCGGCAGGCCCAGGAGTGGTACGCGCGGGCCGCCGCCGAGGGGCACGGCGAGGCGGCGCTGCAGCTCGCCGTCGCCCAGGAGCAGCGCGGCAACCTGGCCGGGGCGCTGGAGCGCTACCGGCAGGCGGCGGCGGGCGGCTCGGCGGAGGGCGCGTTCCGGCTGGCCTCGCTGCTGGACCGGCGCGGGGACGCGGACGCCGAGGCCGAGCACTGGTACGCGCTGGCGGCCGACGCCGGGCACCGGCGGGCGCAGGTGCGGATGGGCGTGCGGGCGGCGGACCGCGGGGCGCTGGAGATCGCCGAGAGCTGGTACCGGCGGGCCGCCGAGGCGGGCAGCCGCAGCGCCGCTTTCAACCTGGGGCTGCTGCTGGCCCGGCAGGACAGCGAGGCCGAGGCGATGCTCTGGTACACCCGGGCCGCCGACGCCGGGCACGGGCGGGCGGCCCTGCGGCTCGCGCTGCTGGCGCTGCGCCGGGGGGAGCCGGTGCAGGCGGAGAACTGGTGCCGGCGGGCGATCGACTACGGCCCGGCCGAGGTGGCGGAGCGGGCCGGACGCCTGCTGGGCGCGCTGCACGCGGAGTTGAGCGCGTAGCGACCTCCGGACCCGTCGGCCCGTCGGACTGTCGGGCTACGGGCGGCAGTCGGGGCACAGGCCGCGGTAGGTGACCTCGGCGGTGGTGACGGTGAAGCCGAAGCGTTCGGCCGCGGGCAGTGCGGCGAGCGGGTCGCCGTGCGGGTGGACGTCGCGGATCGCGCCGCAGCCCGAGCAGAGCAGGTGCTGGTGGGCGCGGTGCGCGTTGGGGTCGTAGCGCCGGGCGCGGCCGTCGGTGGCGACCTCCAGGACCTCCCCGAGGGCGACCAGCTCGCCGAGCGTGTTGTAGACGGTGGCCCGGCTGATCTCGGGCAGCCGGGCCACCGCGCGGGCGTGCACCTCGTCGGCGGTGAGGTGGACGTGATCGCCGTCGAGGACCTCGGCCACGACCCGGCGCTGCGAGGTCAGCCGCCAGCCGCGTTCGCGCAGTCTCTCCAGCAGGTCGTTCATGTCCGCCAGGGTAATTCAGGTCCGGGATTGGTTCCAGTATTGACTTGGACAAAGTCCAAGTTAGGATCGTGTCATCACGATCGGACCCGTGGAGGCACCCGTTATGACCACGCAGGACGAGCTGCGCCCGACCCTGACCACCGAGGCGGGTGCCCCCGTCGCCGACAACCAGAACACCGAGACCGCCGGTCTCGGCGGCCCGGCCCTGATCCAGGACCAGCTGCTGTTCGAGAAGCTCGCGCACTTCAACCGCGAGCGGATCCCGGAGCGCGTGGTGCACGCCCGCGGCGCCGGGGCGTACGGCACCTTCACGGTGACCGCCGACGTGACGCCCTGGACCCGGGCGGCCTTCCTGTCCGAGGTCGGCAAGCAGACCGAGGTCTTCCTGCGCTTCTCCACCGTCGCGGGCAACCTCGGCGCGGCCGACGCGGTGCGCGACCCGCGCGGCTTCGCGCTGAAGTTCTACACCGAGGAGGGCAACTACGACCTCGTCGGCAACAACACCCCGGTGTTCTTCATCAAGGACGCCATCAAGTTCCCCGACTTCATCCACACCCAGAAGCGGGACCCGTACACCGGCTCGCAGGAGGCCGACAACGTCT
The DNA here is from genome assembly GCF_055600605.1 of Kitasatospora sp. NPDC038210. Taxonomy (NCBI): domain Bacteria; kingdom Bacillati; phylum Actinomycetota; class Actinomycetes; order Kitasatosporales; family Streptomycetaceae; genus Kitasatospora; species Kitasatospora sp. NPDC038210. The sequence goes on along the minus strand of NZ_JBVJYK010000006.1, from coordinate 278,712 downwards.
GGGACTTCTGGGGCCTGTCCCCCGAGGCCACCCACCAGGTCACCTGGCTCTTCGGCGACCGCGGCATACCCGCCTCCTACCGCCACCTGAACGGCTACGGCTCGCACACCTTCCAGTGGCAGAACGAGGCCGGCGAGCACTTCTGGGTCAAGTACCACTTCAAGACCGACCAGGGCATCCGCAACCTCACCCAGGCAGAGGCCAACACCCTCGCCGGCGTGGACCCGGACAGCCACCAGCGCGACCTGCGCGAGTCGATCGAGCGCGGCGACTTCCCGAGCTGGACGGTGCAGGTCCAGATCATGCCGGCGGCCGACGCGGCGAACTACCGCTTCAACCCCTTCGACCTGACCAAGGTCTGGCCGCACGCCGACTACCCGCCGGTCGAGATCGGCCGGCTGGAGCTCAACCGCAACCCCGACAACGTCTTCGCCGAGGTCGAGCAGTCGGTCTTCTCCCCGGCGCACTTCGTGCCCGGCATCGGCCCGTCCCCGGACAAGATGCTCCAGGGCCGCCTGTTCGCGTACGCCGACGCCCACCGCTACCGGGTCGGCATCAACGCCGACCACCTGCCGGTGAACCGTCCGCACGCCACCGAGGCGCGCACCAACGGCCGCGACGGCCACCTGTACGACGGGCGCCACGGGCGGCAGAAGAACTACGAGCCGAACAGCTTCGGCGGCCCCGTGCAGACCGGCCGCCCGCTGTGGGCCGCCACGGCGGTCGACGGCCTCACCGGCACCCACGTGGCGCCCGCGCACGCCGAGGACGACGACTTCGTGCAGGCCGGCAACCTGTACCGGCTGTTCTCGGAGGACGAGAAGCAGCGCCTGATCGCCAATCTGGCCGGCTTCATCGCCAAGGTCTCGGCCGACCGCGAGGACATCGTCGAGCGGGCGATCGACAACTTCCGCAAGGCCGACGCCGATTACGGGCAGCGGCTGGAGGCGGCGGTCCGGGAGCTGCGCAAGCGGTAGCAGCGACCGGCCCGAGAAAGCAGCAGGCCCTGTGACCGGCTCCCACCGGTCACAGGGCCTGCATCCACGTTCAGACCGAGAGGCGGCGCAGCGCCTCCTCGTGCAGCAGGCCGTTGGAGGCGACGGCGTCCGCGCCGCCGGGGCCCGGGATGCCGTCCAGGCCGGTGAAGCGGCCGCCGGCCTCCTCGACGATGACGCAGTTGGCCGCCATGTCCCACAGCGACAGCTCGGGCTCGGCGGCGATGTCGACGGCGCCCTCGGCGACCATCATGTACGACCAGAAGTCGCCGTAGGCCCGGGTGCGCCAGCAGGCCCGGGTGAGGTCCAGGAACGGGTCGAGGCGGCCGCGCTCCTCCCAGCCGGTGAGGGAGGAGTAGGAGAAGGACGCGTCCTCGATCCGGGAGACGCCGGAGACGTGGATCCGGGAGGCCTTGGCCAGGCTCCGGCCGGCGAAGGCGCCGAGACCCTTGGCCGCCCACCAGCGGCGCTGCAGCGCGGGGGCGGAGACGATGCCCACCACCGGGCGCTCGACGCCGTCCGGGCCGTCCTCCAGCAGGGCGATCAGGGTGGCCCAGACCGGGACCCCGCGGATGTAGTTCTTGGTGCCGTCGATCGGGTCGATCACCCAGCGGCGCGGGCCGGAACCCTGCAGGCCGAACTCCTCGCCCAGGATCGCGTCGCGCGGGCGGGCGCGCTGGAGCACGCTGCGCACGAGCTCCTCGGCGGCCTTGTCGGCGTCACTCACCGGGGTGAGGTCCGGCTTGGTCTCGATCTTCAGGTCGAGGGCGCGGAATCGCTCCAGGGTGACCGAGTCGGCCGAGTCGGCGAGGACGTGGGCGAGTCGGAGATCGTCGTGGTAGTCGGCCATGTCCAAGACCCTAGCGAGCCCGCCCCGATCGGCACAGCCGGGCTCGCGGAGCGGGACGAGGCGTTCCCGCGCGCCCCGGTGCGCCGTGCGCCGTGCGTCGGCTCAGTGCGTCGTGCCGCTGAGCTGGAGGCCGATGACCCCTGCGATCACCAGGGAGATCGAGACCAGCTTGAGCACCGAGGTGCTCTCGTCCAGGAAGACCATGCCGTAGATGGCGGTGCCGGCGGCGCCGATGCCCGTCCAGACGGCGTAGGCGGGGCCGATGGGCAGGCTCTTCAGCGAGAGGGTGAGCAGGCCGAAGCTGCCGAGGGCGAACACGCAGAAGCTGATGGTGGGCCAGAGCTTGGTGAAACCCTCGCTGAGCTTGAGGTTGATCGCGAAGCCGGTCTCCAGCAGGCCGGCCAGGATCACCAGGGCCCATGCCATCGCGCGCCCTCCCAGTGGATCGACGGTCGGACCGCACCCGGCCCGACCTTCCTATGATCGCCAGGCGGGGGCGGTCCGACACCTCGAACGGGCCACGGACCTCGGGGGCCCGGAGGGCTCAGTCGCCCTCGCGGGCCTCCTTGCTGGCCAGCAGGCGGCGCAGCGAGTAGAGCCGGGCGGCCTCGGCGTGGCCGTCGGCGACCCAGGCGTCCAGCGCGCAGTCCGGCTCGTCGTGGCTGCACGCGCGCGGGCAGTCGACGGTGCCGGGCTCCAGGTCCGGGAAGGCGAGGATGACCCGGGACGGGTCGATGTGCGAGAGGCCGAAGGAACGGAAGCCCGGGGTGTCGATCACCCAGCCCGGGTCCAGCGCCTTCTTCGAGCCCGGCTTGGCGCCGGGCGGCGGCGGCAGCCGCAGCGCCAGGGCGGAGACGGTGGTGTGCCGGCCGCGGCCGGTCACCGCGTTGACGTGGCCGGTCTGCCGCTGGCGGTCCGGGACGAGGGCGTTGACCAGGGTCGTCTTGCCGACGCCGGAGTGGCCGATGAACACCGTGGAGCGCCCGCGCAGGTGCTCCCGGACGGCCTCGGCGCCGGTGGTCTCCAGCTCGTCGCGGCGGGTGACCACGTACCGGATGCCGAGTGAGGCGTAGGAGTCCAGCAGGGTCGACGCCGGGGCGAGGTCCGACTTGGTGAGCACCAGCAGCGGCTCCATGCCCGCGTCGTAGGCGGCCACCAGACAGCGGTCGATCAGCCGGGGGCGGGGCTCCGGGTCCGCCAGCGCGGTGACGATGGCCAGCTGCTCGGCGTTGGCGACGACGATCCGCTCGTACGGGTCGTCGTCGTCCGCAGTGCGCCGGAGCACCGAGCTGCGCTCCTCGACCCGGACGATCCGGGCGAGGGTGTCGGCGTCCCCGGAGAGGTCGCCGACCAGGTTGACCACGTCGCCGACGACCACCCCCTTGCGGCCCAGCTCGCGGGCCTTCATGGCGACGACCTCGCGCTCGTGCTTGGTGCCCGGGTCGACCAGGCAGGTCAGCCGACCGCGGTCGACGGTCAGCACCATCGCCCCGGCGGCGTCCTCGTGCTTGGGCCTGATCCGGGTCCGCGGCCGGGAACCCCGGCGGGCGGGGCGGTTGCGGATGTCGTCCTCGTCGGCGTCCTTGCCGTAGCGGCGCATGTGCTCAGTCTCCGCTCAGGCGTCCGCCGCCGCTTCGCCCAGCAGTTCGGCCCACATCGCCGGGAAGTCGGGCAGGGTCTTGGCGGTGGTGGCGACGTTCTCCACCCCGATGCCGGGCACGGCGAGGCCGAGCACCGCGGCGGCCGTGGCCAGGCGGTGGTCCTCGTAGGTGCGGAAGGTGCCGCCGTGCAGCGGGCGCGGGCGGATCCGCAGGCCGTCCTCGGTCTCGGTGACGTCGCCGCCGAGGTCGTTGATCTCCTTGGCGAGCGCGGCGAGCCGGTCCGTCTCGTGCAGGCGCAGGTGCGCGATGCCGTACAGGTGGGACTCGGAGTCGGCCAGCGCGGCGACGGCGGCGATCACCGGGGTGAGCTCGCCGACGTCGTGCAGGTCGGCGTCGATGCCGTGGATCCGGCCGGTGCCGGTGAACTGCAGGCCCTCGTCGGTGAACTCGCAGGCGCCACCCATCCGGGTGTAGATCTCGCGCAGCTGGTCGCCGGGCTGGGTGGTGTGCCGGGGCCAGTCGCGCACGGTGACGCGGCCACCGGTGACCAGGGCCGCGGCGAAGAACGGCGCGGCGTTCGAGAGGTCCGGCTCGACCACCAGGTCGCGGCCGATCAGGGCGCCGGGGGTGACCCGCCAGACGTCCTTCTCGCCGCCGTCCTCGGGGGCGTCGACCTGGGCGCCGGCCTTGCGCAGCATCTCCACGGTCATCCGGATGTGCGGCAGCGACGGCACCGGGCCGCCCACGTGCCGGACCTCGATGCCGTGGTTGTAGCGGGCGCCGGAGAGCAGCAGCGCGGAGACGAACTGGGACGAGGAGGAGGCGTCCAGCTCGACCGGGCCGCCGTCCAGCGAGCCGGTGCCGTGGACGGTCAGCGGGAACGCGCCGCGGCCGCCGTCGTCGATGCGGGCGCCGAGGGCGCGCAGGGCGTCGATCACGCCGTGCTGGGGGCGCTCGTAGCAGCGCGGGTCGCCGTCGAAGTGCACCGGGCCGTCGGCGAGGACGGCGAGCGGGGGCAGGAAGCGCATGACCGTGCCGGCGTTGCCGACGTCGACGGAGGCGGGGCCGCGCAGCGCGGGGGCGGGGAAGACCCGCCAGGCCTCGCCGCCGCCGGTGCCGCCGGCGTCGTTGTTGACCGTCTCCTCGATGGTGACCCCGAGGGCGCGCAGGCCGTCGGCCATCAGCTGGGAGTCGCGGCTGCGCAGCGGGCGGCGCACCCAGCCGGGCCGCTCGGCGAGTGCCGCCAGCACCAGGGCCCGGTTGGTGACCGACTTGGAGCCGGGGATGGTGACGGTCGCGTCGACGGGGCTGGTGGCGACGGGGGCGGGCCACGGGGTCTCGGTCATGTGGCAAGTCTAGGGGCCGTACCGGAACGGGCCGTGATTCACCCGCTCGCCCCCGGCGGCTCTGCGCCCCCGGCCCGTGGCCGGGTCAGTGCAGCGGCTGGAGGAGCCAGGTCGCGCCGAGGGCGAGGCAGGCGAGGGCGACGAGCAGGAAGACGGTGACCCAGGCGAGGGCGGGGACGTGGGTGAGCCGGGCGAGCTGGTCGGCGTCGGAGTCCTGCGCCCAGCCGGTGCGGCGCTGGTGCTGGAGCTCCAGGACGGGGCGGACGGCGCCGAAGAGCAGGAACCAGCAGCCGAGGTAGGCGAAGCCGGCCTGGACCTCGGCGCTGCCGAACCAGGAGACCACGAAGAAGGCGCCGCCGGCGACCAGGACGACGAAGAGGCCGAAGGCGTTGCGGATGCGCAGGAGCAGGGCGAGCAGCAGGGCGATCGCCAGCCACAGCAGCAGGGTGATCCGGTCGGCGGCGAGCAGGGCGGCGCAGCCGAGCCCGAGCAGGGCGGGGGCGGTGTAGCCGGCGGCGGCGGTGAGGACCATGCCGGGGCCGGTGGGGCGGCCGTAGGAGACGGTGAGTCCGGAGGTGTCGGAGTGCAGCCGGATGCCGGCCAGCTTGCGGCCGGTGAGGCGCGCGACCAGTCCGTGGCCGCCCTCGTGGGCGATGGTGACGGCGTTGCGGGCGACGTGCCAGAGCGGGCGGGCGAGGACGGTGAGCAGGGCGGCGGCGCCGGTGGCCAGGACCAGCCAGCCGGGCGGGGCGGGCTGGTTGCCGGTGACCTGGTCCCACAGGGCGCTCAGGGTGTGGTCGTCGGTGCTCATGTGATCTTCCCGCCTCCGTTCGCTGCGCTGGGCCGTTCGGGGCAGCCTCCCACGGGGAGACGGGCGGGCGGGAGCGGGCGGTTCTGGTCCGGGCATGAACAAGTGATGAGGACGGGCGGCATGGCAAGCTGGCCCGCATGTGCGGTCGGTTCGCAGCCAGCAGCAAGCCCGAGGACGTCATCGAGCTGTTCGACGTCGAGCAGTGGGACCCCGAGGAGACCCTGGACCCGAACTGGAACGTCGCACCGACCAACAGCGCCTTCGTGGTGCTGGAGCGGATGGCCAGGGAGCAGCCGCGGGCGGTGCGGCAGCTGCGGGTGCTGCGCTGGGGGCTGGTGCCGCAGTGGTCGAACACCGCGGAGACGGCGGTGAAGATGATCAACGCCCGGTCGGACACGGTGCACGAGAAGCCCTCCTACCGGCAGGCCTTCGCCGCGCGCCGGTGCATCCTGCCGGTGGACGGCTACTACGAGTGGCAGACGGTGCCGGGCGAGCGGGGCAAGGCGCGCAAGAAGCCGTACTTCGTCTCCCGGGCGGACGGCACCCCGCTGGCGCTGGCCGGGCTGTACGAGTTCTGGCGCAACCGGGCGGTGCCGCCCGCGCACCCGGAGGCCTGGCTGGTGACGTTCACGATCGTCACCACGGACGCCGAGGAGTCGCTGGCGCCGATCCACGAGAGGATGCCGCTGTTCCTCGACCCGCAGGACTGGGACGCGTGGCTGGACCCGCGGCTGACCGACCCGGACGCCCTGGGCCGGCTGCTGATACCCCCACCGCCCGGCGCCCTGCTGGCCACCCCGGTGTCGCCGGCGGTCGGCAGCATCCGCAACAACGGCCCGGAGCTCAAGGAGCCCTGGGCCGAGGTCGAGCACGAGACCACCCTGTTCTGAAGCGCATCCGGGAGCGAGCAGCGATGACGACCGAACTCATCCCCACCGAGGCCGGGGAGGCCCGGATCACCCACCACCCGGCGGCCGGACCGAAGGCCGTCCTGGCCCTCGGGCACGGCGCGGGGGGCGGGATCGAGGCCCGGGACCTGGTGGAGCTGGCCGGGCGGCTGCCGGAGCGCGGGATCAGCGTGGCGCTGGTCGAGCAGCCCTGGCGGGTGGCGGGCAAGAAGCTGGGCCCGGCGCCGAAGGCGCTGGACCTCGGCTGGCGGCCGGTCGCCGAGCACCTGGCCGGGCAGGGGCTGCCGCTGGTGGTGGGCGGGCGCAGCGCCGGGGCGCGGGTGGCCTGCCGGACGGGGGCGGCCACCGGGGCGGTGGGGGTGGTGGCGCTGGCGTTCCCGCTGCACCCGCCGGGCAAGCCGGAGAAGAGCCGGGCGGAGGAGCTGCTGGAGTCGGGGCTCCCGACGCTGGTGGTGCAGAGCGTGCAGGACCCGTTCGGCGGGCCGGAGGAGTTCCCGGAGCTGCCGGCGGGGCACGAACTGGTGGAGGTGCCGTACGGCAGTCACGGGTTCGCGGTGCCCAAGCGGGCGCCGATGGGGCAGGACGAGGTGCTGGACCTGATCTGCTCGGCGGTCGGGGACTGGGTCCTGCGGCTGGTCTGAGGCGGGCCCGCGGCCGGGCCCGGGCCCGCCGTGAGCAGGGAGTTTCCGGTCGCTCACTCGTGCGAGTGAATGGTGCGCGAGGACGGGAATGCGGGCGGGGCCGGGGTGGTTGACACCCTCGTCAGCACGAGTCACCGGTGAGAGGCAGGGCAGATGGGTTCGATCGCGTGCCCCGAACGGCCTGAGGAGCGCGAGGCCGCCACGGCCCTCGTCCCCTCCTGGTCGGAGTGGATTGACGCGGGCGAGAAGCCCGTCAGCCCGATATCCTCCATTTCTGGGCGGCCCACCGTGGGCCGTGGCCGTCATGCCGAGGAGGTGGGTCCGGTCGTCGGGACCGAGCACGAGGCCGAGCCGGGTCGTGGCCCGGACGAGGTCCGGCCTGCGGGCGAGGCGCTCACCGGTGAGGAGCTGGCCGAGGCGATCGGTGAGGACACCTACCGGGTGTCGGCGGAGGAGAGCGAGGAGGCCCGGCGGGAGCGCTTCGAGCGCGACGCCCTGGGCTACCTGGACCCGATGTACTCGGCGGCGCTGCGCATGACGCGCAACCCGGCCGACGCGGAGGACCTGCTCCAGGAGGCGTTCGCCAAGGCGTACGCGTCCTTCCACCAGTTCCGTGAGGGCACGAACCTCAAGGCCTGGCTGTACCGCATCCTCACCAACACGTTCATCAACTCGTACCGCAAGAAGCAGCGGGAGCCCCAGCGCACCGCGGCGGAGGAGATCGAGGACTGGCAGCTGGCCAGGGCGGAGTCGCACATGTCGACCGGCCTGCGCTCGGCGGAGACCCAGGCGCTCGACCACCTCCCCGACAGCGATGTGAAGGACGCGCTCCAGGCCATCCCGGAGGAATTCCGGATCGCCGTCTATCTCGCGGACGTAGAAGGCTTTGCGTACAAGGAGATCGCGGACATCATGGGTACTCCCATCGGTACGGTGATGTCCCGGCTGCACCGTGGCCGCCGTCAGCTGCGCGGCATGCTGGAGGATTACGCCCGTGAGCGCGGGCTCGTCCCGGCCGGCAGCGGGGCAGGGCAGGAAGCGAAGGGCTCGGGCTCATGAGCTGCGGCGATCCGCACGAAACCGAGTGTGGCGAGGTCCTCGACCACCTCTATGAATTCCTCGACAACGAGATGGCCGAGGGCGACTGCGCGAAGTTGCGCGTGCACTTCGAGGAGTGCTCGCCCTGCCTGAAGCAGTACGGGCTGGAGCAGGCGATCAAGGCGCTGATCAAGCGTTCCTGCGGGTGCGACGACACCCCGACCGATCTGCGCAGCAAGGTGCTGGCCAGGATCGACTCGATCCGGGCCGGGCAGCGCTCGGGCGAGCAGGTGGTCGTCGCGGTGGAGGCCTCCGTGGAGGTGCACGCCGAGTCCGCCCGGCCGGCACCGAAGTTGGCGCAGGGTGAGGCGGGCGAGGAGCCGGCCGAGCGTCCGAGCGCCCCGGTCGAGGCCGGCGCCCCGGCGGAGTGACCGTCCGGGTGGGCGTCCGGGCGTAGGCGTCCGCCGGCCCCTCGACGAGGGTGGTCCGGGCGGTCCGGGTAGGGAGTCCAGTGGCCCCGGGAGCATGTGCTCCCGGGGCCGCTCCCGTTCTGCTCACGTGCGCCGTCACTCGTTCGGGTGAGTTGGCGGTGCGCCAACTGCGCCATTGCGCGATCATGCGTCCCCACGCCCGGACGGCGGCCTATCCTCCTGACGGACGCTCACCGCCGGTTCGCCCGGCGTGCTGAGGCAACACGGGCCCGGACGGCGGGGAGGTCGACATCGCTACCGACAGTGGGGGCGCGACCCTGCCGCCCGGCGCGGCGCGCTACCTGGTGGCCGTCCCGGTGGCGGCGCTGTGCTGCCTGGTGCCGCTGCTGCCCGCCGGGGCCACCCCGGGAGTCCCGCGCTGGCTCGGCCAGCCGGTGGACTGGCCCAAGGTCGGGCTGCTCGCCTTCCTGCACGGCTGCTGGGAGTCACTGGCGCAGGGCCTGCCGACGCCCTGTCTGGTGCTGGTGCGCAGACTGCTGCGCCGCCCGGCGCCGCCCGAGCGGGTGCCCGCCCGGCCCGGGGTGAACGCCTTCTTCCCGGTGCTGTTCGCCGGGGTCCTGATGCTCCCGCCGGCCGCCGCCGCCCTGGTCGCCGCGCCGGCCGCCCTGCTCGGCGGGCCGAGCGGGCGCGGCTGCCGCGGGCGCCAGCTGTTCAACGGCTCCCAGCTCGCGCTGTGCGCCTTCACCTCCTCGGTCGTCTTCCACCTGCTGCGCGGCCCGCAACTGCTGCTGGGCTCCCGGTTCCCCGCCGCGCTGCTGCCCGGCTTCACCGCAGTCGCCGCGTTCTGCCTGGTCAACGGGGTGGTGGTGGGCGTGATGGTGATGCTCAGCGAGGGCCGCGGGGCCGGGGTGCTGCTGCGCGGGGCCTGCTCGGTGTGCGGACTGCCGGTCCTGGTGCACGCGGCCGGCGGGCTGATGGTCGCCGTGCTCTGGCAGGGCCCGTACGGTGCGTTCGCGGCGCTGCTGGCACTGCTGCCGCTGTCCATCTCCGCCTGGGTGTTCGCCCAGGGCCAGCGCGAGCAGGACGCCCACCAGGCCACCGTGCAGTCGCTGGTGCAGGCCGTGGAGATCAAGGACGCCTACACCCGCGGGCACAGCGAACGGGTCGGCCGGGCCTCGGTGCTGATCGCCACTCAGCTCGGCATGGAGGCCGACCGGCTGCGCACCCTGCGCTTCGCGGGGATCCTGCACGACGTCGGCAAGCTCGGCGTGGCCACCGAGCTCCTGCGCAGAAACGGTCCCCTCACCGAGGCGGAGCGCCGGGCCGTGGAGATCCACCCGGTGTACGGGTACGAGCTGGTGCGCGGGATCGACTTCCTCGGCGAGGCGCACGCCGGGATCCTGCACCACCACGAGCGGGTGGACGGCCGGGGCTACCCGAGCGGGCTGGCGGGCGACCGGATCCCCGAGTTCGCCCGGATCATCTCGGTCGCCGACGCCTTCGACTCGATGACCTCCACCCGCTCCTACCGGCGCGGCCGCCCGGTCGCCGAGGCGGTGGCCGAGCTGGAGCGCTGCTCGGGCAGCCAGTTCGACCCGGTGATGGTGCGGGCGCTGATCGACGCGCTGGCCGCCCACGACTGGCGGCCGGTGGTGCACTCCGAGGACTGCGTGCGGGCCGTCCCGGACATCCCGCTCGGGGTGCCCGAACCGGTCCGGACGGCTCCCGGCCGGGTACCCGCGCAGGGCGGCGCCCCCGCGCCCGGGCAGCCGTGACGGCGCCCGGGCGCGCGGCCCTCGGCCGGACGGCCCGCAGCCGGACGCTCGCCGACCGCACGGCGTGCGGGCCCACCACCCGCGCGGTGCACGCGGCCGCCGCCGCACTGCTGGCGCTCGCGCTGGGCGCGGTCGCGGTGCGCGGGGTCGCGGAGCCCAAGGTCGCGCTGGCGTTCACCGTGCTGATCGCGCTCGGCGAGTGCGTCCGGATCACCCTTCCGGGCGATCGCGAACAGGCGCCCATCGGCGCCGCCGGTGCGCTGGCGTACGCCCTGCTCGGGCCGCTGCGCGGGGTGCCGACCGCGCACGGGATGCTCCAGGTGGTCGCGGTGACCGGGGCCGGCCTGCTGCTGGCCTGGCTGCCCGGGCTCGCTGCCCTGCCGCACCGCCCCGAGCGCCCGCACCGCCGCCCGCCCTGGGCCGAACCGGCCCGCCGCGACAGCGCCGTCCGCCGGCTGCTCGCCGTCGGCTTCGCGGCCGCCGTCTTCCAGCCGCTCTACAACGGCGGCCTGGTCGACCGCTTCTCGCCCGAGGGCCCGGCGTACGGGGCCTTCCTGACCGTCGTCGCCGCGCTGGCCGCGCTCTGCGACGCCACCCTGGCGGCCCTGCTGCGCCGCTCGGCGGGCGGGCTGCGCTTCCCCGCGGCGCTGGAGGACGAGCTGCGCTCGCTGTTCGGCATCGGCTCGGCGATCGTCGCCACCGGGATGCTGGTCAGCCTCGCGGCCGGCGAGGTCGGGCTCTGGGCGCTGCCGCTGTTCTGCACCCCGCTGTTGCTCGCCCAGGTGTCCTTCCGGCGCGCCGCCGCGGTGCGGGCCACCACCGGTCAGACCATCGCCAGCCTGGCCCGGGCCACCGAGGTGGCCGGCTACACCCCGCACGGGCACGCGCGCCGGGTCGCGGACACGGCGTGCGCGCTGGGGCGCGAGCTGGGTCTGGGCACCCGCGAGCTCGCCCTGCTGGAGTACGCCGCGCTGATGCACGACGTCGGCCAGCTGTCCCTGGTCGAACCGGTGCCGGACGGCGCCACCGCGGTGCTGCCGTGCGTCGAGCAGCAGCGGATCGCCCGGCTGGGCAGCGAGGTGATCAGCCGTACCGGCGTGCCCCGGCAGGTCGCCGAGCAGGTCGCCCGGCTGGCCGACCCCTGCGCCGGGCCCGCCGTCGGCGAGGGCCCGGTGCCGCTCGCGGCCCGGATCATCCGGGTCGCCAACGCCCACGACGACCTGCTCACCGTGGCCCGCGGCAGGGGCATCGGAGAGGCCGTCGGGCGGCTGGAGGCGCTGGAGGTCATCCGGCTGGGGCGCGGTCGGGTCTACGACGCCCGGGTGGTGGACGCCCTGGCAAGGGTCGGCGGACAGGCCAGGGGCTGACGGCCGGGACTGCCGCCCGAGGGCCGGAACCGGCGCCACAGCCGGGGTCGGACCTGCCAGGGGTTGAGAGGGCGCGGCCGGGCGGGCAGGCTGGGGAGGGGCGGGCCCCAACCTCGGCGGTGGGGAGCGCGGGCGGGGGCGGGCGTGGTTGGATGCGGTCGTAGCGTGGAACACCGACCCGGAGCGCCGGGCCCGGTACGCCGTCCGAGGCGGTACGGGCACGGTGGCACGGGACTTGAGCGGACGACGACGGCAGGGACGAACGTGAGGATCTTCCACCGGGCACGGCACCGGCCGTCCGCCACCTGGCGGCAGACGACCGACCGGGCCTTCACGCTGATCGGCGACGGTCGCTACGAGGACGCCGGCGCGCTGCTGGTGATGGCCGCCGACCTGGAGCCGTGGCTCTCCGACTCGTGGTTCAACCTCGCCCTCCTGCACAAGTTCCGCCGCGACTGGGAGCAGGCCCGCTCGGCCGGCCTGCGCGCCGTCGCCCTGCTGGACCGCGAACACGGCGCCCCCGACTGGTGGAACCTCGGCATCACCGCCACCGCCCTGCAGGACTGGCCGCTGGCCCGCCGCGCCTGGCAGGCGTACGGGCTCAAGCTGTCCGGCGGCCCCGGCGGGCAGCCGGACGGCCCGGTCAGCCTGGACCTCGGCACCACCCCGGTGCGGCTCTCCCCGGACGGCGAGTCCGAGGTGGTCTGGGGCCGCCGCCTGGACCCGGCCCGGATCGAGGTCCTCTCCATCCCGCTGCCCTCCTCCGGCCGCCGCTGGGGCGAGGTGGTGCTGCACGACGGCGCCCCGCACGGCGAGCGGGTCACCGACGGCGTCGCCTACCCGGTGTTCGACGAGATCGAGCTCTGGGCCCCCTCCCCGGTGCCGACCTACGTGGTGCTGCTGCAGGCCGCGACGGCCGGGGACCGCGACGCGCTGGAGCGGCTGGTCGCCGACGCCGGCTACGCGGCCGAGGACTGGACCTCGTCGGTACGGCTGCTCTGCCGCGCCTGCTCGGAGAGCCGGATGGCCTCCGACGACGGCGTCGCGGCCCACCACGACCCGCACGACGACGGCGACGCCGCGCACCCCGGCCACCTCAGCCACCTCAGCCAGGGCGGCGCGGCCGGGATGTCCTGGCTGGTCGAGCGCGAGTGCGGGATCGCCGCACCCGCCCACCTGGTGCGCACCCTGCTGGACCGCTGGGTCGCGGCCTCCCCGGGGACCCGGGCGTACCGGGATCTCGAAGAGGTCTGCTGAACCCCGCTGAGTACCCTGGTGAGGTACGCGTAGGACCTATGGAAGCGGAAGACATGGCGGAGCAGGCCGAGCAGCACGAGCACGAGCACGACGTGGAGGGGGCGGCGCCCGAGGCTCCCGTGAAGGTGATCGGTGAGGAGCCCGACCTCGGCAAGGGCACCGCCCGTCCGATCACCGTCGTCGGCAACCCCGTCCTGCACCGCGAGGTCAAGGACGTCACCGCCTTCGACGACGAGCTCTCCGCGCTGATCGACGACATGTTCCAGTCGATGTACGCCGCCGAGGGCGTCGGCCTCGCCGCCAACCAGATCGGCGTGGACCTCAAGGTCTTCGTCTACGACTGCCCGGACGACGAGGGCGTGCGCCACATCGGCCACGTGATCAACCCCAAGCTGGAGGAGTACCCGGCCGACCGGCGCCGGGTCCTCGACGACGGCAACGAGGGCTGCCTGTCCGTCCCCACCGCGTACGCCGAGCTGCCGCGCCCGGACTTCGCCGCCGTGACCGGCGTCGACAAGGACGGCAAGCCGATCCGCGTCGAGGGCACCGGCTTCTTCGCCCGCTGCCTGCAGCACGAGACCGACCACCTGTACGGCACCCTCTACATCGACAAGCTGTCGAAGCGCGACCGCAAGGACGCCCTGAAGCAGATGGCCGAGGGCACCCCGAAGTACGCGACCGTGCCGAACGCCTGACGGCGGAGCGGTGGTTGCCGGAGGCCGGCGCGGACACGTCCGCGCCGGCCTCCGGCGTTTCCGGCCTCCGGCGTTTCCGGCCTCCGGCGTTTCCGGCCTCCGGCGTTTCCGGCCTCCGGCGTTTCCGGCCTCCGGCGTGTTCTGCCGGCGGTGCGCGTCCTCGCCGACGATGTCACGTCCTCGTGCCGCGTCCGGTCTACCCGGTGGGAGTGACCGAGCGTGTGACCGAGTGAGTGACCGTGCGAAGGAGATCCGTCATGAGGGCCGTCATCGTGTGCGCGTCCGTGTCCCACGGCAACACCCGGAGGATCGCCGAGGCCATGGGCCGGGTCCTGTCGGCCCCGGTCGTCGAGCCCGAGCAGGTCGATCCGGTGGAGCTGGCCGGCTACGACCTGGTGGGGTTCGGCTCGGGGATCTTCACCGGGCGGTTCCACCCCCGGCTGCGCGACTTCGTCCGGGCGGTCCCGCGGGGGCAGCGGGGCAGGGCGTTCGTGTTCGCCACCAGCGGGCTGCCGGAGCTGCCGGTCCGGCCCTTCACGCGTCCGCTCGTGCGGGCCCTGGAACAGAAGGGCTTCGAGGTGGCCGACGCCTTCTCCTGCCGGGGCTTCGACACCTGGCTCCCGTTCAGGCTCGTCGGCGGCCTCAACAAGGCGCGGCCGGGAGCGGAGGACCTGGCGGCGGCGCGGGCGTTCGCCGAGGGGCTGGGGGCCCGGGGCCCCGAAGACGGCGGGAGGTAGGCGGGAGGCGGGGCGGGGGCCGGTGCGGCGGACGGTGCCGCACCGGCCCCGGGGTCGGGTCGGGGCGCTACGGGAGGAAGAGCCACTCCGGGCCGTAGGTGAAGCGGGGGTCGGCGGGCAGCTTGATCGCGTTCAACTGCTGTGCGGTGCCGCCCAGGTCGCTCATGTGTCCGATCGCCTCGAAGAGCGAGTTCGGGTGGCCGCCCCAGGCCGATTCGAGGGCGCGCAGCATGTCGCTGTAGGTCGTGTTGAAGTCGTGCAGCAGGGCGGCGGTGGCCTGGTCGGGCTCGTTGCCGGGGGAGTTGGCCCAGCCGCCGGCGGGCACCCGGGCGACCGGTGAGGTGTCCGGGAGCGGGAGGTCGGGCCCGGCGAACTCGAACTTCCCGGTCTGGTCGTCGAAGATCAGCTTCTTTCCGACGGCGATCTCCTTGAAGGCGTAGTAGTGGGCGAGTTCGCCCGGCTGACCGGGGAAGGGGTTGTCCGGGGAGGCGTCGGTGCCCTCGCCCTGGGTCCGGATGATGTCGATCGCCTTCAGCACGTCGTCGATGGTGTTCATCGCGACGATGTCGTTGCCGGTGCCGTGCTGCGACCCGAGCGGGAAGGTCACCTGGTTCTGCCCGGTCAGCAGATGGGCGAACTTCGGGAAGACGTTGGCGATGCGCTGGTAGAAGGCGCCGATCGTGTTGCCGTCGGCGGCGAAGGCGAGCGGGTTCTCGGGTTTCTCGATGTCGGAGAAGAGCGTGGCCGACTCCCGGCTCAGCCCGCTGAGGAAGACCTCCAGGCCCGGGTTGACCCCGCCCGGCAGCTCGCCCGGGTACTTGGGGACGGTGAGCGGGTCCTTGAGGACGACCGTGCCGCCGATGCTGGTGAGCATGTTGCAGACCAGGCCGAAGTGCGACATCTCGTCGAAGACGATCTCGCGGATGGTGTGGCGGACCGGCTTGCTGTTGTCCTGATCGGTGATCGACCAGAGGGCGGTGGCGTAGGGCGGGATGGTGGAGAGCTCCAGCATGATCGCCCGCTGCAGCGCCTCCTTGAGCTCCTGCTCCGTCCAGTCCTCCTCGGCCATGCTCATGAGCTGGACGATCGCGTCGCTCTCGTAGTCCAGGATTCCGGTCGTCACGGTGGGCCCCTTTCGTTCGGCGTGCTCGTTCGGCCGTGCGCCGGACGGTAACCGGGGCGCGGGCCTCCGCAGGCGCGGAATGTCGGTGTGGCCTCGGAGTTCATCCGGACGGGCGGGGCGGGGGCACCTGTCGGAGCGGGGATGCCGGCCACCGCCTCGGGCGGTCCGGACGATGTCGTGGTGCCCGGGTACCGTACCGGGGTGCCCAGGACATTCGATCTTCCAACCGAGTTGGCCGCCTCGCTCGCCGGCCCGGCCGCCGCCTGGCGGTTCGTCGAACGGTTCGCCACACATCTCGGCGCACCGGTCGAGGCGACGGACGGTTGCACGGAGGAGGAGCTCGCCGCCGCCGAACAGCGCCTCGGCCTGCGGCTGCCCGGCGCGCTGAGGGAGGCGTACGGGAGGTTCGGGCGGCGGTTCGACCTGTTCGGGGGCCAGGAGCAGTGGATCCCGCTGGAGGACGTGGAGGTGGAGGACGGGGTCCTCGTCTTCCTGGCCGAGAGGTACTGGTACTGGGCGGTCGGGATCCGGGTCGCACAGGCCGTCGACGACGACCCGCCCCTGGTGACCGACGCGACCCCGGGCGACCCCGCGGAAGCCGTCTGGCAGCCGATGGCCGACCGCTTCTCCGCCGCCTTCGTGGAGTCGGTGCTGAACGGGAACCTCCTCTGCGACGACATGGGCGGGATGCGTCGGGAGATGGTGCCCGGCGACCTCGACCACGTGCAGCGGGAGTTCACCCCGATGCCGCCCTTCGAGGACGGGCCGGAGGAGGACGGCTGCCGGTGGTACGCGGGGCCGGACGTGCTCGTCTGCGTCGACCGGACGGACCCCGACGTCCGGCTGGGCTGGATCTGCGTCCGGGCCTTCAACCGACAGGCACTCGACGGGATGTGTGCTGCCCTGCGGGGTGACTGGACCTACACCATGAACTACTGAGCGAGCCGGCCGGTCGGGCAGGGGAGGGCCGGCCAGGTCCTGTTGGGGCACACGATCACGTAGTGGCCCGACCACCGGGTGCCGGACACCCAGCGGGACCAGACCACGTCGGAGGCCCGGGTCAGCTGGTCCTGGGCAAGCCTCTGGCGTGCGGTGATCGGGAGCCACGGGTCACCGCCGGGCGTGTGCTGCTCGTAGCGCCCCGCGAGCCAGTCGACGGCGTCCGCCGGGTGCCGCCAGGTGGCTCGGATCTGGGCCGGCGGGCGCAGCAGCCACCAGCCCGTCATCATCGGTGGCAGCTCCGAGAGGCCGAACCGCGTGGCCTCGACCGGTCGGCGCTCCGACTCCTTGGCGAGCAGTCGGCCGTCACCGGCCCACTCGTAGCCGTGGAAGTGCAACGTCGCTTCTCCTCGGAGGAGTTGGTGCCCCGGCCGCCCGCTCGGGACTGCGGGCGGCCGAGGGTGTCAAGGGAACGCGCACGCCTCAGACCGAGAGGCCGAACCGCGCCGGGTCGATCCCGGCCTCGGTCAGCTCCTCGGCCGTGAACAGCAGCGGTTCCCGGTCGGGCCGCTTGCTGTCGCCGAGGGCGAAGACACCCGGGGCGTCGGGCACGGTGCCGAGGGTCACGCAGGTCTCGGAGCCGTCGTCACCTCCGCCCTGGTTGCCACCGCACGCGCGGGTGAACTCGACCTGCGAGAGGTCGAGTTCGTACAGGTTGCGCTCAGTCATTGCCTGCACCTTCCGGTATCGCTCGGGGCACGGAACGGCCCCGCTCCGCCCAGGAGTTGGGCGGAAGTGTGAGGGAGAATCCGCGAGAGGTCAGCCCCACAGGCTGATGCGGGTGGTGAGCTGGTCGACCGGCACTTGGCGCGGCGTGGCGTCCGGCTCGAACAACGGCCGGACCAGGGCCCGGCCGTCCTCGGCGCCGACGATCTCGACCAGGCCGCCGGTGGTGAGGTCCTTGCGGATCGGGTTGTTGTCGATCCGCTCCATGAGTTCCGCGTGCGTGCGGCGATGCGGCGCGGGCGTGGTCGGCTGTGCGGAACCGGCAGCGGGCATGGAGGAACTCCCGTGACTCGCGGATCGTTTCGGTGAGCCACCAAGTTACGGGGGAGTCGTGGCTATTCCTGCACGATTTCCTGTTCGCGCAAGAACTCGTCCCGGATTGTTTCGAGCATGCGCCGCGTCTCCTCTCCGGAAAGAGCAGTGCCGGAGAACCTGTTGAACTTGCGCACGTACAGCTCGACATCGCGCGGGTCGGTTACCGAAAGTTCGGCATGCACGGTCTCGACCGTGACCATGCGGTCATCGCGGATCACAAAGGAGTGCGACGGAACATCGGACTGAGGGGCGGCCAACGGAACAACTCTGATGTCCACGTGGTCGAGACGGGAAACGGAGATGATGCGGTCCAGCTGTCCGGCCATCATCACTGCGGGAACGAGGCGCCACCGAAGAACGGACTCGGTGACGACGAACCGCAGCGTCTTGGTGGCGTCGTAGAGGAACTGTTGTCTCGCCAGCCGCGCTGAAATCGTCCGAGACAGCTGATCCGCGCCGAGGTTCTTCCCCTCGAATACGGCTCGTACGTATTCGGGGGTCTGGAGTAGCCCGGGAACGAGAGATGGCTGGAACAGTCGGAGAAGAGTGGTCGAGTCGTCCAGCGCCTTGATCTGCTGCTGCTTGCGGTGGTACCCCATGCGTCGGACCAGGCGCCAGGCCGTCGCCTCGGTAGCCTCTGCTCTCGCGGCGGCCATGTATTCGGCCTTGACCTCATCGGACACGCCTATGGCTGCCAGGATGCGTTCCACGTCCACGACAGTGGGCGGCACCTTGCCGGTCTCGATCTTGCTCAACTTGCTCGGAGACATGACAGCGCCACGGGCCACGGCTTTGGCTTCCTTGCCGGAAGCCTGCCGAAGTTCCCGCAGCGCTGCCCCGAGCCGTGTTCTGTTCATTCGCCGTGCTCGGCCCACCAGTCCGTGAACGGGACGGAGTTCGTCATCGCGATGTCACGGTACGCCTTGAACCGGTCGATCACGGCGCCGGTGCGGAACTCGGCTCCGAGATACTTTCCGTTGCCGTCATATGCCATCTCGGCAGCCGTCTCCTCATCGAAGAGCCAGAAGTCCGGGGCCCCGGCAACGGGGTTCTCCTCATCCGTGACGTCAAGGATGAAGAACTCCTCGCCGGCTGCCATGTTCCGGTGGTAGCCCCATGCCAGTTCGAACCGGAGGTATTCCGTGAGCGGGCGCGAGAGGACGTGCACCCGATACATGCGCCTACCGGACCGAGTGGCATTGGCCACGGTCTTGACCCAGGCGGCGGTCTTGAAGCTCTCCGGCTGTCCCTCGCCCGCGAGGAAGGCGTGATAGGCATCCACTCCGCCGGACTGACTGTAGTCGTCCAGTGTTTCCAGCCGGAACGCCTCTCGGCCGAAGTCTGAGAACCAGTCTCCGAGGGTCCTAGATGAGGTTGTCACGGATGGCCTTTCGAACGAGTTCGATGGGAATCTCAACGAGGGTCTCGTGACCCGGGACCTGCAGCTCGTGCTCGGTGAGATGCTCGCCTTGAACGGCGAGAGTTCCCCGATCCGTCAGGTAGAGCGTCGGGCAATCGCCGTCTTCACAGGAACCCACAAGCCTTGTCAGCTCCATGCTTCCTCCTCGCTCGGTCTCCCTACGATGCTCCCGAGTTGGGCCGCGCGTAGGCAAGAGGTTCATGTTTCCGGTACTGGAAATCGGTCCAACTTCGAACAGCTGCTCAAGGATTCGACAAGGATGGTGCTGCTTCCCCGGCGGGCCCTTGCGAGGAGCAAGGGCCCGCCGGAACAAGGCGCTGTCGCGCCTCGGGCGGTACGAGAGACGGACATTGGCCGACGTCGTTCGCGTCGGAGGCGTCGCGAGAGATGGCCATGAACCCTTCGACCGGATCTCAATGGGCCGCCGTGTACTCCCCGAAGGGCACGGCGTGAGCCAGGGCGACGTCCCGGTGCTGCCGGTACTCGTGCAGGCTTTCGTCGGGCAGCAGTTCGGCGCCGATGAACTGCCCCGCGTCCGTGTAGTGCATCCGGTAGACCCGGGCATCGTCGAACAGCCAGAAGTCGTGGTCGGGGAGTCCGGCCACCTCCAGATGAGCCGTGTCGATGATGCCGATGGACTCGCCGGCCTTGATGTTGCCGGGGTATGCCGCCAACTCGTAGCGGAGGTAGTCCGACAGGGGTGACCGGAAGACGTGCACCCGGGCCACCTGCTTGCCCAGAGACGTCATGGAGCGGACCCACGGGTTGTCGGAGCAGTCGGGCGGCAATCCCTTGCCTGCGAGGAAGTCCTCGAACTCCTGGCGTTCTTCATCCACGTCGTAGACGGCCAGTGTTTCGAGCCGGAAGGCCGTCCGTTCGAATGTCTCGAAGAGGCGGCCGAAGTCTTCACCCTTGAGCACGGAAGTGTTCCTCCAGAGTGGCGGCACATCGCTGGTGGGGACTGTCCCGCTCGATGCTCCCGACTGCTCGGGAGCGAGGTCAAGGAGGTGATCTTTCCAAGACGGGAAAGCGGTCAGTCGCCTGCCGCCCCCGCCCGGCGTGGGTGCCGGGCGGGGGACGGGGGAGTTCAGGGGGTGTGGGTGGTGATGGTGATGGGGTGGGCGGTCACGCCGGGCATGTCGCCGAGGTAGAGGGTGGTGCTCCAGCTGCCGCCCCTGGTGAGGCGGCGGGCGATGCCGCCACCGCCGCTCGGGCCGATGCAGAGGCGCATGAGGTCCCGGTGGGCCTCGCGGACCGGGAGTTCGCGCACCCGCTCCCAGAGGACGGGCAACGCGTGGTCGAGCGTGGGGAATTCGACGGTCGCCATGATGCCCGCGATCCCGGCCCGGACGGCACTCACGCGGCGGCCTGGGCGGGCGGGGCGATGTGGCACCAGACGAACTTCCCGATGCCGCCGGCTCGCGGCGAGCAGCCCCAGCTCTGCGCCAACTCGTGGACGAGCAGCATGCCTCGGCCGGTCTCGGAGGTGGTGGCGGCGTCACGGACGGCGGGCTTCTCGCTGTCGGCGTCGTGCACCTCGATACGCAGGGTGTCGTCCGGGTCGAGGCTGAAGCGGACGAAGATCTGGCGATCGCGCGGGGCCCGGGCGTGCTGGACGGCATTGGTGACCAGCTCGCTGACCAGCAACTCTCCGGTGGGGAGCAGGAGTTCGCCGGATGGGTGGCGGGCCAGGAAGGAGCGGAGCTCCTGACGGGCGGCTCGGGGGGACTTGCGGTGCCGGGGCAGCCAGCAGGTCCGCTCGATGGGGGCGGGGGAGCAGGGGACGGTTTCAGGCATGGCGGGGCCACCTCTGGAGTGTGCGGGTGACAGCAGCTGAAGAAGGCATGGGGATGCCCGGGTGATGAGCCCGCCATGATCACTTTGTGTCGCCTAGCGGACTACGTTGAGTAGCATGCCCTCGGCTTCTTCTGGAGTGCAAGTCTCTACTCTGGAAATGATCAAAGATTGTTGTCGTGGGCTGAGGGCGGCAGACTGGGCAACGCACTCATTGCTGGGAGGTCAACGCGTGCCCGTGAACAGGAATCCGACGGTTCGACAGCGACGGCTTGCTCGAACGCTCAAGGAGCTGCGGGTTGCTGCGCGGATGACGATGGCTCAGTCCGCCAGACAGCTGGACTGTGCCGAGAGCAAGATCAGCCGAATCGAGGCCGCGCAGTCCGGAATCCGGCTCGTGGACCTTCGGCTGCTGCTCGACCTCTACGGCGTGACGGATCCGGCGACACGTAGCCGGCTGGAGGACCTGTCGCGGGACGGGCGCCTGCGTGGCTGGTGGGACCGGTACGCGGACGCGCTGTCGCCCCTCTATGCCGACTACATTTCATTGGAGGCTGATGCCTCGGACGCCTACAGCGTGGAGACTTTTCTTGTCCCGGGGCTCTTGCAGACCGAGGACTACACGCGGGCTGTCGTGCGAGCGCAGATAGAGGACGCCACTGCGGATCAGGTCGAGCAGCTGACGAAGGTCCGGCTGGAGCGGCGAGCGGTGCTGACGCGTGAGTCTCCGCTCCGGCTCTGGGTTGTGCTGTCGGAGTCCGTGCTGAAGCACCAGATCGGTGGGCGAGCGGTGATGCGAGAGCAGCTCGACTACCTGGTCCTCATGGCAGACCAGCCCAACATCAACATCCAGGTGCTGCCGGAGGAGTCGGATGTCCATGCCGCCCTGTTCGGGCCGCTCGTCATCCTGAGCTTCCCCGAGAGCACTGAGACGGACGTCGTGTACGTGGACGGCCTCCTCAGCACGCTCTACATCGAGGAGCCGGGAGAGGTCTTCAAGTACTCCAACCTGTTCCGGCGGGCGCTGGCCGAGTCACTGCCTCGGAAGGAATCGGTCGCGTTCATCGAGCGCATCGCGAAAGGAAAGCACAGCGATGAGTAGCCTCCCGGAGGGCGCGGTCGCTGCTGACCTCGTCTGGCGAAAGTCATCGTTCTCGGGCGCGCAGAGCAACTGTGTGGAGATCGCGGTCGGTGTGACCGGCGTCGTGCCGGTCCGGGACTCGAAGGACCCTGCGGGGCCGGTTCTCGCCTTCCCGGCCGATGCCTGGTCGTCCTTCCTCTCCGGGGTCAAGTCCGGGGACTTTCCGACCGACTAAAACAACAGTGGTGCCCCGCACGGGCTGTGGCCGTGCGGGGCACCACTGTTCCCTCAGCTGAAGTTGTCGACCCAGAAGAAGACGGTCCGCAGGACCGCGCCCGGGGCGCCGGCGCCGAAGCCCAGCACCATGGCCTGGCCGACCGCGACGTCCGTCGGGTCGATGCCCTGGGACCAGGTGACCTTGGCATCGAGACCGGGGATGGTGTTCCCCGGGGCGTACGAGCGGAACGATCCGCGCGCGTGGGCGATGAGGCTGCCGTTGCGGCGCAGTTCGGCCCGGCGGAGGCTGGTCGACCTCAGCTCGTAGCTCCGGTCGCCCAGAACCGCCGTACGGATACGGGCCTTCCGGCTGGTCGGGACGTTGTGGCCGTTGATGTTCATCGCGCCGTGCTCGCGGTCGGGCACCACCGTGACGGTGGGCATCCCCGCCCCCTGCACCCGGGCCACGACGGACGGCCAGCGGTCATGACTGACCTGTATCGGCCCGAACGGGCCGTTGATCACACGCTGTTGGAGCTTGGACATGCCTGGGTATCCCCCGAACCCTGAGAACCGACAGCGGAGCCGCCATGACGGCGGCTCCGCTGTTCGTCGAACGTTGTCGACTTAGAAATCGTCGTCGAAGGAGACCGAACCCTCGACCGCGACCTGGTACGCCGAGACGCGCCGCTCGAAGAAGTTGGTCAGCTCCTGGACGTTCTGCAGCTCCATGAAGCCGAACGGGTTGGTCGACCCGTACCGGATCGGCAGACCCAGACGCGCCAGGCGCTGGTCGGCCACCGCCTGCAGGTACTCCCGCATCGAGGCGGTGTTCATGCCCGGCAGGCCCTCACCGCACAGGTCCTGGGCGAACTGGAGCTCGGCCTCGACGGCCTCCTCCAGCATCTCCGTGACCTGCTTGGCCATCTCGTCGTCGAAGAGGTCGGGCTCCTCCTCGCGGACGGTGTCCACCACCGAGAACGCGAAGTCCATGTGCATGGACTCGTCGCGGAACACCCAGTTGGTACCCGTGGCCAGGCCGTGCAGCAGGCCGCGCGACCGGAACCAGTACACGTACGCGAACGCGCCGTAGAAGAACAGGCCCTCGACGCACGCCGCGAAGCAGATCAGGTTGAGCAGGAACGCCCGCCTGTCCTCCTTCGTCTGCAGCGAGTCGATGTGGTCGACCGCGTTCATGTACTTGAAGCAGAACTGCGCCTTCTGGTGGATGGAGGGGATGTTCTCCACCGCGGCGAAGGCCGCGTTGCGGTCCTCCGGGTCCGGAAGGTAGGTGTCCAGCAGCGTCAGGTAGAACTGGACGTGCACGGCCTCCTCGAACAGCTGGCGCGACAGGTACAGGCGCGCCTCCGGGGAGTTGATGTGCTTGTAGAGGCTCAGCACCACGTTGTTCGCGACGATCGAGTCACCGGTCGCGAAGAAGGCGACCAGCCGGCCGATCATGTGCCGCTCGCCCTCGCTCAGCTTGGCGAGGTCGGCGACGTCGGAGTGCAGGTCCACCTCCTCCACGGTCCAGGTGTTCTTGATCGCGTCCCGGTACCGGTCGTAGAACGACGGGTAGCGCATCGGGCGCAGGGTCAGCTCGAAGCCGGGGTCGAGCAGCATCTTGCGGTCGTCGGGGGTGCTCACTGGCAGGCCTCGCAGGACTCGGGGTTCTCCAGGGAGCAGGCGATGGCGTCCTGCTCGGCCTGGGTCATGGTGGGGGCGGGGACCGGCACGGCGCTGCGGGCGGCACCGGAGGCGGCCTGGGCGATGCGGGTCGCGGGGCGCGAGCGCAGGTAGTAGGTGGTCTTCAGACCCACCTTCCACGCGTAGGCGTACATCGAGCTCAGCTTGCCGATGGTCGGCGCCGCCATGAACAGGTTCAGCGACTGGCTCTGGTCCAGGTACGGCATGCGGGCCGCGGCCAGGTCGATCAGCGCGCGCTGCGGCAGCTCCCAGGCCGTCCGGTAGAGCGAGCGGACCTCGGCCGGCAGCCAGTTCAGCTCCTGGACGGAGCCGTTGGCGTCGCGCAGCGAGTCGCGGGTCTGCTGGTCCCAGACGCCGAGCTCCTTGAGCTCGCGCACCAGGTACGGGTTGACCTGAAGGAACTCGCCGCTGAGCGTCTCGCGCTTGAACAGGTTGGACACCTGCGGCTCGATGCACTCGTACACGCCGGCGATGGACGCGATGGTCGCGGTCGGCGCGATGGCCAGCAGCAGCGAGTTGCGCAGGCCGGTCTCGGCGATCCGGGCGCGCAGCGCGCTCCACCGGTCGGCCCACTGCGGGGCGGCCGTCGGGAAGTGGTCGATGTGCAGCTCGCCGCGGGCGGCGCGGGTCTCGCCGTACGCCTCGTGGCGGCCCAGCTGCTCGGCCAGGTCGGCGGAGCGCTCGTACGCGGTGAGCATGATGCGCTCGGCGATGAGCGTGGACAGCCGCGCGGCCTGCGCGGAGTCGAAGTCGATCCGCAGCTTGAAGAAGACGTCCTGGAGGCCCATCACGCCGAGGCCGACCGGGCGCCAGCGGGAGTTGGACGTCCCGGCCTCGGTGGTCGGGTAGAAGTTGATGTCCACCACGCGGTCGAGGAAGGTGACGGCGGTGCGGACGGTGGCGTCGAGGCGCTCCCAGTCCATCGCGCCGAGCAGGTCGTCCGCGGAGGCGCCGACGGCCACGTGCGCACCGAGGTTGACCGAACCCAGGTTGCAGACGGCGGTCTCGGAGTCGTCCGTGACCTCCAGGATCTCGGTGCACAGGTTGGAGGAGTGCACCGTGCGGCCCGGCAGCGCGGTCTGGTTGGCGGCGCGGTTGGAGGCGTCCTTGAAGGTCATCCAGCCGTTGCCGGTCTGCGCCAGGGTGCGCATCATGCGGGCGTAGAGGGTCTGCGCCGGGATGGTGCGGACGGCCTTGCCGGCCTGCTCGGCCTTGCGGTAGGCCTCGTCGAACTCCTCGCCCCACAGGTCGACCAGCTCGGGCACGTCGGCCGGGGAGAACAGCGACCAGTCCGCGTTGGCGTTGACCCGGCGCATGAACTCGTCCGGGATCCAGTGCGCCAGGTTGAGGTTGTGGGTGCGGCGGGCTTCCTCGCCGGTGTTGTCGCGGAGCTCCAGGAACTCCTCGATGTCGGCGTGCCAGGTCTCCAGGTAGACGCACGCGGCGCCCTTGCGGCGGCCGCCCTGGTTGACGGCGGCGACCGAGGAGTCGAGGGTGCGCAGGAACGGCACGATGCCGTTGGACTTGCCGTTGGTGCCGCGGATCAGGCTGCCGCGCGAGCGGATGCGCGAGTAGGACAGGCCGATGCCGCCGGCGTGCTTGGACAGGCGGGCGATCTGCGCGTAGCGGTTGTAGATCGAGTCCAGGTTGTCCAGCGGGGAGTCGAGCAGGTAGCAGCTCGACATCTGCGGGTGGCGGGTGCCGGAGTTGAAGAGCGTCGGCGAGGAGGTGAGGTACTCCAGGCGGCTCATCAGGCCGTACAGCTCGGCCACCTCGCGCACCGACTGCTCGTTGTCGCCGACCGCCAGGCCACAGGCGACGCGGAGCAGGAAGTGCTGCGGGGTCTCGACCACCTTGCGGGTGATCGGGTGGCGCAGCAGGTAGCGGGACTGCACGGTGCGCAGGCCGAAGTACTCGAAGCGGTCGTCGCCCGCGGCGTCGATCAGGGCGTCCAGCGCGGCGGCGTGCTTGGCGACGAAGTCCGCGGTGGTGTCGCCGATCAGGCCCTCGGCGTGGCCGACGGCGATCGAGGCGGAGAAGGACGTGGCGCCCTGGCTGTTCGCCTCGTCGACGATCTCCAGCGCGAGCAGGCGGGCGGCGAGCTTCGAGTACTGGGGGTCCTCGGCGATCATCGACGCGGCGGCGTCCACGGCCAGCCCGCGCAGCTCGGCGAAGTCCGAGCCGGCGTGGCGGCCGCGCAGCGCGGCGGCCGCGACATGGCCGGGGTCGACCTCGGGGAGGTCGACACTGCGGTCGGTGAGCAGCCGCAGCAGGGCGCCGCCGGGGTCGGAGACCTTCGGGTCGATGAAGGCGGTACCGGAGCCCTGGGCGGGCAGGGTGGCTGAGGCAGCGGTGGTCAAGGCGCTCTCTCCTGGCGGCGATCGGCGGCGGTGATCGGAGCCTCGGGCCGGTCGGGGCAGGGGAGCACGGCACGAACGCAAACGGCGTCGCGCGACGGTGTCTCCCCGGCCCGCCCGCGAGGCCCGGAGGGGTGGTGCTTGGTGCTGGCGCGGCCTCTGCGGGAGGGCCGTGGCGCACGCCGCCGGCAGGTACTCGGACTCGCGGGGACAGCTGCTCCAGCCGCCCGCACACCGCTGCGGGGCAGTCCCGGATTCGCACCGGGTTCCCCTGCATCGACAGCAGAAGCGAGCATACATGTAGTGCCGCTGCTCTGCGGCGGCACCATATGTTGTGCCTGTCGTGTCACCCGCGTGGGCGGGCCCGTCGGCCGGTCAGTGCTTGAGATAGACCTTGTACGTGCTCGAATCGCCGGTCGGCGAAGTGAATTGCGCCACCAGTCGGTACTGCCCGCCGGCCGCCAGCGCGGCGCTCAGGGCGCGGTCGGTGGCGCGCGGCGCGGTGCTGTCGAGGACGACCATCGTGAACCAGCCGTCGCGGATCGCGGCGACGCTCCCGTCGTCCCCGTGGTGCTGCACGCCGGCCGCGTCGCGGTACTCCGTGCCGGTGCGCGCGGAGACCCACTGCTCGGGCCTGCTGACCGCGCCGAGGTAGTACTCGGCGAGTCCGTCGACCTCGGTGAGGTAGCGCCCCTGGGGCACCGCGTGGGACCGCAGGACGGCCAGCAGGCGGCCGGAGTCGGGTCCGTTCTGGTACCGCAGGGCGGACTGCTCCAGGCCGAGGGCGAGCAGCGCGACCCAGACCAGGATGCCGAGCTGGGGGTGGCGGAAGTGGGCGCCGACCAGCCGGGTCAGGCCCACCCCGGCGAGCGGGGCGGCCAGCAGCATGCCGTAGGCGAGGTGGCGGAACAGCGCCCCGGAGGTGCCGGTCCACACGTGCGCGGCCGGGACGGCCAGGGCGGTGGCGGTCAGCACGGTGCCGAGCAGGGCGCGGTGGCCGCGCGAGGTGGGAACGGCCTCCTTCTCGGGCGCGTCGTGCTCGTTCATCTGCTCGCGGCGCGCGTAGGCGATCGTGCCGGCCACCGCGAGGACGGTGAACAGGCCGCTCCACTGGGCGGTGGAGAGCAGGACGGCTTCGGCCGAGCCGGGGGCGGTGCCGTGCGAGGGCGACCACCCGGCGATCTCGCCCAGCGTGCCGTACGGCAGCAGCAGGACGACGGTGCCGGCGGCCAGCAGCAGGGCGCGCAGGGCGGCCGGGCCGAACCGGCGGTGCGGACGGGCGGTGGCCAGCGCGAGGCCGACCAGGGCGGGCACGGCGAAGGCCGCGGAGTACGCGACGGCGCAGGCGAGTGCGGCGGCCGGGGCGGCGGTCAGGACCAGCGCCGGATGTCGCCGTGAGGTGAACACCGTGGCCCAGGCCGCGAGGGCGACCAGCAGCACGGCGAGGGACTCGGGGGCGGCGTAGAAGCCGACCACCACGGTGGACTGCAGGACGGCGTAGACGGCTATCGCGCAGATCGCGACCCGCTCGTTGAACAGCCGGCGGGTCAGCGAGTACAGCAGCACCGTGGTGACCAGCGCGAAGCCGAGGCTGAGCAGCCGGGTGCCCCAGATGCCGTTGGCGTCGGCGGCCGCGCCCGCCAGCGGCGGGTAGAGCCAGGGCGAGCCGTTGATCCGGTCGACCAGGTCGGTGGTGACCGGGGTGCCGTGCATCAGGTGGGCGAGCTGCTGGCGGCCGGCGACCATGGCGGCGGCCTCGTCGGGGTGCGCGGCGGCGAGCAGGCGCAGCGAGAGCGCGGCCTGGACGGCCAGGACGGCGCCGAGCAGGCCGCGGGCGATCCAGCGGCGGCGCGGGCTGGTGCCCGGGTCCCAGCCGATCGCGGGGACCTGCGGGATGGTGTACGGGGCCAGCTCGATGCCGTCGGGGTTGGCCACGGCGGTCGCGGTCGCCGCGGTGGCCGGTGCTGCGGTCGGCGCGGCGGTGTCCGTGCGGGGCCCGGGGACGGTCGGCTCCGACGCCGCGGCCCGGCGACGGGCGGCGCGGCCGGTCGCGGTGCCGGCGGGCTCGGTGCGCTCGGGCGTGGCGCGGTCGGGCGCGGGCCCATCGGGCGTGCTGCCGTCGTGCTCGCTTCCGCCGTGCCGGCTGCCGTGGGGCGCGGGCCCGTCGGGCACGGCGCCGCCGGGCGGTGCGTCGCCCTTCGGCGCGCGGCGGCGCGGGATGGGGGCGAACGGGTTGAAGTCGGAGTCAGTGCTCATCGGGGGTTCCGGATGTCGAAGCCGTAGCGGGGGTCGGACACGCGCTGCTTGAAGGCGGCGAGGGTGTCCGGGACCGCCTCGACCCGCCAGTCCGCCCGCTTGACGATGTTGAACCAGACGAAGCCGACGATGTCGTCGTGCGCCTCCAGCCCGGAGAACAGCTGGTCGATGTCGGCGCGTTGGCGCTTGCCCTGCTCGGAGGCGGTCTCGCTGATGAAGAAGGGCTTCTTGGAGAAGGTGCGGATCTCGGCCATGGTCGGCCCGTACAGGGTCTCGAAGGTCTTCGGCCCGCTCTTGGTGAAGTAGCCGGTCATGCCGGCCCAGTCGACGTAGGTGTCGCCGGGGTAGTACGGCGCCAGGCGGGTGTTGGGCGCGGGGTCGGTGATGTTGGGGCTCCACACCCAGATCACGTTGGTCGCGCCGGCCTGGTCGAAGATGTCGTGGACGTGGCGCCAGGCCGCGACGAAGTCCGCCGGGCTTGAGGCCTGGCGGCCCCACGGGTACCAGTCGCCGTTCATCTCGTGGGCGATGCTGACGGCGATCGGCAGGTTGAGCTTGGCGACGGCCTTGGCGACGCCGCGCACGTAGTCGTCGGTGTCCCCGGCCGCGATCGAGGCGAGCGAGTGGTCGTACGGCTCCCAGGCCATGTAGGGCAGCGCCCCGGCCTCGTAGATCCGCCGCACGCCGGCGGTGTCGAAGCCGCCCTTCCAGTGGGCGTAGTACTCCAGGACGTTGGGCTGCTTGCCGATCGTGGCGCTGTAGGGGCCCAGCGCGTCCATCGAGGCGGGGACGTCGGGCAGGGCGGCGCCGAGGTACTTGAGGCCGGGCTTGAGCAGCGGCGTGACGTCGTACGGGACGCCGGCCGGCAGGGCCTTGGGATTGGCGGCCCCGGTGGGGGCGGAGGCGGCACCGGCCGCGGCCGCGGCGCCGCCGGCCGCCTGGCCCGGGGCGGTGGTGGCGGCCGGGGCGGGCGGGGCGAAGCCCTTCTGCATCGCGAAGCCCGGGTCCTCCGGGCCGCAGGCGGTGAGGAACAGCAGGCCGGCCGTCAGCACCGGGAGCGCCAGCCGGCGCCGGAGCCGACCGGCCCGCCGGGGGTGTGCGGTCATGGCGATCACACTGCTTCCGTGGGGCGCGGCTGGACGAGGACCCGGCCCACGATGGTGGCGTAGAACAGGCCGGAGGCGAGGACGAGGGCGAAGTTCAGCGGGCCCATGGTGAGCATCCGCCAGATGCTCAGGAACACCCAGAGCAGGGCCGTCCCGCCGCCCCAGGCGATGACGGCGATCCAGAAGCGGCGGGTCTTGTTCTTCTTGGCGCCGCTGGAGCCGGTCGGCTGCCAGGCCATCCGGTTGCGGCGCACGATGTCCCAGATGGCGAAGACGTGCGCCCAGCCGTACATCATGCGGGCGGCCCAGGCCTCCAGCCGGTAGGGGTTGCGGTGCCAGAGCGGGAAGACGACCGTCGCGTAGAGCAGTCCGGGCAGCACCAGCGCGGTGTTCTGCCAGCGGATCAGGTCGGGCCGGGCGAGCAGCAGGACGATCGGGATGAGCGGCGAGACGACGGTGAACAGCGCGGTGTGGATGTAGTAGAAGAACCCGGAGAGGTAGCAGGCGCGGGTGACCGGCCGGAGCTTGGTGGTCCAGAACTTCTTGCTGCCGAGCAGGCTCATCGAGCCGGTGCACCAGCGGTACTGCTGGTTGAAGAAGCCGCCGACGTTGTCCGGGCAGACACCGGTGGCGAGCGCCACGGGTATGTACTGCAGGTCCCAGCCGAGGCGGCGCAGGTCGAAGCCGGTGTGCACGTCCTCGGAGTGGCCGATCAGCGTGGTGCCGCCGTTCTCCTCCAGCGCGGCGCGCCGGTAGACCGCGCAGCTGCCGACGCAGATGGCGCCGTCGTTGCGCTGCCGGGAGACCTGCACCGTCCGGTAGAACAGCTCCTGGACGGCGCCCGCGCCGCGCTCGATCCAGTTCTGCGAGTCCAGGATGCGGAAGAACTGCGGGGACTGGACGATGCCGAGGCGGGGGTCGGCCTCCATGTAGGGGAGCATCTCGTTCAGCAGGTCCGGCCGGGGCGCGAAGTCGGCGTCCAGGATGAGGATGTAGTCGCTGTCGGAGTTGCGGAAGCCGAACTGCAGGTTGCCGGCCTTCTTGAACCAGCCGAGCTTGTTCCGGGTGCCGTAGACGAACCCGAAGTCGACGGCCATCTGCGCGAGTTGCGGGCTGTTGCTGTCGTCGAGGACGTACGGGGTGACCTCGCCCGGGTAGTGGTCGCGCAGCCGGGCGACGTGCGTCCAGGTGTTGTGCAGCACCTCGATCGGCTCGCCGGCGACGGGCAGGAAGACGTCGACGGTCGGATGGCGCTCCGGCTGCCAGGACTTGACCAGGACGCGGTGCGCGGCGAGGTCGAAGGTCTGGTTGAAGCCGTGCACCCACCGGGAGATCAGGTAGTAGGCGATGGTGAAGGCGAGCGGCGGGACGAACACGAAGAACCAGGGCGTCGCGCTGAGCAGACCGATCTCGCTGGCCACCATGCAGCCGAAGCTGATGACGGAGAAGCAGGTCAGCACCCAGAGGTTGGTGCGCGCGTACAGGTACTTCTCGGTGTTGTCCGGGGGCTGGGGGAGCAGGCCCCACTGGTTGCGGGCGGCCGGGTCCCGTCGGCTCCGGCGTCGTGAGACGGGCGTTTGACCGCTGCCCGCGAGTCGCGTGCCCTCGGTGACAGTCACGTGCTCTACTCCCCCGAAGCCGTGTTGAGTCTGAACCTTCCCCGCACGGCGGCCGTTGTCGGTCGGTTCGCGGGGGGACGCCAGGATCGTACGGGACCGGTTGCTGTGAGTTCTCTCCCCCCTCTTCGGTCGGCGACCCGGAACCGATATCGAGTTCCGATCGTGATGTGAACGGAAGTGCGGGTGGAGCGCTTGTGTACGGTGTCCGCCCAGCGGGTGAGGACGGTTCGGGGAAGAGTGATGATCATCGAGGACGGCTCGGCCGGACGCGTGGCGCGGGGTCTGCGGGCGGCGGCCGCGTTCGGCGCGGTCGCGGCGCTGCTGGCCGGGTGCAGCGGCGAGGTCGGGGCGGTGGAGCAGCCGCCGGCCGTCACCGCGACGACGGCGGTGGCCGGGTCGGGCCTCTGCTCGACCGTGCAGGAGCCGTTCCCCAAGCTGGCGATGGACGGCGGGTCGAAGGTCCTCGAACCGAACCCGTGGAACACCGCGGGCACGGTCTGCGTGGACCCGGTCGGGGACAGCGGGTTCACGGTGGGCCAGATCCGCGACTTCGTCCCGAAGAACCCGCTCGCCCCGGGCGCCTACCCCAACGTCTCCACCGCCCCGGGCGCGAGCGGACTGCCCGTCCCGGTCAGCGCGTTGGGCGACGCGACCGCCGACTGGGACGCCAACGGCCGGGTCAGCGGCTCCTTCAACCTCTCCTTCGACCTCTGGTACGGCTCCACCCCGGACAACTGCCTGCCGGGGGAGAGCGCCGAGGTGATGGTCTGGCTGGACGCCACCGACAGCGTGCGCCCGGCCGGCGACAAGGTCGCGGACTCCCAGCAGTTCGGGGACGCGAGCTACCACGTCTACCAGGCGCCGATCACCGGCCCGCACAGCGTCATCAGCTACGTGCGCACGGCGCCGACCCACACCACCCGCGGCCTCAACCTGCGGCTGTTCACCGCCGACGCGATGGCCCGCGGGTACGTTCCCAAGGGCTCCTACCTGTGCCGGGTGCAGGCGGGCTTCGAGGTGTGGAGCGGCGGCACCGGCCTGCGCAGCGAGTCCTTCGCCTTCCACAACCGGGTCGGCCTGCCGGCCGGGGAGGTCCCGGCGGGGGCGCCCGGGATCTGCCTGCGGCACGGCGGCGGCGGGCTCGCGGGCACCCCGGTGACCGTCGGGACCTGCGGCGATCCGGGCGTCTCGACCGGCTGGACGGTGGGCAACGACGGCTCGCTGCGCGGCGGAGCGGCCTGCCTGGCGCCGACCGCCGACCGCGCGTCGGTGACGCTGGCCGAGTGCACCGGCGGCTCGGCGCAGCGCTGGGTGGCCGCCTCCGGGCAGCGACTGCGGCACCCGGACTCGGGCCTGTGCCTGGGCACCGCGGGCGGTGCGCTCGCGGACGGCACGCCGGTGCTGCTGCGGCCGTGCGCGGACACCGTCTCGCAGCGCTGGAAGCTGCCGTACAACGGGGTTGCGTGACGGGGCGCCGCGCGACCGGGAACGGAAAGGCACTGACGTTCCGTCCGCGCACCCCCCATGGGCGTGTCGGGGCGGATGCCCTAGCATTCCGGCCATGAGCGATCGACCGGTACCGAGTGGCGAGCCGGGCCAGCCGCCCACGCCACCGCAGCAGGCACCGGCCGGGGGGGCCGCTCCGGCCACCGGTGTGCCACCGCAGTCTCCGAGCGGTGCCTTCGGCCCCGCGTCCGGCTACGGGCCGCCGCCCGGTGCGCCTGCGCAACAGCCCCAGCAGGTGACGCCCCATCCGTTCCCGCAGCCGGTGCCGCCGGTGCCGCAGCCGGGCGGCGGGCCGGCCCCGGTGGTGCCCGGTCCGGTGCAGCCGGGCCCGGTGGCGCCGCCGCCCGTCCAGCAGCAGCCCGCGCCGCAGCAGCCCGTCCAGCAGCAGCCCCAGGCCGTCCCGCAGCCCGGCCCGCAGCCGCCCGCGCCGCAGCCCGGCCCGCAGGCCTTCCCGTCGGCCGCGCAGCCGGCGCAGCCCACGCAGCCCGCGATGCCGTGGCAGCAGCAGGGCGGCTTCCCGCCACCGGCCGGCTCCTCCGGCACGCCGGACTGGGAGGCGCTGGCCGAGCGTAACGAGCAGGCCGCCAAGCGCGGCCGCCGGCTCAAGCTGGTGGGCGTGCTGACCGCCGTGGTCGTGGTGGCGGCGGCCGGTGGCGGCGGGTTCTGGTACTACCAGCACTCCAAGGACACCGAGAAGACCGCGCAGAACACCACCTCGGCGAGCCCGACGGCCCCGGTCTCGACCGGCCCGTCGACCCCGTCGAGCGCCCCGCCGGTCAAGGGCATCGACAGCCCGCCGACCGTCGGCAGCCTGCCCGCCAAGACGGGCCCGGTGCCGCTGAACCTCGGCGCCGACGCCAAGCAGGGGACGATGGCCGGGTTCTCCGGACAGGTCCTCAGGCTGCCCAGCGGGCCGGACTCCTTCGCCTCGACCTCCACCTCGATCGTCGACGTGAACAAGAGCT
The DNA here is from genome assembly GCF_055600605.1 of Kitasatospora sp. NPDC038210. NCBI lineage: Bacteria > Bacillati > Actinomycetota > Actinomycetes > Kitasatosporales > Streptomycetaceae > Kitasatospora > Kitasatospora sp. NPDC038210. The sequence continues at coordinate 245,070 of NZ_JBVJYK010000006.1, read as the reverse complement.
TCACGGTCTCCGCCCGGGTGCTGGTCGACCTGCCCAACGGCAACCGCAGCGCGGTCAGCCAGGGCGACGGCCAGTACTACTCGTACTCGCTGGGCCGGGCCAACAACAACGGGCACGACCAGTGGTACTTCAAGGTCCAGGTGCCGGGCGGCGGTTCGGCGATCGCCTGGTCCAAGGGCGACGCGACGGTCAACCAGTGGGTGCTGCTGACCGGGGTGTACGACGACCCGACGGGCCAGCTCACCCTGTACGTCAACGGCGCTCCGCAGTCCTCGGCCAAGTCGGCCGGGGTGCAGCCGAGCGGCACCAACTCCCTGCAGGTGGGGCGGCTGAGCTCCAACTCGCAGTGGGCCGACCCCTGGCACGGCGCGGTCGCCGACATCCAGCTCTGGAGCCAGGTGCTGCCGGAGGCCGACATCGTCAAGATCGTCGCCGGTCCGAGCTCGCCGCCGTCCGTCCCGCCGGTGGGGGCCTGGCTCAGCGGCTGAGCCCGCCCGGGGCCGCCCGGCCCCCCGATCGTCCGGCCGCCGCGCCCCGGCAGTGGGGGGGCGGCGGCCGAAGCGCGCCCCGGGGCGCGCGCCCGCCGGCGCGCGTCCGGATGCGATAGCCCAGATGAGGAGCAGTACTGATGAGCGCGGACGGCCGCTGGATCCGGCCCGAGTCCACCCGCAAGCCCGTCCTGGGCGGGGCCAGGCGGGGCGGGGTGGCCCTCGGCGAGCGCGACCGCGCGGCCGCCGCGCCGGCGCAGCCGTCCCCGGCCGACCGGCGCCGCCGCAAGTCCGGCCCGCCCCGGTTGCCGCACCCGGCCCGACCGGCGCTGCGGGCCGACTGGCTGCCGCTGCTGGCCGTGCTGCTCGTCCAGGGCGCGCTCTCGTACCACCTGATCCTCAGCAACACCGCCTTCATCGACGAGGGCACCTACATCTACGCGGGCTACCAGGAGATCGCGCACCTGCGGCACGGCACCCCGGTGTCGACGTACGAGACCTTCTTCTCCGGCTCCCCGCTGATCTACCCGGTCGTGGTGGCCGCCGCGGACTTCGTCGGCGGGCTGAACGGCGCCCGGCTGCTCAGCCTGGTGTTCATGCTCTCCGCCACCGTGGCCGTCCACCTGGCGACCCGGCGGCTGCACGGCTCGCTCGCGGCCTTCTGCGCGGCGGCGGCCTTCGTGGCGCTCGGCCCCACCCAGTTCCTGGGCGGCCTGGCCACCTACGACGCGATGGCACTGGCGATCCTCGCCTGGGCCGGGTACTTCGCGGTGCGGCTGACCACCGGCGGCGGGTACCCGAGCCTGGTCGCCTCCGGTCTGCTGCTGGCGCTGGCCGGCGCCACCAAGTACGCCGCGCTGCTGTGGGTCCCGGTGGTGGCGGGCATCGCGGTGCTGGCCGGGCCGCGCGGGTCGCTGCGCTCCCGGGAGGCCTGGCGGCGCGGGCTGCTGGTCCTGCTCACCTTCGTGGTGGCGGTCGGGGCGGCGGCCGCGGCGGCCGGCGAGCGCTACGTCAACGGCTTCAACCACACCACGCTCAAGCGCGCCCCCGGCCACGACTCGTACTCCTACGTGGCCTCGGAGGCCGCCCGCTGGGTCGGCCCGCTGCTGGTGGTGGCGCTGATCGGCGTGGTGGTGCAGCTGGTGCGGGCACGCCGGCGCGGCGGCGCGGCCTGGCCCGAGTTCTGGCTGGCTGTCCTGCTGTTGCTGGCCGGGCTGATGGCGCCGGTGAACCAGGTCCGCATCCACACCTGGCTGTCGCTGCAGAAGCACGTCGACTTCGGTGCCTGGTTCTCCTGCGTCGTGGTGGGCCTGGTGCTGGCCCGCACGGTGCTGTGGCTGAAGGGCCGCCTGCACCTGGTGGCCGGGGTGGCGGCCGCCGTGCTGGTGGTCGGCCCGCTGGCCTGGGTGGGCGCCGCCCAGGGCCGGGAGATGTACGGCGAGTGGTCGAACTCGAAGGGGTTCGTCGCCGCGCTGGAGCCGTACATCGTCAAGGGCGAGGACAAGTACCTGGTCGAGAACTACAACGTCCCGGCGTACTACCTGCGCAAGCAGAGCAACTGGCAGCAGTGGCACGACCTGGTGGCGGTCTTCCGCCGCGACCCGGCCACCGGCGAGATGCAGAACGGCGTCCCCGCGATCCAGGCCGGCATCCAGGCGCACGAGTGGAAGGTCGTGGTCCTGGACTTCACCCAGACCGGGGCCACCGACAAGGCGATCCAGCCGACGCTGAAGGCCGCCGGGTACCGGGTGGTCACCGTCGTGAAGAGCGGCCCGCACGGCCAGTACACCGTCTACGTGGCGCCCGGCTACGACAAGCAGCCGTGACCCGCGCCGCGCGGGCGTGACCGGCGCTCAGAACGCCAGGGTGTAGACCATCAGGTCCATCCCCGGGTACGGCGCCCAGTCGCGCTCGGGGGTGCGCCGGAAGCCGACCCGCTCGTAGACGCGGTGGGCGGCGGTCATCTCCGGGCGGGTGGAGAACGCCATGCCGGCCAGGCCGAGTTCGCGGGTGCGGGCGAGGGAGGCGCGCACCAGCGCCTCGCCGACGCCCCGGCCGCGGGCGGCGGCGTCGGTGGCGAGCATCCGGATCTCGCCCTCGCGCTCGGTGGCGATGTCCGCCCACTCGGTGCCGCCGACCGCGAAGGTCACGCAGCCGAGGACCCGTCCCTCGGCCGGGTCGACCGCGACCAGGAGCTCGGCCTCCCGGGCCCGGCGCTCGGCGTCGCGCAGGAGCTCGACGTAGCTGCTCCCGGGCGAGGTGAAGCCGCCGCCGACGAAGGCCTCGACGGTGATGCGGCCGGCGTCTTCGAGGTCCTCCGGAAGGGCCGGGCGGATGAGGTAGTCCATGCGGCCAGTGTGCCGGAGCCGGTCGGGGTGCAACGCTCCGGGGTGCGACGCTCCGGGGTCGAACGGGCCGCCTCGGCCGGGGTGCGGGCCGGGGCGGACGGGTGCGGTGGGGTGGTGGGCGCGGTGCCGTACAGCCGGTCGGGCCGGGCGAGGTCGGCCGGGTAGCCGCCCGGGCGGTGGTGGTTGTCGCGGCCGGCCGCCGCGCCGCGGGAGACCTCGCGGCCGATCAGGACGCCGAGCAGGCCGAAGCCGCCGACGGCTCCGGCCAGGGCGAGTGCGCCGGCGATGGTGTCGTTGTCCATGCGCTCCACTCTGGCCGGGCGCGGCGGCGCCCACGAGTGGCAGGAATGACCGATGCCCCCGAAATCCTGCCATCCGACGTCTTCCCCCGCGCGGGGCGCCCGGGGCATCCTGGACGGCATGCGGAACAGCGGGGGCATGCTGCAGAACGTGGTCGCGGTGGTGCTGGAGGAGATCCACCCCTTCGAACTGGGCGTCGCCTGCGAGGTGTTCGGCCTCGACCGGACCGACGACGGACTGCCCGGCTACGACTTCGCGATCGCCGGCGCCCGTCCGGGGCCGCACGCCACCCACTCGGGCTTCACGGTGGACGTCCCGCACGGCCCCGAGCGGCTGGCAGGCGCCGACCTCGCGGTGGTCACCGCGTCGGGCGTCCGCGCGCAGTACCCCGAGCCGCTGCTGGCGGCGCTGCGCGCGGTGGTGGCGGACGGCGGCCGGGTGCTCTCCATCTGCAGCGGCGCCTTCGTCCTGGGGGCCGCCGGGCTGCTGGACGGCCGCCGCTCCGCGACGCACTGGCGGTACGGCGAGGCACTGGCCGCGCGCTTCCCGCTGACCACCGTCGAGCCGGACGTGCTGTACGTGGACGACGACCCGGTGATCACCTCCGCGGGGACGGCGGCCGGCATCGACGCCTGCCTGCACCTGGTGCGCAAGGTGCAGGGCGCCGAGGTGGCCCGGGAGATCGCCCGCCGGATGGTGGTGGCGCCGCACCGGGAGGGCGGGCAGGCCCAGTTCGTCAACCGCCCGCTGCCCGAGGGCGGCGGCGACTCGCTGGCCCCGCTGCTCGACTGGATGCGCCACCACCTCGACGAGGAGTCCACCGTCGAGCAGTTGGCCGCCCGGGCGCACATGTCGCCGCGCACCTTCGCCCGCCGGTTCCGGCAGGAGACCGGGACCACCCCGCACCGCTGGCTGGTCGGGCAACGGGTGCTGCTCGCCCAGCGGCTGCTGGAGTCCACCACCGAGCCGGTGGACGCGATCGCCGCCCGCTGCGGCTTCGGCAACGCGGCCGCGCTGCGGCACCACTTCGGCCGCCGGCTGGGCACCACGCCGCTGTCCTACCGGCGCGGCTTCGCCGATCCGTCGCTGGTGTGACGGCACCGGCGTGACGGCGTCGGCGGCGCGGTATCGGCGCGAGGGCGGGGACGTGGCGGTGCGTCAGTCCTCCGCGGCCGACAGGTGGTCGACGACGTTCCAGCGGTCCGGCCGCAGCCGCCCCTCCTGGGCCCGCCACATGCTGGTGGAGCAGTTGTGCACCGGCCCGAGCGCGACGAGCTGCTCCTCGGTGAGCCGGTCCAGCGCGTAGCGGAGCATCAGCACCGTGCAGTCGTGCGCGACCAGCAGGACGGGCCGGCCGGCCTCCTCCTCGCAGACGTCCCGCAGCAGGCTGCGCACCCGCAGCGCGACGTCGGCCCAGGACTCGCCGCCGGGCGGGCGGTAGTAGAGCTCGCCCATCTTGCGGCGCCGGGCCGCCTCCTCCGGGTGCTTGGTCTCGATGGCGGCCTTCGGCAGCATCTCCAGGACGCCGAGCTCGCGGTCGCGCAGCCGCTCGTCGTAGCGGACGGCCAGCGAGACCGGGACGGCGCCGAGCCCGGCGGCCTGGGCGAGCGCGATTCCGGCGGTCTCCGCGGTGCGCACGTACGGCGAGCACCAGACGCTGCGCGGCCGGTCGGCGCTGGGCAGGGCGGCCCACCAGCGGCCGAGGCCCCGGGCCTGCTCCCGGCCGTGCAGCGACAGCGGGATGTCGGCGTCGCGGCAGCTGATCGGGACGCTGAGCGCGCCGGCGGCCTCGGCCAGCTGGAACTCCACGTTGGCGGTGGACTCGCCGTGCCGGGTCGCGATCAGGACGGACGGCAGCCGGGTGGCCGCCGCCGGACGGTGGGCCGTGAGGTGGTGGTGCTGGCCCTGGGTGGACTGGTGCTGGCCGTTGAGGGTGGTGCCGAGTTCTGCCATGGCCGCGAGCTCCCCGTGGTCGATCAGGTCCCGGCCGGTTGCCGGTCCGGTCTGGTGGTGCCCGGCGTGCACGCCTGTTCATACATATGATCGCGCCGCCTTCTCCAGTGTTCACGGAGAAGGCGGCACGATCACAGGGCGCGTACGTCGCGAATCAGTGCGCCGCTACGGGCTCCGGCGCGTTCTTCAGCTCGTCGTCGCCGGCGTCGGCGCTGTAGTCGGACGGCTTGGTCTCGTCCGGGCCCTCGGGCGCCTTGGCGGCCCGCAGCACCAGGGTGAGCGCCACCGCGACGGCGAGGTTCAGCGCGAAGGCGGTCAGGCCGATGTAGCCGATCTCGCCGATGCCCGGGATCTCGGCGGCGTTGCCGCCGAAGTGCTTGGTGGCCGGGCTGGCGAGGCCGTACGCCTTCCAGGTGCCGTAGACCATGCCGGCCGCCCAGCCCGCGAACAGCGCCCAGTGGTGGAACCAGCGGGTGAACAGGCCGCCGACGATGGCGACGAAGGTCTGCAGGATCCACAGGCCGCCCAGCAGCTGCAGGTTGATCGCGGCCTGCTTGTCCATGCCGAGGACGAAGACGAGCGCGCCGACCTTCACCAGCAGCGAGACCGCCTTGGCGACCCTGGTCTCGTCGGCGGGGGTGGCGGCGGGCTTGAGCCAGTCCTTGTAGACGTTGCGGGTGAACAGGTTGGCCGCCGCGATCGACATGATGGCGGCCGGCACCAGCGCGCCGATCCCGATCGCGGCGAAGGCCACGCCGGTGAACCAGTCCGGGAACATGCTCGCGAACAGCTGCGGCACCGAGAGCTGGGCGTTGTAGGTCTTGTCGCCCTTGCCGACGCCCGCCGCGATCGCCATGAAGCCGAGCAGCGCCAGCAGGCCCAGCATCAGCGAGTACGCGGGCATGATCGCCATGTTGCGGCGCACGGTGTTGCGGGACTTGGAGGCCAGCACGCCGGTCACCGAGTGGGGGTACATGAACAGGGCCATCGCCGAGCCGAGGGCCAGCGTCGCGTACGTCCACTGCTTGTCGTGCGGGACGGTCATCGAGCCCTTGGCGCCCGGTGCGCTGAACTTGTGCGCGGCCGCGTCGAAGATGTGCCCGTAGCCGCCGAGGCGGATCGGGATGTAGATCACCGCGACGATGATCACGATGTAGATCAGGGCGTCCTTGACGAAGGCGATCAGCGCCGGGGCGCGCAGGCCGGAGGAGTAGGTGTAGGCGGCCAGCACGCCGAAGGCGATGAACAGCGGCAGGTCCTTGACGAACCAGTTGGCGTTCTCCCCGCCGCCGACGCCCAGCACGTCCAGCACCGCCTGGATGCCGACGAGCTGCAGGGCGATGTACGGCATGGTGGCCAGGATCCCGGTCAGCGCGACCACCAGGGAGAGCGGCCGCGAGCCGTACCGGCCGCGGACGAAGTCGGCCGGGGTCACGTAGCCGTGCACCCGGGAGACCGACCAGAGCCGCGGCAGGAAGAGGAAGACCAGCGGGTAGGCGATGATCGTGTACGGCACGGCGAAGAACCCGGCCGCGCCGGTGGCGTACACGGCGGCCGGGACGGCGACGAAGGTGTACGCGGTGTACAGGTCGCCGCCGAGCAGGAACCAGGTCACCCAGGTCCCGAAGCTGCGCCCTCCCAGGCCCCACTCGTCCAGGTGCGCCGCGTCGTCCGCGCGGCGCCAGCGCGAGGCGAGGAAGCCCATCACGGTGACCAGGGCGAAGAACAGCACGAAGACCACGAGGGCCGGCACGTTGACGTCCTTCATCGGGCACCGCCCTTCCGGGCCGCCTTGCGGGCCTTCTCGTCCCGGTTGATCAGCAGGTAGGCGGCGACGGTGAAGACGGCCGACGCAGGCACCCAGAGCAGCTGGTACCAGTAGAAGAACGGCATCCCGGCCACCGCCGGGTCCGACTTGTCGTACGAGGACACCCAGAGCATCGCGACGATCGGCACGAGCAGGGCGAGCCCGGCCAGCACCCGCTCGGGGGTCACCGCCGGGACGGGCCCCCCGACTGGCTCGGGCATGACATCTTCGAACGTATCGGGATCAGACGGCATCTTCGGCTCCGCTCCGGAGGGTTCTCCCCGTCGGCGCCGCAGCCCCGGGAGCACCGCACGCCCCCGCGAGCCCGCCGGGCAGCACCATCGGTGATCGGCAGTCAGTACGGCTGCGCAATCTAGAGCATGGAGTGATCCATGTCACCGGGAACGGCGGAACTTCCCACCAGCCGGACGTGACCGACCGATCCCCGCTGTCGCGGGACGCGAAAAACACCGTCACGGGAAGCGGCAGGCACCGGCGCGCGGGTCGCGCGCGCCGGTGCCCGTGGCGCGGTGGGGGAGTGCGTCCGCGCCGGACGCTTCAGTCGGGGGTGGCACCCGTTGCGGGAGCCGTCCCGGGTGCCCGCTCCGGGCGCCTACTCCGGGCGCTTCAGGCGGGTGATGAACTTGTAGCGGTCGCCCCGGTAGATGGAGCGGACCCACTCGACCGGGTTGCCCTCGGCGTCGAAGGAGTGCCGGGACAGCTGCAGCATCGGCAGGCCGAGGTCGGAGCCGAGCAGCCCGGCCTCGCGCGGGTTGGCCAGGGTGGTCTCGATGGTCTCCTCGGCCTCGGCCACGGTGACCCCGTACACCTCGCGCAGTGCCGCGTACAGCGAGTTGTGCTTGGCCAGGTTGCGCCGCAGGGCGGGGAAGCGCTTCGCGGAGAGGTGCGCGACCTCGATGGCCATCGGGTCGCCGTTGGCCAGGCGCAGCCGCTCGATCCGCAGCACGCGCCCGCCGGGCTTGATGTCGAGCAGCGGGGCGAGGTGGTCGTCGGCGGTGATGTAGCCGATCTCGATCAGCCGCGAGGCGGGTTCCAGGCCCTGGGCCCGCATGTCCTCGGTGTAGGAGGTGAGCTGCAGCGCCTGGGCGACCTTGGGTTTGGCGACGAAGGTGCCCTTGCCCTGGATGCGCTCCAGCCGGCCCTCGACGACCAGTTCCTGCAGGGCCTGGCGGACGGTGGTGCGCGAGGTGTCGAACTGGGCGGCCAGGGCGCGCTCCGGCGGGACCGGGGTGCCGGCCGGCTGGGTCTCGGTGAGCTGCAGCAGGTGGCGCTTGAGCCCGTAGTACTTGGGGACGCGCGCGGTCGGGTCGGTGCCGGCCTGGGTCGGGAGGTTCTTCACCTCGGGGTCTTCGGCCTGGGCGGTGGTTCCCCCGTCGCTGCTCATCGGACCTGTTCTCCCGCTTCTCGCAGGGCCTTCACAGGCCCCACCACATCGTTAACGGCTCACATCGTTGCATGTATGGCTGCGGAACGAATACCTCATCACGCGATGAACGATGTGCGGTGTCGGCTTGATAACGGGTGGTCGAGATCGGTCGAACAGCCGTTGACAGGCCCATTGGTCTAGGCCAAGCTCCAGGCATCTGGTCTACACCACTAGGCCGGTCACTATTCATCCCCCCACCCGTTCGAAGGGTTCCGCGGCACCGTTTCCCCCGCTTTGTGTGGGTCCGCCGCTGCCGCCCGACGGGGGTAAACCAGGCATCCCTCAGGAGGATGGCGTGAAGCGTCAGCTCATCGCGGCGGTCGGCGTCGCAGCAATGGTCGTCGGCCTGGCGGCTTGCGGCTCGGACGGCAAGAAGAGCGACGGTGACTCGAAGTCGTCGTCCTCCTCGGCGGCCGACAAGTACAAGGGCAAGACGCTGAAGGTGTGGCTGATGACCGGCTCGGCCCCGAAGGGCTGGACGGACGCGGTCAAGGCGGACTTCGAGACCACCTACCCGGGCTCCAAGGTCGACTTCCAGATCCAGGAGTGGGACGGCATCGGCCCGAAGGTCACCGCCGCGCTGTCCGAGGGCTCCGTCGACGTCCTGGAGATCGGCAACACCCAGACCGCCGGCTACGCGGCCTCGGGCGGCCTGCTGGACATCACCAAGGACAAGTCCGCCCTGGGGGGCGACGGTTGGGCCGCCAACCAGAACGAGGCCGCGATCCTGGACGGCAAGCAGTACGCCGCCCCGTGGTGGGTATCCAACCGCGTCGTCGCCTACAACAAGGACCTGTGGGCCAAGGCCGGCCTGACCGACACCCCGAAGACCCTGGACGAGTTCTACACCGACCTCGACAAGCTCAAGGGCACCGAGGGCGTCGCCGACCCGATCTACCTGCCGGGCCAGGAGTGGTACACCTACTTCGGCCTGCTGACCGGTGAGGGCGGCAAGATCGCCAAGAAGGACGGCGACAAGTGGGTCGGCGGCCTGTCCTCGCCCGAGGCGCAGAAGGCCTTCGAGACCTACAAGAAGCTGCAGGGCTACTCGGCCACCGGTCCGAAGGACAAGGACGAGGCCACCCCGCAGCAGAAGGACGTCTTCGCCAAGGGCAACGTCGGCGCCATGATCGCCCTCGGCTGGGAGCTGCCCAAGCCGGAGGAGATGGCCAAGGACAAGATCGGCTTCTTCCCGCTCCCGGGCAAGACCGCCGACAAGCCCTCCGGTGTCTTCCTCGGCGGCTCGAACCTCGCGGTCGCCTCGCAGAGCAAGAACACCGACATGGCGAAGGACTTCCTGAAGGTCGCCCTCAACGACAAGAACGAGGGCCTGGTCGCCGCCGCGGGCAACATCCCCAACAAGGCCGCGCTGAACAGCCAGATCACCGGTGACTTCGCGAAGGCCGCCCAGACGGCCGCGGCGGTCGGCGGCATCACCCCGAACACCCCGAACTGGGCCAGCGTCGAGGACAAGCCGAACCCGATCAAGGACTTCCTGACCGCCGCCCTCCAGGGTGGCGACTACGCCGCCACGGCCAAGAAGTACGACGACGAGATCGCGAAGCGGCTCAACCAGAAGCAGTAGGCATCGAGCGGCGTCGCTCACCGGCTCCCGGCGGGGGGCCGGTGGGCGGCGCCCGTCCGTCGTGGTCGGGTTGTGAGGAAGTGAGAACGATGGCTGTGCATTCAGAGCGGGTGCAGGCACCGTCCCCGGACGCGGGGGAGGCCGTGGTGGACGGCACCGGGACGATTGCCGCGGGCGGCGGTGCCGGCGGCGCCGAGCCGAAGCGCACCAGACCGGCGGGCGCCCCCGGGCTGGGCTCCCGATTCGCGCCGTACCTGCTGCTGCTGCCGGCCACCCTGGCGACCATCGCCCTGCTGGGCTGGCCGCTGGTCAAGACGGTCCTGCTGTCGTTCCAGAACCTCAACAGGCGCCAGCTGGTCATGCACCTCACGGAGTGGACCGGCTTCGACAACTACAAGGAGCAGCTGACCGACCCGGACTTCTGGTCGGTCACCGGGCGCACCGTCGTCTTCACCCTGGTCAACGTGGTGCTGATCATGGTCGGCGGCACGCTGGTCGGCCTGCTGCTCAACCACCTCGGCAAGCGGATGCGCCTGGCGCTGTCGATCTCGCTGCTGATGGCCTGGGCCATGCCGGTGGTCGCCGCGACCACCGTCTACACCTGGCTGTTCGACCAGCAGTGGGGCGTCGTCAACTGGTTCCTGGACCAGCTCGGTTGGCACTCCATGGCCGACTACAACTGGCTCAGCTCGCAGTACTCGACCTTCTTCGTGGTCATCCTGCTGATCGTCTGGCAGTCGATCCCGTTCGTGGCGTTCAACATGTACGCCGCGCTGACCACCATCCCCAAGGAGCTCTACGAGGCCGCCCGGATGGACGGCGCCGGCTCCGGCAAGATCTTCAGCCTGGTGATCTTCCCCAACCTGAAGCCGTTCTTCCTCGCCACGACCTTCCTCGAAGTCATCTGGGTGTTCAAGTCCTTCACCCAGGTCTACGCGATCAACGGCGGCGGCCCCGAGAACCTGACCAGGACCCTGCCCGTGCACGCGTTCCTGGAGGGCTCGTCCGGCCAGCACTACGGCATCGGCTCCGCGATCGCGGTGCTCACCATCCTGATGCTGGGCGCGCTGATGGCGTACTACTTCCGCATCATGATCAAGCAGGAGGACGAGCTGTGAGGCGCTCTCTCTTCGGACGTACCTGGCCGAACGTGATCGCGGTCGTCCTCTTCGTCTTCTTCATCTTCCCCGTCTACTGGATGGTCGCCACCTCCTTCAAGCAGGACCGCGACATCATCAGCAAGACGCCGGTGTTCCTCCCGCTCGACGGCACGCTCGACCACTTCACCACCGCGGTCGATGCGCCGAACTTCTGGACGTACGTCACCAACAGCGTCACCGCCACCGTCGGCGCGGTGCTGCTCTCGCTGGTGATCGCGACCCTGGCGTCCTTCGCCATCGCCCGGATGAAGTTCCGCGGCCGCAAGGCCTTCGTGCTGGTCGTCATGATCGCGCAGATGGCGCCGTGGGAGGTCATGACCATCGCGGTGTACATGATCTCCCGCGACAACGACATGCTGAACAGCCTGCTGCCGCTGACGCTCTTCTACATGATGATGGTCCTGCCCTTCACCATCTGGACGCTGCGCGGCTTCATCGCCGCGGTGCCGAAGGAGCTGGAGGAGTCGGCCATGGTGGACGGCTGCACCCGCACCCAGGCCTTCGTGAAGGTGATCTTCCCGCTGCTGGCCCCCGGCCTGATGTCGACCTCGCTGTTCGGCTTCATCACGGCGTGGAACGAGTTCCCGCTCGTCCTGATCCTGAACAAGGAGGAGGGCAAGACCCTCCCGCTGTGGCTGTCCTCCTTCAAGACGGCCTTCGGCAACGACTGGGGCGCCACCATGGCGGCGTCCACGATGTTCGCCATCCCCGTGCTGATCCTGTTCATCTTCCTGCAGCGCAAGGCGGTCGGCGGTCTGACCGACGGCGCCGTGAAGGGCTGAGTCATCGTGAGCATCCTCGTTCCCACCGTGCCGGACAGCGACCAGCTGCACCGCGACGCCCTGACCGTCCTGCAGCCCGGCTTCGTCGGCACCGAGCCGCCGCAGTGGGTGCTGCGCCACCTCGCCGCCGGGCTCGGCTCGGTCGCGCTGTTCGACCGCAACGTGGCCGACCTCGACCAGCTGTCCGCGCTCACCCGGGCGCTGCGCGCCGAGAACCCCGACCTCCTGATCGCCATCGACGAGGAGAGCGGCGACGTCACCCGGCTGGAGGCGGGCTCCGGCTCCTCCTGGCCCGGCAACCTGGCGCTCGGCGCGATCGACGACCCGGCGCTGACCAGGGACGTCGCCCGCGAGCTCGGCCGGGCGCTGGCCGCCGCCGGCGTCAACTACAACTGGGCGCCCACCGCGGACGTCAACTCCAACCCGCGCAACCCGGTCATCGGGGTCCGCTCCTTCGGCGCCGACCCCGAGCTGTGCGCCCGGCACACCGCCGCCTGGGTCGAGGGCCTGCAGTCGGCCGGCGTGGCCGCCTGCTCCAAGCACTTCCCCGGGCACGGCGACACCGCGGTGGACTCGCACCACGGCCTGCCGGTCATCGACGTCGACCTGGACGTGCTCCGGGCCCGCGACCTGATCCCGTTCCAGGCGGCGATCGCGGCCGGCACCAAGGCCGTGATGACCGCCCACATCATGATCCCGGCGCTGGACCCGAAGCTGCCGGCCACCCTCAGCCCGACCGTGCTGCGCGACCTGCTGCGCGCCGCGCCGGCCGACGGCGGCCTCGGCTACCAGGGCCTGATCGTCAGCGACGCGATCGAGATGGGCGCCATCGCCGACACCTTCGGGATGGGCGAGGGCACCGTGCTGGCCCTGGCGGCCGGCGCGGACGCGATCTGCGTCGGCGGCGGGCTGGCCGACGAGGAGACGGTCCTGATGCTGCGCGACGCCATCGTGGCGGGCGTGCGGGCCGGCCGGCTGGGCGAGGAGCGGCTGGCGGACGCCGCCGCGCGGGTCCGGGCGCTGGGCAGCTGGGGCCGGATCTCGGCCCAGGGCGAGCGGCCGGAGCCGGACCTGGCGGTCGGCCTGCGGGCCGCGCGCCGGGCGCTGAAGGTGGTCCGGGCGCCGGGCCCGGTGGCGCCCCCGGTGAGCGAGCGCCCGTACGTGGCCTCGTTCTCGGACGAGCCGAACATCGCCGTCGGCGACGTCACCCCGTGGGGCGTGGCCGGCATGCTGGCCGACCGCTTCCCCGGCACCCGCACCCGCGCGGTGTCGGCCGCCGAGGCCGCCCCGGAGCAGCTGGACGCGCTGGTCGACGAGCTGCTGGCCGGTGCCGCGGGCCGCCGCCTGGTGCTGGTGGTCCGGGACGTGCACCGCTACCCGTGGATGTCCGCCGTGCTGGGCCGCCTGGTGGCGGCCCGCCCGGACGCCGCCGTGGTCGAGATGGGGCTGCCCCAGTCCGAGCCGGTCGGCGCGCTCCACATCGCCACCCACGGCGCCGCCCGGGTCTGCGGGCTGGCGGCCGTGGAGGTGCTCACCGGGCAGCCGGGAGCGATCGGCTGAACCGACAAGGGGAACGTCACCGGCCGGAGCCGGTGGACGCCGGCCCACGGGCCCGTCATGCGCATGTCGCATGGCGGGCCCGTTTCCGTTTCCCCGGCGTCGACCCGCGGATCCGCCGAGTGACCGTGCTCCCTCAAGTAAGCCTTAAATCCACCTTAATTTCCACTTACGGTGACGGGGCGGCGACTGATCGCCACGGGCTACAACGGCTCTGCAACGGCCTTGGTCGCAAAGGCCGTTGGCCGTTGACACCGCCATTGGTCTAGGCCAGAGTCCAGTCATCCGGTTCGAATTTCAACCTCACCGGATGTGGTATCGGCCCACCCCGAAGCACGTCGCCGCCCCCTGTCCGGACTCTCCGCTGCGGGCGCCAATCACGCTGCCGGCGGGCATCACGGCTCTCAACACCCTCGGAGGACGGCGTGAAGACGCGTCAGCTCATCTCGGCGCTCGGGACCATGGCACTGGCGGCGGGCCTGACGGCCTGTTCCTCGTCGGGCTCACCGTCGGGCGACGGCAAGGGCTCCGCCGCCTCGAAGGCCGCCACCGGCACCGTCACCGTCTGGCTGATGGACGACGCCCAGAAGAACTGGCCCGACCTCGTCCAGCGGGTCAACGACGAGTTCGCGGCGAAGTACCCGAACGTCGCCCTCAAGCTCTCGTACCAGGGCTGGGCGGACAAGGTCACCAAGCTGGACAAGGCGATCGCGGAGGGCTCCGCCCCCGACGTCGTCGAGCTGGGCAACACGGAGACCATGAAGTACGTGCTGTCCGGCGCGCTGGCCCCGGTGGACCGGACCAGCTTCGACAACTCCGACAGCTGGATCAAGGCGCTCGCCAACACCTGCACCTACCAGGACAAGCTCTGGTGCGTGCCGTACTACGCCGGCTCGCGGGTCGCCATCTACAACTCCGCGGCCTTCCAACAGGCCACCGGCAACGCCGAGTTCCCGAAGACCGAGCCCGAACTGCTGGCCGCCCTGGACAAGGTCGCGGACAAGAACAAGGCGGACAGGACCTTCTCCCCGCTCTACCTGCCCGGCCCGTACTGGTACGCGGCGATGAGCTACGTGGCCGCCTACGGCGGCAGCATCGCCAAGTTCGACAGCGCCGGGAACTGGCACGGCACCCTGCACGACCCCAAGTCCCAGGAGGGCATCGGCCACTTCGTCGACCTGGTGCGCAAGTACAACAAGGGCGACCTGGCGGTGAACGAGCAGAACCAGTTCGAGTCGATGGCCCGCGGGCACGCCGCGTCCTTCTACGGCAACGGCTACGAGGCGGCCTCCGTCACCGCGCCGGTCACCGGCGACCCGAGCCTCAAGGACGCCGTCAAGGTGGCCACCATGCCCGGCCCGGACGGCAAGCCGCTGCCGACCTTCATCGGCGGCTCCGACCTCGCCGTCACGGCCAAGTCCCCGTCGGTGGCGCTGGCGGCCGACTGGATCCGGATGTTCACCAGCACCAAGTCCGAGCAGGCGCTGGCCGACAAGGACATCCTGCCGAACAACCTCACCCAGCTGAACCCGCTGAAGAACAAGCCGTCCACCGCCGCCGCGGCCAACGCCGTCCCGGACGCCTGGTTCACCCCGCTGGCCCCCGGCTGGGGCGCGGTCGAGAAGCAGAAGGTCATCCCGGACATGCTGAGCGCGATCCTCAAGGGCAAGTCGGTGGACCAGGCCACCAAGGAGGCGGACGCCGCGATCGACCAGCTGATCAACAAGGCGTCCTGAGCCGCCCCGCCGCCGTCCGCCCTCCCGTCTCCGGAGCGGCGGGCGGCGGGCGGTGGGTCGGACGGAGGTCCGACGGGAGGCCCGGAGACGGATCGCGCGCCGGGCGCGCGGGGCGCACGACGGGCGTGCGGCAGGGAAGTTCGGAGGTGCTCCGGGCCGGGCGCGCCCATAGGATTGCCGGGCACGAAGAACCGCCGCGAGTGTGCGGACTCGCCGCCGTAGAGGTCCCCGTCGGGCAGCCGCCCGGGCGGGGTCGAACCGTCTCATCGGAGGCAGACCCAGATGTCCGACCCGCACACCGCTCCCGTCCCCGGCCGGATCATGGCGGCGGAGATGGCCGAGCAGCCGGCCGTCCTCCAGCGCATCCTCGACGAGGGTGCCCCGAAGATCCGCGGGATCGCGGCCGAGATCGCCACCCGCAACCCGCGCTTCGTCCTGCTCACCGCGCGGGGCACGTCCGACAACGCCGCGCTGTACGCCAAGTACCTGGTCGAGATCCTGCTCGGCAAGCCGGCCGGTCTGACCTCGATGTCCACCACGACCGCGTACGGCGCCAAGCCGGACCTCACCGACGTCCTGGTGATCACCGTCAGCCAGTCCGGCGGCTCGCCGGACCTGGTGGCCTCCACCAAGGCCGCCCGCGAGGCCGGCGCCATCACCCTCGCGGTCACCAACAACGCCTCCTCGCCGCTGGCCGAGGTCTCCGAGTTCCACATCGACGTGCTGGCCGGCCCGGAGAAGGCGCTGCCCGCCACCAAGACCTACACCGCCGAGCTGCTGGCGCTCTACCTGCTGGTCGAGGGCCTCGCGGAGGCCTGGGGGTACTCCCGGCGGGAGCCCGGGGAGGGCTCGGCCGCCGAGGGGCTGCCGGCCCTGGCCGCGGGCGTGCTGGAGCGGCACGCCGAGGTGCGGGCACTGGCCGAGCGCTACCGCTTCGCCCAGCGCCTGGTCATCACCTCGCGCGGCTACGGCTACCCGACGGCGCGCGAGGCGGCGCTGAAGCTGATGGAGACCACCTACATCCCGGCCAGCCCGTTCTCCGGCGCGGACCTGCTGCACGGCCCGCTGGCCATGGTGGACAACGTCTCGCCGGTCATCGCGATCGTCCCGGACGGCAAGGGCGGCGAAGCCCTGCAGCCGGTCCTGGACCGGCTGCGCGGCCGCGGTGCGGACCTGGTGGTGATCGGCCAGCAGGCGCAGGTGGACGCCGCCTCGGCGGGCTTCGTGCTGCCGGCCGGGGTGCCGGAGGAGGTGCAGCCGATCCTGGAGATCCTGCCGCTGCAGCTGCTGGCGTACGAGGTCACCATCGCCCGCGGTCAGGACCCGGACTCCCCGCGAGCGCTGGCCAAGGTCACCGAGACGAGGTAGGCCCCGGTCGACCGAGGAAGACCGGCCCGCGCGCGGACCGGCCCCCGTCCACAGCCTGTGGACGGGGGCCGGTCCGCTGAGCGGCGGAAACGTGGTCCGGGGCCGCGCGGCGGCCGGAGAGCACTACGGGCCACGGCGCCGACACGGGACCCTCAACCCGTGCGGCACCGCAGCCCGGAGCTGTCGTCGGGCGCCGGGGACGATCGAGGACTGTGCGGGGTCCTCGTTCGGCGGCGTCCGACCGAGGAGGGGCCGCGCGCGGTCAGGGCAGTTGCGCGGGGTCCGCTCCTTGGTGCCCTTTCATTGTGGACTAGACCAATCTGGGTTGTCCAGGCCGCTCGGGGAATTGGTCTAAACAACTCCGGGCCGTCGGGAGGCCGTCACGCGCCGTCCGCCCGCCGGTCCGCCGCGCCCCGCCCGGACCGGCGGCGCTACCCTCGCCATGTGCCCTCGCTGAACGAACTCGTCCGCCGCCACACCACCCTCACCGGGGCCGACGTGGAATGGCTCCACATGCTGGTCTCGGAGTGGCAGCTGCTCTCCGACCTCTCCTTCGCCGACCTGGTGCTGTGGATCCCCACCTGGGACGGCATCCGCTACGTCTCGGTGGCGCAGATGCGGCCCAACACCGGGCCGACCTCCTACCAGGACGACATGGTCGGCCACCTCGTCCCGCGCGGTCGGCGCCCGCTGCTGGACGCCGCCTTCGACGAGGGCCGGATCGTGCGCGAGGGCGACCCGGAGTGGCGCGAGGAGGTCCCGGTCCGGGTCGAGTCGATCCCGGTCCGGCGCGAGGGCAAGGTGCTCGGGGTGATCGCCCGCAACACCAACCTGCTGACCGTCCGCACCCCCAGCCGGCTGGAGCTCACCTACCTGCAGAGCGCCTCCGACCTGGCCCAGATGATCGCCGCCGGCAGCTTCCCCTTCCCCGGCATCGAACAGGTCGACATGGACGCCGCCCCCCGCGTCGGCGACGGCCTGATCCGCCTGGACGCGGACGGCATCGTCACCTACGCCAGCCCCAACGCGCTCTCCGCCTACCACCGCCTCGGCCTCACCACCGACCTGGTCGGCAGCCACCTCGGCCGCACCACCGCGGACCTCGCCCCGCCGTCCCGCGGCGCCGTCCACGAGGCACTGGTGAAGGTGGCCAGCGGCTGGGCGCCCCGGCAGACCGAGGTGGAGGCGCAGGGGGGAGTGGTGACCGTGCGGGCGATCCCGCTCAAGCCCAAGGGCACCCTGACCGGATCGCTGGTGCTCTGCCGCGACGTCACCGAGCTGCGCCGCCGCGACCGCGAGCTGATGACCAAGGACGCCACCATCCGGGAGATCCACCACCGGGTGAAGAACAACCTGCAGACCGTCGCGGCCCTGCTGCGGCTGCAGTCCCGCCGGATGGAGTCGGAGTCCGGCCGGGCCGCGCTGGACGAGGCGGTGCGCCGGGTCGGCTCGATCGCGATCGTGCACGAGACGCTCTCCCAGGCCCTGGACGAGCAGGTGGCCTTCGACGAGATCGCCGACCGGGTGCTGGCGATGGTGATGGAGCTGTCCCAGGACGGCCGGGTGGCGACCCGCCGCACCGGCAGCTTCGGCATCCTGTCCGCCGAGGTCGCCACCCCGCTGTCGATGGTGCTGACCGAGCTGCTGCAGAACGCCCTGGAGCACGCGTTCGGCCCGACGGCCTCCGGGAACCTGGAGGTCAGCGCGCTGCGCGGGCGGGCCCCGGCGACCGGGATGGGCTGGTCGGACAGCTGGAACGGCGGCGCCCGACCGGAGGAGTACCTGCTGATCACCGTGCAGGACGACGGCCGCGGCATGCCGGAGGGGTTCGACCCGAAGACGGCGGGCAACCTCGGCCTGCAGATCGTCCGGACGCTGGCCACCGGCGAGCTGGGCGGCACTTTCGACATGGTGGCCGGTCCGAACGGCGGTACGAAGGTGGTGCTGGAGATCCCGGTCCGCTGAGGACCCGGGCCCGCTGCCGGCCCGGTGCGCCGGGTCCGGCCCGGCTGAGATTCTGCTGAGAATCCGTTGCACGAGGGCGTTCGCCGGGGGCGCGCGTTCGGCGGAAGCGCCGGCTCCGCGCTCCGGCCGCCCCAGGCCGCTTCGGCCGGACGCGGACGCGGAGGCGGAACGCGGGAGCGCGAACGGTCGCGGAAACAGAAACGAGGCCCTGTCGACCGGGGGGGGTGGGTCGACAGGGCCTCTCAACCCGTTCCGGCCGTCGGGGGGAGTCGGCCGGAACGGGGGCTCTGGGTAGAGCGACACCTCGCCGGTGCGTTGCACACGGTGAGCGTCACAGCTCCACGATATTGCTCTAAGTGAACAGTATCAAGTGGCTGGACGGGTCCGGTGTCGCGGGACCAAGCCGGGCAAGGTCCTTTGTGCGGAAGGCTTCACCAGGAGGTGCAGGGAAGCCTTTGATCATGTGTTGATCGGAACTGCGGTCACTGCTGGTGCTACGCCGTGTGATCGGCGCGATCAGGCGGTGCGGGCGCGGTTGCGGGCGGCGCGGCGCTTCATCGCGCGACGCTCGTCCTCGCTCATGCCGCCCCAGACGCCGGCGTCCTGGCCGGTTTCGAGGGCCCACTGGAGGCACTGCTCCATCACCGGACAGCGGCGGCACACGGCCTTGGCTTCCTCGATCTGCAGCAGAGCAGGACCGGTGTTCCCGATCGGGAAGAACAGCTCCGGGTCCTCTTCGCGGCAGACAGCGCGGTGGCGCCAGTCCATGGTCGTCCAACTCCTCCTGCCGACGGGGGTTGCCCGGGCGGCATAATCGATGGCTTTGTGAATGTGAACGCTTTCACGAATCCCGCAACAGCAAAAGAGACCAAAGGCCTACCGGGCCCGGGTGGTCTGTGCTGGGGGGGATTCGGCGATTCGAGGGACACCCCGCGGTCGGTGTTCCGTGGTTCCGGAGTCGCCGTCGCTGCGATGTGTCCCGATCGCCATGTAGAGGTTCGCAAACCTCGGGCTCGGATACAACCCCCTTCGGGGAGGAATTTTTGATTCTTCGGTGTCGCCTAGCTCACAGCCAGTACTTCTATGGAGTGAAGGGGGCTTGTGCGTTCGAGAAGAAGGGTGAACCCCGCTTCCGGTCACACAATCACACGCAGTGCCCGCCGAACGCCTGTGAAACTGACGCGACTCCTGTCTCCAAGATGGTCGCCGTCCACCTGGAACGGGGCCGGTTCCTCTGAAACCAAGGTGAAGTGCCGGACGTCGTGGTAGGAGACGACGTGCTTCCCGGACGGGCCGACCGGCGGTGCGCCGTCGCTCGAAGGCGTGTGTGACCGCAGGATCTGACGGATCGTTCGAGCCGTACCGAACGCCGTCATCCGGGTGATGCCGAAGACGTCGAGGTCCGTGTCGAAGGAGGCGAGCGGTGAGGGGTAGACCGGGCGGTTGCCGAGGAACGTCCACGGCGAGGTGTTGCTGACTATCGACAGCACGAGCCCCGGAACGGCCTCGCGGCCCGGCAGCTCCAGGGAAACCGGGCCGGATCGGCGCTGCTCACGCTGGGTGAAGTAGTGCCGGATCGCCTGCGTGACGTAGAGGGCGTGGGTGGACTTGCGCCCGGCCCTGCGCTGCTCCTCGACCCGGCCGACCACGCCGGCGTCGAAGCCGAGGCCGGCGGTGAAGGTGAACCAGCGGTCCGGCAGGCCGTCGGTCATCGCCTTGCCCAACCCGATCGGGCGCTCCTGCTTGTGTTCCAGCGCGTGCAGCAGGGCCCCGGTGGCCTCCACCGGGTCGTTGGGCAGGCCCAGCGCGCGGGCGAACACATTGGTCGAACCGCCCGGCACCACGGCCAGTCGCGGGACCTTCTCGCCCGGGCCGTGCGCCAGCAGCCCGTTCACCACCTCGTTGACGGTGCCGTCGCCCCCCAGTGCCACCACCAGGTCGACCGTGCCGTCCTCCGCCGCCTCGCGGGCCAGGTCGCGCGCGTGGCCCCGGTACTGCGTCTCGGCCACCTCCAGCTTGAGGTCGCTGCGCAGGGCGTGGATCAGGACGTCCCTGGTCCGGCCACTGGTGGTGGTGGCCTTGTGGTTCACGACCAGGAGAGCGCGCATGGGGAAAGCCTACGGGGCGGTACGGACCAACCGGCGGCTACCCTGCTGGAGTGACCGCAGAAACCTCCGCACCCGTACCCGCGGCCGACTCCGGCCGTCCGGCGTCCCTGACCCTGGGCGCCGCCATCACCGCCCTGGAGGGCGCCGCGCTGGCCGTCGTCGGCGCCTGGGACATGGTGGCCGCGCTGTCCGGCCAGTCCAAGCAGCTCGCCCTGAACGAGTTCGGCGGCGTGGTCATCGTGCTGCTCGGCGTGTTGCCGGTGCTGGCCGCCCGCGCGCTGCTGAAGGAGCGCCGCTGGGGCCGCAGCCCGGCGGTGCTGACCAACTCGATCTGCCTGCCGGTCGCCTACTACATGTTCCAGAGCGGCGGCACGATGATCGCCGTCGGCGCCCTGGTCGGCCTGCTCGGGCTGGTGGGCATCGGCTCGCTGCTCAACCCGAAGTCGACGGCGGCCCTGTACGCCCCGTCCGAGGACTGAGCGCACAGGGCCGCCGGAGGGCCGGACGGCCGCGCAGCCGGAGCTGAGCGGCCGTCAGCCCTACTCCTCCACCAGCAGCTTCTCCCTCAGCTGGGCCAACGTCCGGGCGAGCAGCCGGGACACGTGCATCTGGGAGATCCCCACCTCGGCGGCGATCTGCGACTGGGTCATGTTCCGGAAGAACCGCAGCACCAGGATCTTCTGCTCCCGGGGCGGCAGTTGGGCCAGCAGCGGCTTGAGCGACTCGCGGTACTCGACGCCCTCCAGCGCCTCGTCGGTCGCGCCCAGGGTGTCCGCGACGGCCGGCGACTCGTCGTCGCTGTCCGGCACGTCCAGGGACAGCGTGGAGTACGCGTTGGCGGACTCCAGGCCCTCCAGGACGTCCTCCTCGGAGATCCCCAGGTGCTCGGCCAGCTCGTGCACCGTGGGGGAGCGGCCGTGCCGCTGGGAGAGCTCGCTGGTCGCCGTGGTGAGCGACAGCCGCAGCTCCTGCAGGCGGCGCGGGACGCGCACCGCCCAGCCCTTGTCGCGGAAGTGCCGCTTGATCTCCCCGACGATGGTCGGCGTCGCGTAGGTGGAGAACTCGACCCCGCGCTCGTGGTCGAAGCGGTCCACCGACTTGATCAGGCCGATGGTGGCGACCTGGGTGAGGTCGTCCAGCGGCTCGCCCCGGTTGCGGAAGCGCCGGGCCAGGTGCTCGACCAGCGGGATGTGCATCCGCACCAGCTGGTTGCGCAGCTCGACCCGCTCCGGCGAGCCCTCGGGCAGCGCCGACAGGCGGACGAACAGGGCGCGGGCGGCCTCCCGGTCCGGGGCGCCGGAGCGGTGCGCGCCCTGCGCGGGCACGGCGCCGTGCAGCTCAGCCTCGGCCGTCTCGTCCGCCCGGTCCGCCGGCTCCGGCGGGGGGACGGAGTCGGGCGTCGGCTCAGACGTCGGCTCGGTCGGGTGGCTCATCCGGTGGGCGTCCTTCGGGTGCGCTTCGTCGTTGGCGGCGAGGCCGGGAACGCTCGCCTGGGTCGGTACGGCAGGTCCCGCCGTCGCGAGGCCGGTACGGTCCAGATCACTCACGGCCATTCCCCCGTTCCGTTCCGGGAGCACCGGGGCCGCGGCCCCGGAATCGTCTCGTTGGTCGTACCGCCCGGAGGCGGTACCGGGAGCCGTCCGCCCGGCCCCGGGAGGGGGTGCGGCGGACGGCCCTTGCGCGGGTGCTGCTCGGTCTGTGCGGTGCGGTCCGGCGCCCGGCTAGTGGGCCGTGGACCCGCCGCGCTTCTTGTGCAGGCTGATCGACACGGTGTTGTCCTCGCCGACCGAGGAGTCGACCTCGCCGGCCAGCGCGGAGAGCACCGTCCAGGCGAAGGTGTCCCGCTCGGGGGCCTTGCCGTCGGTGGTCGGGGCGGCGACGGTCACCTTCAGCGAGTCGCCGACCAGGCGGAACTCGCAGGAAAGGACGGAGCCCGGCACCGCCTGCTGCAGCAGGATGGCGCAGGCCTCGTCGACCGCGATCCGCAGGTCCTCGATCTCGTCGAGGGTGAAGTCCAGCCGGGCCGCCAACCCGGCCGTCGCTGTTCGCAGCACGGAGAGGTAGGCCCCCGCCGCGGGGAGCCGGACCTCCACGAAATCCTGAACACCGAGATCGCCGTCGATCTGGGACACCCTTGCCTCCTGGGTGACGCGCTGTGCTTGCTTGGTACCCCGCTTGTTACCCCTGCTTGCCGCCCCTCAAAGGAGGCACCGGGGTTGCGGGTCCGCCATCACTCTGCCTGCCCCGTTGCACCCCGGTTCGGGGTTACTCATGGTAAGGCATTGCGACGCAGGGTGGCAGACCCTTTCCCGGACTCCGTCGGTCCGCTCAGCGGCGGCCGGCGGCGGCGAGCGCCTCGTCGGTGAGCCGGTACACGGTCCACTCGTCCATCGGCACCGCACCGATCGACTTGTAGAAGTCGATCGACGGCTGGTTCCAGTCCAGCACCGACCACTCCACCCGGGAGTAGCCGCGCTCCACGGCGATCCGGGCGAGCTCCAGCAGCAGGGCCTTGCCGTGGCCGCCGCCGCGCGCCTCCGGGCGGACGTACAGGTCCTCCAGGTAGATCCCGTGGGTGCCGCGCCAGGTCGAGAAGTTGCGGAACCAGAGGGCGAAGCCCACCGGCTCGCCGGTCGTCCCGTCCTCGGCGATCAGGCCGAACACGGCCGGATCGGCCCCGAACAGGGCCTCGCGCAGCTGCTCCTCGGTGGCCACGGCCTCGTGCGGGGCCTTCTCGTACTCCGCGAGCTCACGGATCATGGCGTGGATGACGGGAACGTCGGTGGCGACTGCGGTGCGGATCATGCCAGCGAGCCTACTGCTCGGGCCCCGTCTCGTCCCAGGCCTGGACGGAGGTCTGGTCGACGATCCTTCCGTCCCGCAGGTCGGCCATCGAGGCCATCAGCACCCGGACGCCGTCCGGGTAGCGGCAGGACTCCAGGAAGGCGACGTGGTCGTCCTGGACCACCACCTGCTCCAGCTTGTGGGTCATCTCGCGGCCGTAGATGTCGCTCAGCATGGCGCCGATCTCCTCCAGCCCGTGCATCACCAGGGGGTGGCTGGGCTGGGTCTTCCGGTCGACCACACGCAGTTCGGCGTCCTCCGCGTAGAGCGCCAGGAGGGCGTCGGCGTCGCAGCGTTCGATGCCCTCGCGCAGGGCGCGGGCGTCGAAGGCGGCGGGGGCCGCCATGGTGGTCATGATTCGCTCCTCCGGTCGGGGTCCGTCGGCTCGTACCTAGAGCCTACGCCCGGCACCACCGACCGGAGGGGCCGGAGACCGGGCCGGTCAGCGGGCCGGCACGGTGCGCAGGTACTCGGCCAGGGTGCCGATCGCGGCCGGGTTGCGCGGGCTCTCCACCAGGTCGACGTAGTCCAGTACGAAGATCCGGTCGTTCCTGATCGCGGAGACGCCGGCCAGCGGCGGGAAGGACTTGAGGAACTTCCGCTTCTCCTCGGCGCCCGGGGTCGCGTAGTCGTTGATCACGATCACCTCGGGGTCGCGCTGCACCACGCTCTCCCAGCCGGCGGTGACCCAGGTGTCGGCGAGGTCGCCCATGATGTTGGTGCCGCCGGCCTTGGCGATGATCTCGTCGGCGGCGGCGAACTTCCCGGCGGTGTACGGCTTGTCCTGCCCGCTGTCGTACAGGAAGACGGACGGGCGGCGCTCGGGCTGCGGGACGGCGGCGATCCGGGCCCTGGAGTCGGCGATCAGCCGGTCGGCGCGGTCCTCGACGTCGAAGATCTCGCCGAGGTTGGCCAGGTCCGTGTAGAGCGCGTCCAGCGGGTCCATCACGCCGCGTTCGGTGCCCCTGCCGCTGCGGCAGGACTCGCTGAGCACGTACGAGTCGATGCCCAGGGCCTTGAACGCCTGCGGGGTGACGCCGCTGCCCTCGTCGAAGCCGTAGTGCCAGCCGGCCAGCACCAGGTCGGCCCTGGCGTCCAGGGCGATCTCCTTGGTGAGCACCTTCTTGGAGAGCCAGGCGGTCTGCTGGTAGCCGTCCTTCCACGGCACCTTGTCGACCCGGCCCTTGTCGTCGGGCATGACGTAGCCGGCCATCCGGTCGGCCAGGCCGAGGGAGAGCATCAGTTCGGTGATGTTGACGTCGTTGGTGACCACCCGGGCCGGCTTCTGCGGGAAGGTCAGCTCCTCGCCGCAGTTCTGCACGGTCACCGGGTAGTGGGCGGAGCCGGTCGAGGCCTCCCGGGGGGCGATCTCCGCGCCGCAGGCGGTGAGTCCGAGGACGAGCAGGGCGGCGGCGGCAACGGCCTTGGTGCGCACGGTGGTTCCTCCGGTGGTTCAGGCGTCGGTGGTTCGGGCGGTCCGGGCCCCGGGCGGCCGGGCGTCGGGGGAGCGGTCGAGGCGGTCGAACAGCAGCTGGAGGGCGCCGGTCTCCGGGTGCCGGACCGGCGTGGCCCGGACACCGAACACCTCGGCCAGCAGGGCGGGCCGGAGCACCTGGGCGGGCGGCCCGGAGGCCACGATCCGGCCGGCCCGCAGGACGTACAGCAGGTCGCAGTGGCTCGCCGCCAGGTTGAGGTCGTGCAGCGCGGTGAGCACCGTCGGGCCGGCCTCGCGGGCCAGCGCCAGGACCTCCAACTGGTGTGCGACGTCGAGGTGGTTGGTGGGTTCGTCGAGCACGAGAAGGCGCGGCTCCTGGACCAGCGCGCGGGCGAACAGCACCCGTTGCTTCTCGCCCCCGGACAGGCTCAGGAAGCCCCGTTCGGCGAGGTGCCCGGCCCGGACCTTGGCCAGGGCCCCGGCGCAGCGCTCCCGGTCCCCGTCGGCCGGGCCGCCGAGGCCGCGCCGGTGCGGCAGCCGGCCCATGGCGACCACCTCGGCCACCGTGAAGTCGAACTCGGCGGAGTGCTCCTGGGTCAGCGCGGCCACCCGCCGGGCCGTCTCCCGCGCGGAGAGCGCGTGCAGGTCGTCGCCGTCGAGCCGGACGGCCCCGCCGGTGGGCTTCAGCACCCGGTAGACGCAGCGCAGCAGGGTCGACTTGCCGCTGCCGTTCGGTCCGACCAGGCCGACCACCTGCCCGGCGGCGGCCGCCAGGCTCACCTCGTGGACGATCCGGGTGCCGGCCGACTCCACCGAGACGGTGTCGACGTCGAGGTCCTGGGCCTTCGCCCGGTCGGGCAGGGCGGTCGAGCCGGTCGAGCCGGTCGAGCCGGTCGGGCCGGTCGTGCGGATCGCGTCGGTCACCGTCGGCCTCCGAAGGCGTGGCCGCGCCGACGCATCATCAGCAGGAAGGCGGGCACGCCGAGCACGGCGGTGAACACCCCGACGGGCAGTTCGGCGGGTGCCAGCAGGGTGCGGGAGGCGATGTCCACCCAGACCAGCAGCAGCGCCCCGGCGAGCGGGGCGACCAGCAGCACCCGGCGGTGCCCGGCGCCGACCAGCATCCGCGCCACGTGCGGCACCAGCAGCCCGACGAAGCCGATCGCGCCGCTGACCGCGACCACCGTGCCGGTGACGGCGGCGGTCACCACGAACAGTTCGCGGCGCATCCGGTCCGGGTCCACGCCGAGCGAGGCGGAGGTCTCGTCGCCCATGGCGAGCGCGTCCAGCCGTCCGGCGGCGCAGCCGAGGTGGGCGAGGCCGGCCAGGACGGTGCAGGCGGCGATCGGCACCGAGCCCCAGGTGGCGCCGCCGAGGCTGCCGAGCAGCCACATCATGGCGTTCCGGGCGGCGTCGCCGCGGTCGGCGGCGAAGACCATCAGGGTGGTGGCGGCGGCGAAGCCGTAGGAGAGGGCGGTGCCGGTGAGCACCAGCCGCAGCGGCGTGAGCCCGTACGCGGTGCGGGCGGCGACGTAGACCAGCGTCATCGCGAGCAGTGCGGAGCCGAAGGCGGAGGCGGAGATCGCCCACACCCCGAGCGAGGCGAAGGCGCCGAACAGCAGGACGGCGTTGGCGCCGACGGCCGCGCCGGAGGAGATGCCGAGGACGAAGGGGTCGGCGAGGGCGTTGCGCACCAGCGCCTGGACGGCGACCCCGGTGGCGGCCAGCCCCGCCCCGACCACGGCGGCCAGGACGGTGCGCGGCAGCCGGATCTCCCAGACGATGGCGTACGCGGCCGCCTCGTCGGCCTCCAGCCGACCGCCCGTCAGTCCGGCTCCCAGCAGCCGCAGTACGTGCGGGAGTCCGATCCCGGAGGAGCCCAGCGCGACCCCGCAGACCAGCGACAGCAGCAGGGCGGCGCCGAGGCCGACGGTGAGCGGGAGCACGGGTGTCCGGTGGACGGACGGGCCGCCGGCTACGCGTGTCACGGCTACGCGTGTCACGGGTGCGCGGGTCACGGATGCGCGGGTCACGGATGCGCCTTGCCTCGGGCCGCGGGTACGCCGGGGCGGGCGCCGGCCGGGGGCGTGCCCGGGCGCCGTCCCCCTCGCAGTCCACGGCGAGTCGTCGGGAGTCCAACGGCCGAGGGCGATCGGGCTGGCGCGGCCGCACCGCGGGGGCGGGCCGTGCTCACCGTTGCGGGTCAGCGCCGGATTCTCACCGGACTTCCCCCTCGGACGCCCTGGCAGCATAACAGGCACTCAGGGTAGGCAACCCTTACCGGGGTCGGGCCGGGCGTGAACGCACGACCGCCCCCGTCCGGCGGTGCGGACGGGGGCGGTCGGGTGGCGACGCGTCAGGCTCAGGCCTGCTTGGTCTCCCAGAAGATCTTGTCGACCTCGGCGATCAGGTCCAGCAGGGCCTGGCCGGTGGCCGGGTCGGTGGACGCCTTGGCGGCCGAGGCGGCCTTCAGGGTGTCGTTGATCAGCTGGTGCAGCTGCGGGTACTTCTCGAAGTGCGGGGCCTTGAAGTAGTCGCTCCACAGCACCGAGATGTGGTGCTTGACGGCCTCGGCGCGCTGCTCCTTGATGATGACGGCGCGGGCGCGGAAGTGCGGGTCCTCGTTGGCCTGGTACTTCTCCTGGGTGGCCTTGACCGACTCGGCCTCGATCCGGGCCTGCGCCGGGTCGTACACGCCACAGGGCAGGTCACAGTGGGCGTGAGCGGTGGCACGCGGTGCAAACAGACGAGAGAACATGGGAGTCCTTCCTTAGATCGTCTTCCCGCGCCCGAGATTACCCTTCCGCCCTCGTGGTTTCGCGATCGGGCGGTGGGCCTAGGGCAAAAGGCGGACCCGGAACCGGGGTAATCCGGACACCGAACAGGTGACGGTCCGTACGGCAGACTGGGGGCGGGCGTGCGGGAGGAGGAGTCGTGGCACGGAGCGCGGAACCGGAGGGCCGGACCGGGGGCGGCGTGTTGCCGTTCGGGGTCGTCGACGTGGCGGGCCCGTCGATGGTTCCGACCCTGCGCGAGGGCGACCGGCTGCTGGTCCGCTACGGCGCGCCGATCCGGCCGGGCGCGGTGGTGCTCTTCCGCCACCCCTTCCAGCAGGACCTGCTGGTGGTGAAGCGGGCCGCCGGGCGCCGGCCCGGCGGGTGGTGGCTGCTGTCCGACAACCGTCCGGTGGACAGCGACAGCCGCAGCTACGGCGCGGTCCCGGACGAGCTGGTGCTCGGCCGGGTGCTGCTGCGGCTGAGCCCGCGCCCGTCCTGGCTGGCGCCGGGCCGCCGGCTGGAGCGGCTGCTGCTCGCCCCGCGGCTGGCCCGGGTGCCGGGTCTGGCCCGCCGCCTCGGCGCCTGGGTCGAGGACGTCTAGAAGGGCCCTGGGGCCTACTGCCCGCCGCCCAGCGCGGCCTCCGCCTCCTGGCGCTTGCGGGCCCGGTAGGCCGCGACGTTGGCCCGGGTCGCGCAGCGGTCCGAGCAGTAGCGGCGGGAGCGGTTGGTCGAGGTGTCCAGGTAGGCGTTGCGGCAGGGCGCGGCCTGGCAGATGCCCAGCCGGTCGGCGCCCAGCTCGGTCAGGTGGACGGCCAGGCCCATGCAGGCGACCGCGCTGAAGTGCGCGGTGGCGGTCGGCGAGTTGTCGGCCAGGTGCAGGTGCCAGCGGGGCCGTCCGGCGTCGTCCAGGTAGTCGTGCCCGGAGATCAGCGGGCTGACGGGGTACTCCATCAGCAGGCTGTTCAGCAGGTCGACGCCGCGGGTCTCGTCCCCGTCGGCGGCGGCCTCGAAGACCCCGCGCAGCCGGGTCCGCACGGCCCGCAGCCGGGGCAGGTCGGACTCGTCGGCGAGCGCGGCGGCCCGGGAGGAGTCGGAGAACAGGGCGCGCACCGCGTCCACGGAGGTCAGCGTGTCGGTGCCGCGCTCCGGCTCCTCGGTGTTCACCAGCCGAACGGCGAGGTCGGCGTACGAGGCGAGCTCCACGGCGGTCCTTCCAGAGAATCGGTAACGGGCTGACTGCTTCCAGCCTATTACCCGAGTGGGGAAAACGTCGGCGCCCGGCAGGAGCTGCCTGCCGGGCGCCGACGGGATGGGCTCAGAGCACCTTGGAGAGGAACGCCCTGGTGCGTTCGTGCTGCGGGTTCGTGAGGACGTCACGGGGGTTGCCGGACTCCACCACCACACCGCCGTCCATGAACACCAGCGCGTCGCCGACCTCGCGGGCGAAGCCCATCTCGTGGGTGACGACCACCATGGTCATGCCCTCCTCGGCGAGGCCGCGCATGACGTCGAGGACGTCGCCGACCAGCTCCGGGTCGAGCGCCGAGGTGGGCTCGTCGAACAGCATCAGCTTGGGCTTCATGGCCAGCGCGCGGGCGATCGCGACGCGCTGCTGCTGGCCGCCGGAGAGCTGCGAGGGGTAGCTCTTCGCCTTGTCGGAGAGCCCCACCCGCTCCAGCAGGGCCATCCCGCGCTCGCGGGCGTCGGCCTTGCTCTCCTTGCGGACCTGCACCGGCGCCTCGATGACGTTCTCCAGCGCGGTCATGTGCGGGAAGAGGTTGAAGTGCTGGAACACCATGCCGATGTCCCGGCGCTTCTCCGCGACCTCGCGGTCCCGGAGCTCGTGCAGCCGGTCGCCCTTCATCCGGTAGCCGACCAGCTCGCCGTCCACCGAGAGGAGACCGCCGTTGATCTTCTCCAGGTGGTTGATGCACCGCAGGAAGGTCGACTTGCCGGAGCCGGAGGGGCCGACCAGGACGAACACCTCGCCCTTGCGGACTTCGAGGTCGATGCCCTTGAGCACCTCCACCAGTCCGTAGGACTTGCGCACGCCCTGCGCCTCGACCATCGGGACGGCCGTGGCGTCCCCGGGTTGCGGCTTCGTCAGATCGGTCATACGTGGCCACCTCCTTCGAGGCCCGTGACCACGTCGTCCTTGGCCTTCGGCACGGGCTTGCCGGCGAAGAGCCGGCGCAGTCGCTGCAGCGGCGTGGGCGGGAGCACCCGGTTGGCGCCGCGCGCGTAGTGGCGCTCGATGTAGTACTGGACCACGGTGAGGATCGAGGTCATCAGCAGGTACCAGATGCTGACGACGAGCAGCAGCGGAATGGTCTGGAACGTGCGCGAGTAGATGTTCTGGCCCGCCCGGAGCAGTTCCTCCAGCGAGATCGCCGAGACCAGCGAGGTGGTCTTCAGCATCGAGATGGTCTCGTTGCCGGTCGGCGGGATGATCACGCGCATGGCCTGCGGCAGGATGATCCGCCGCATGGTGTTGAACTGGCTCATGCCGAGCGCGTGCGCGGCCTCGGTCTGGCCGAGCGGCACGGACTGGATGCCGCCGCGGACGATCTCCGCCATGTAGGCGGCCTCGTTGAGGCCGAGGCCCAGCAGGGCGGCGACGAACAGCGGGATCGCCTCGTTGGTCGGCTCGGACCAGAAGGCCGGGCCGAACGGGATGCCGATCGAGATCTCGGCCCAGAGCGAGCCGAGGAAGTTCCAGAACAGCAGCTGCACCAGGACCGGGGTGCCGCGGAAGACCCAGATGTAGAACCAGGCGGTGCTGGAGAGCACCGGGTTCGGCGACAGGCGCATGATCGCGAGCGTGATGCCGCCCGCGATGCCGATCGCCATGGAGAGGAACGTGAGTTCGAGGGTGACGCCGAGGCCGTGCAGGATCGAGGGATCGAAGAGGTACTGGCCGACGACGTCCCACTGGAACTGGGGATTCGTGGTGAGGGCGTGGATCAGCATCGCCGCGACGACCGCGACGACTGCTGCCCCGACCCAGCGTCCGGGGTGGCGGACCGGGACGGCCTTGAGGGTTTCGGGCCGTCCCGGGTGCGCCGACCCCTGGTCGGAAGTGTTCACTGTGTGGCCTCAGGGGTTGGTTTCAGGACCGCGGATTCAGCTGGTGGCGCCGTTGACGACGGACGAGTCGATCGCGCCCGCCTGAACGCCCCACTTCTCCAGGATGGCCTTGTACGTGCCGTCCGCCATCAGGGACTGGACGGCGCCCTGGACGGCCTTGGACAGCGGCGAGTCCTTCTGCAGCACGACGCCGTACGGAGCGGTGTCGGTCACGGTGCCGACCTTCTCCAGCTGGCCGTTGGTCTGCTTGATGGCGTAGTCGACGACCGGGGAGTCGGCCAGCATGACCTGGTCGCGGCCGGAGACCAGCGCCTGGGTGACGTCCGTCTGCAGGTCGAACTTGTCGCCGTCGTTCGGCACCGGCGGCTTGCCGGCCTTCACGCAGGCGGGGTTGATGGTGTCGGTGATCTCCTTGGCCTGCGTGGTGCCGGTCTGCACGGCGACCTTCTTGCCGCAGAGGTCGTTCGGGTCGATCTTGTCGGGGTTGCCCTTCTTGACCGCCGCACTGGTGCCCGCGCTGAAGTAGGTCACCATGTCGACCGACGCCTCGCGCTCCTTCGTGTCGGTGAAGGAGCTCAGGCTCATCGTGTACTTGTTCCCGGTGATGCCGGGGATGATCGCGTCGAAGGTGGCGTTCTGCACGTCGGCGTTCAGGCCGAGCTTCTTGGCGATGGCGTTGGCCATGTCGACGTCCATGCCCACGATGGCGCCCTTGTCGTCCTTGAACTCGTTGGGCGCGTAGGAGGCGTCGGTGGCGACGACGATCTTGCCGGCGGACTTCACGTCGGCGGGGACCAGGGCGGCCAGAGCCGGGTCGGCGGTCACGGCGGGGACCGACGCGCTCGGGTTGGCACCGGTGGACGAACCGGACGACGACTTGCTGCTGCTGCAACCGGTCAGCACGAGGGAGACCGAGGCGGCGACCACACCGGCCGCGAAGAGCCGGTTGCGCTTGGTACGGGCGGTCATGAGGGGGATCTCCTCCTGGGAGAGAAGGTCGGGCGGAGCGCGCCGCGGGAGCGGCGCACCGGGGTTGCGAGCCGTACGGCGCCGTACGGGTGTGCGTCGTACGTCGTCGTACGTGCAGGCCGGGTTTTGCAGTGCCTGGACGCTGGGACCGCCCAGGGTTGAACGAGGTACTGCATCCGCCACCCTCCGCCGAGGTGGACGTTGACCGAACCGCCTCGACCAGTGGCCGGCTCGATCCGAGATGGGGGGAATCCTGCCATCTGAGGACGGTCAGGTGACCCTCATCCAGATCAAAATCGGATAACGAGGGGTCACACCGTCCGCTATTCGGACCTATTCCTGGCCCCTGTCACCCTCCGCATAAGTATGCAGATCCCTCTGTGCTCTGCCCGGAGGCCCGCCGCCCGTCCGCTCAGATGCCCCCGTTGACCACGGCGTTCTGGGCCGCACCCGCGCTGACGCTCCACTTGGCGAGGATCTTGTCGTACTCGCCGCTGCGGATCAGCTGGTCGACCGCCTTGGCCATCGCGTCGCGCAGCTGGGTGTCGGTCTTGCGGACCGCGATCCCGTACGGGTTGGAGGTGGACTGCCCGCCGGTCACCTCGAAGCGGTTGCCGCCGTCGGTGGTCTTCGCCGCGTAGGCGGCCACCGGGAAGTCGTTCAGCCCGGCCTGGGCGGCGCCGGAGGCGACCTCGGCCAGCGCCTTGGCGTCGCTGTCCAGCTTGTGCGTGGTCAGCTGACGGCCGGTGCGGGCGCAGACCCCGACCTGCCGGGTGGCGATCTCGTCCTGGGTGGTGCCCTGCTGGAGCGCGATGGTCTTGCCGCACAGGTCGTCCAGGGTCTTGATCCCCTTGGGGTTGCCCTTCGGGACGACGATCGAGGTGCCGGCGATGAAGTAGTCCACGAAGTCCACGCCGGGGTTCGCCTGCTTGCCGCTGTCGTCCAGGCCGTCGCGGCGCTGGCGGATGTCGCTGATCGCGGACATCGCCACGTCGTACTGCTTGGACTGCAGGTTCGGTATCAGCTTGGCGAACGTGGTGTCCACGAACTCGATCCGCACGTCGAGGATCTTGCCCAGCGCGGTGGCGATCTCCGGGTCGAGACCGGCCGGCTTGCCGTCCGCGCCGCGGAACTCCACCGGGGCGTAGTTGACGTCCATGCCGATGCGCAGCACCCCGGCGGAGCGCTGGGCGGCGGGCAGCTTGTCCCGGACGTCCTTGACCGGGTCGTCCGGAGCGGCGGCCTGCCCGCCGCCTCCGCAGCCGGTCAGCAGCAGGGCACCGGCGGTGGCCAGGACGGCGCCGACGAGCACCGGACGACGGAAGGGGAGGAGGTGAGGCATGAGGGGCTGCTCCTGTGGGAGGGACGTGCGGCCGCCACGGTGTCGCGGTGGTGTACGCGAAATGGCGGCCACGCGATCCTGCCATCCCGCCCTGCCGGGCCCGGCGGCGGGTGTGTCAGAATTCGGTACCGGGTGACCCCCGAACGCTCGAACCAGACCGCCGGGCCCCGACAGGCTCGGGGTGCTCGGGAACGGAAGTCCTCACGCGGCTCCGTATCCGGAGTGCCGACTCCCCCTGCGTCTGAGTTCACTCCTGCGGGTGCGCGTGCGCTCATGCCGTTGCCGCCGCCGGTGCCCGGCGCTTCCGACGCCGGCCCAGTGACGCGACAGCGCGGCGATGAACCGCACGTGACGAGGACGAAAAGGCACAGGTGCGGTGCCTTCGTCCGACCTAGGCTCGGCCCGATAGCACTAACGCGGACAACACAAGACCCCATAAAACCCTCATCCGAGGGCGCCGCCCGACGGCAGCGCCCCGACCCCGTTCCGGGTCCGCTCAGGCGTACCCGGTTTCCGGTTTCCGGACGGGTCGCCCTGTCCGTCGGTCGCGCGTCCTCGCCAGATCAATGACGAAGAGGTCATCGTGGCAGCGGAGATCATCAGCAGCACCCAGGACACCGACGATCCGGTCGACGCGGTTTTCGCGCTCCACCGCGGCGGCAAGATGGAGATCCGGGCGACCGTCCCGGTGCGCGACGCGGACGACCTGTCCCTCGCCTACACCCCCGGTGTCGCCCGCGTCTGCACGGCCATCGCCGAGCAGCCGGAGCTGGTCAACGACTACACCTGGAAGTCCAACACCGTCGCGGTGGTCACCGACGGCACCGCGGTGCTGGGCCTCGGCGACATCGGCCCGCAGGCCTCGCTGCCGGTGATGGAGGGCAAGGCCATCCTGTTCAAGCAGTTCGGCGGCGTGGACGCGGTGCCGATCGCGCTGGCCTGCACCGAGGTCGACGAGATCGTCGAGACCGTGGTCCGGCTGGCGCCCTCCTTCGGCGGCGTCAACCTGGAGGACATCTCCGCCCCCCGCTGCTTCGAGATCGAGCGCCGGCTCCAGGAGGCCCTGGACATCCCGGTCTTCCACGACGACCAGCACGGCACCGCGATCGTCACCACCGCCGCCCTGTGGAACGCGGCCAAGGTGACCGGCCGTGAGATCGGCTCGCTGCGGGCCGTCATCTCCGGTGCGGGCGCGGCCGGCATCGCCATCGCCAAGATGCTGGTGGCGGCCGGCATCGGCGACGTGGCGGTCTGCGACCGCAAGGGCGTGGTGTACGAGGGCCGCGGCGACCTCACCGACGTCAAGGCCGAGATCGCCGGGCTGACCAACCGCACGGGCGTCAAGGGCTCGCTGGCCGACGCGCTGGCCGGCGCCGACGTGTTCATCGGCGTCTCCGGCGGCACCGTGCCGGAGGAGGTCGTCGCGACCATGGCCGAGGGCGCCTTCGTCTTCGCGATGGCCAACCCGACCCCGGAGATCCACCCCGAGGTCGCGCACAAGTACGCGGCCGTCGTGGCCACCGGCCGCAGTGACTTCCCGAACCAGATCAACAACGTGCTGGCCTTCCCGGGCATCTTCGCCGGTGCCCTGCAGGTCCGGGCCAGCCGGATCACCGAGGGCATGAAGCTGGCCGCCGCCAAGGCGCTGGCCGGCGTGGTGGCCGACGAGCTGACCCCGCAGAAGGTCATCCCCTCGCCGTTCGACGAGCGGGTCGCCCCGGCGGTCACCAAGGCCGTCGCCGAGGCGGCCCGGGCGGAGGGCGTCGCCCGGATCTGACGATCCGGTCCGACGATCCGACCGGACATCCCGTACACGGCCGAGGCCGGGACGCGCGTCACACCCACGCGTGGTTCCCGGCCTCGGCCGTCCGCCGCTATCGTCCGGATCATGTTTGCTGCCTACGCCGCACGTATCGATGCCGACGACCCGCTCAGCGGACTGGAGTTGGGCGAACTCCCCGAGCCGCAGGCCCGCCCCGGGTGGAGCGTGGTCACGGTCAAGGCCGCCAGCCTCAACCACCACGACCTGTGGTCGCTGCGCGGGGTCGGCCTCCCGGCCGAGAAGCTGCCGATGATCCTCGGGTGCGACGCGGCGGGCGTCGACGAGAACGGCAACGAGGTGGTCATCCACTCGGTGATCGGCCAGACCGGCCACGGGGTGGGCCCGAACGAGCCGCGATCCATCCTGACCGAGCGCTACCAGGGCACCTTCGCCCAGCAGGTGGCGGTGCCCACCTGGAACCTGCTGCCCAAGCCCGCCGAGCTGAGCTTCGAGGAGGCCGCCTGCCTGCCCACCGCCTGGCTGACGGCCTACCGGATGCTGTTCACCAACGGCGGGGTCAAGCCCGGTGACACCGTCCTGGTGCAGGGGGCCGGCGGTGGCGTGGCGACCGCGCTGATCGTCCTCGGCAAGGCGGCCGGCCTGCGGATCTGGGTCACCGGCCGGGACGAGGCCAAGCGCCGCCGGGCCGTGGAGCTCGGCGCGGACGCGGCCTTCGAGAGCGGCGCCCGGCTGCCCGCGCGGGTCGACGCGGTGATGGAGACCGTCGGCGCCGCGACCTGGTCGCACTCGGTGAAGTCGCTGCGTCCGGGCGGCACCATCGTCATCTCGGGTGCCACCTCCGGCCCCAACCCGAGCGCCGCCGAGCTGAACCGGATCTTCTTCCTGGAGCTCAAGGTGGTCGGCTCGACCATGGGCACCAAGGAGGAGCTGGCCGGGCTGCTCGCGCTCTGCGCCAACACCGGCGTCCGCCCGGTGATCGACTCGGTGCTGCCGCTGAGCGAGGCCCGGGACGGCTTCGCCCGGCTCGCCAAGGGCGAGGTCTTCGGCAAGATCGTCCTCAACCCCTGACGCGAGGGGGCCCGGCGCTCCGCGCGGGAGCACCGGGCCCGGTCCTTCGTCCGGTCGGCCTTGCGGCCGGCCGGGCCGGCCGGCCGCCCTGAGGCCGTCAGCCGAGCAGCCGCTTCAGCCGCTCGCCCGCGGCGCCCAGCACCCGGCGGGCCTCGGCCAGCTTGTCCCCGCTCACCCCGCCGTCCCGGGCCGCGTCGCGGACCTGGTCGCGGAAGCGGTCGAGCAGCCGTTCCAGCTCGCGGGCCGGGTCCTCGGCCGGGTCGGTGCGCGTCCACGCGGGCAGGTCGGCCGGTGCGGCCGGCTCGTCCTCGTCCAGGTCGATCCGGGTGACGGTGATCCGCTCGTCCGACGGGCCGGGCTCGTCCGACGGGTGGCCCCAGCGGGCCGCGTCGGCCAGCCCGGACAGGCCCTTGGTCAGCTCGGCCAGGCCCTCGGCCAGCCCGGTCGGCCAGTCGCCCTTCGCGGCGTGCTCGCGCACCTGCTGCTCGACCCGGCGCTTGATCCGCAGCGCCTCCTGCTGGGCGGCGGTGCGCGAGGCCTTGGCCTGCTCGCGCAGCCGGCGGGCCTCGTCCTCGGCCGCCTTCGCCTTGGCCTTGGCCGCCTTCTCCTGCTCCCGGGCGCGCTTGGCCTGGTCCTTGGCCTGCCGCTTGAACTCGGCGAACTCGTCCTTGGCGCGCTGCCAGGAGTCGTTGTCGCCCCAGGGGCCGGCCCACGGGTCGCCCGCGCGCTCGGCGCGCTCGGCGCGGTCCGGCCGCGGCGTCTGCTTGGCGGCCTTCCACAGCTCCTCGCGCAGATCCTTGGCGCTGTCCCGGACGTCCTCGCGGATCGCCCCGGCGAGCTGCGCCACGGAGTCCCGGATCTCCAGCTCCAGCTCGTCCAACTCACCCTGCCGGGCTTCGAGTTCGGCCCGTCCGGCGTCGGTCAGCCGGTAGACCTTGCGGCCTCCCTCGGTGCTGTGGGTGACCAGGCCCTCCTGCTCCAGCTTGGCCAGCCGCGGGTAGACCGTCCCGGCCGAGGGCGCGTACAGGCCCTGGAAGCGCTCCTCCAGCAGGCGGATCACCTCGTAGCCGTGCCGCGGGGCTTCGTCCAGCAGCTTCAGCAGGTAGAGCCGGAGCCGGCCGTGGCCGAACACAGGGGTCATCTCAGGCCTCCTTGGTGAAGTCGGGCTTGCCGGAGCCGGCCGGGAGCTCCTTCGCCGGGCCGTCGTCCTCCGGCTCCGGGCGGCTCAGCACGGTGACCGAGCCGGAGACGGTGGTGACGTTGAGCTTGCCGCGGCCCTCGCCGAGCTGGCCGGACAGCTTCTTGGCGCCCCAGGAGCCGCTCAGCTTGAGCTGCTCGAAGCTGCTGGAGATGTCGCCGCTGGTGGACCCCGCCTCGACCTTGGCGTCGGCGCGGGAGGGGATCCGGACCACGACCGGGCCGCTGACGGTGGTGACCTTGACGTCGGCCTCGCCGTCGACGTCGAGGTCCAGGGTGACGGCCCCGGTGACGGCGTTGGCCTGGACCCGGTCGGCGGTGCCGGCGACGACGGTCAGCTGCCCGGAGACGGTGTTGACCCGGAGCTGGCCGCCGACCGACTGGGCGTCGACGTCACCGGTGACGGTGTTGGCGTCGGTGCGGCCGGTCAGCCCGACCAGGGTGGTGTCGCCGTTGGCGCTCTGCACCGAGACGTGCCCGGTGACGCCGGAGACGGTGGTGCCGGCGGAGACCGTGCCGAGCTTGACCTCGGTGTCGGCCGGCACGGTCAGGGTGATGCCGGCGACCCGCTTGCGCTTGAGCGAGCCGAAGAAGCTCTTGACCGAGCCGACCGACTTGAGCCAGTCGCCGAACTCGCCCCAGCTGTTGATGTCCTTGTAGGTGACCGTCAGGACGCCGTCCACCACGGTCACGTGCAGGGGATCGCCCTGGAGCTCGGTGACCTCCAGGCGGGCCGGGCCTTCGGCCGCCACCACGTTCACCGTGCCCTCGATGATCCGCACGTGCAGCGCGCGGACCGCGTCGTCGATGGTGATCCTCTCGGGGCCCTCGACCGTCCACTGGCTCATCTCTGCCGCCTCCCGTTGCCGATCGCGATGTATCGCGTTCTCTTCTAAAGACGATATATCGCGTGCCGGGAGAGTCAAGCGTGCCCGACCCCGATCCCGACCCCGATCCGCCCCCGAGGCTTCCCCTACGGGCCGCCGGCCGGGGCCGTCCGCGGACGCGCGAGAGGCCCGGGAGGCGGTTGCCTCCCGGGCCTCTCGCAGGCCGTCACCGGGTCACTCGTCGTCCTCGTCGTCGAGCCGGGCCAGCCAGGTGGCCAGCCGCTCGACCGGGATCTCGAAGTCCGGGTTGAGGTCGACGAACTCGCGCAGGCGCTCGGCCAGCCACTCGAAGCTGACCTCCTCCTCGCCGCGCCGGTTCTGCAGCTCCTCGATGCCTCGGTCGGTGAAGTACACGGTTCGCTCCGGTCCGATGGGGGTTGACCCGGTCAGGATAGACCGGACGGGTCAGCCGTCGTTGCGCCAGTAGCTCAGCGACAGCTTGACCGCGCCGCTGCTCTTGTTGCCCTGCTCGATCACCTTGGCGATCACGACGCCGCCGTTCTTCCGGTTGCGCAGGCAGAACAGCCGGCCCGGGGGCAGGTCGTCGAACTTCAGGTCCTTGGTGGGCTCCCGGTCGATCGCCGCCGAGCAGCTCTGCGGGGTGAGCGTGTTCTCCCGGCTGATGTAGGCGTCGGAGTTGCTGTCCAGGTCGAAGGTGCCGATGCTGGTCGGGTCGAGGGCCCAGGTGGGGCTGGTGGAATCGGGCACGACCTTGCCGCCGGACAGGTCGAAGCTGTAGCTGTAGCTGGTCGCGTACAGCTCGGTGTCCTGGTAGACCACGGTGTAGACGCTGTTGCGCGGCACGGTGGCACCGGCCGTCGGGCTCTTCGAGGCGTCGGTGGAACCGCTGCTCTTCGTCGGGGTGGCCGAGGGGGAGGCGTCGTCGCCGCTCGTGCCGCTCGTGCCGGTCGGGGTGGACCTGGGCGTGGCCGCCGCCGGGTTGGGCGTGGACGGGCCGCTGCTACTGGCGGAGCTGTCCTTCTTCTTGCCGTCGTCCAGCTTCTTCATCAGCACCACGCCGCCCGCGGTGCCGCCGACCGCCATCACCAGGGCGACGGTGAGCAGCACCTTCCAGGACACCCCGCCCTTGCGCTTGGGCTCGGGCTCCTTCCCGGGCTGCGGGTCGGCGGTCACCACCGGGCCGGGCGGCGGGGTGTCGTACGACGGCGGCTCGGGCTGCAGGTGGACGGTCGGCGGGGTGGTCAGCACCGGGGCGGTCGGCGACTCGGTGGGTGGCTGCGGGGCGCCGTACGAGCCGAGCGGCGGCGGCGCGAAGCCCTGCGGGGGCGTCACGGGCGGCTGCTGCGGGTGCACCGCGGTGGCCGGGTGGGTCGGGGCGGCGACGGGGTGGGTCGGCGCGACGGGCGGCTGCGGGGGAGCGGTCGGGGCGGCGGCCGGCATCGCCGGCATCGCGGGCACCGGGGTCGGCGGGGTGGCGGGCGCGGCCGGCAGCGGCGTCGGCGGGGTCTTGGGCAGGTCGGAGCGGCGGGTGATCTCGGTGTTGACCTCGCGCGGCAGCCAGTCGTCGCCGAACCGCAGCTGGCCGCCGACCTCCGGGTGGTTGCGGGCGACCTGGATGATCTCGGCGGGGGTGGGGCGGTCCTCCGGGCTCTTCGCCAGGCAGCGCTGGATCAGCTCGCGCAGGTCGGCCGGGACGGCCGACAGGTCGGCCTCCTCGTGCACCACGCGGTAGAGCACGGCGGTGTCCGGGCCGTCGCCGAACGGCGGGGTGCCGCCGGCCACGTACGCGGCCAGGGCGCCGAGCGCGAAGACGTCGGTGGCCGGGGTGACCGGGCGCCCCTGGGCCTGCTCGGGGGACATGAAGGCGGGCGAGCCGATCCGGTAGCCGGTGCCGGTCAGCGCGGTGGCGTCGGCGGCCCGGGCGATGCCGAAGTCGATCACCCGCGGGCCGTCCCCGGCGACCAACACGTTGGCGGGCTTGAGGTCGCGGTGGACCACCTCGACGCTGTGGATCGCCTGCAGGGCCTCGGCGATGCCGCCCATCAGCAGCAGGACGGTGCGCACCGGCAGCGCGCCGTTCTCCCGCACCACCTGCTGCAGGGACGGGCCCGGGACGTACGCGGTGACCAGCCAGGGGGCGTCGCTGTCCAGCCCGCCGGAGTCGATCACCTGCGCGGTGTAGAGCCCGTGGATCCGCTGGGCGTTGCTGACCTCCTGGGCGAAGCGGCGGCGGAACTCGCCGTCCTCGGCGAACTCCGGGCGGACCACCTTGAGCGCGACCGGGCGCCCGCCCGGGGTGTACGACAGGTAGACCCGGCCCATGCCGCCGGCGCCGAGCCGGGCGAACAGGCGGTAGCCGCCGACCTCCTTGGGATCGTCCGGCAGGAGCGGCTGGAAGACCGGAGGGAGCTTTCCGGCGTCCCGAGGCGTGTCGGCGGTCATGTGGTGGTCCCCCTGGGAGAGCGGTGAGGCGGTACGGCCGGGGCGGCGGGCGCGACGACTGGCGTCCGACGTCCTTCTGGCGAGGCATAACCTATCGATCCGTCAGGAGTCCGTGCACAGCGGTTCCGGTTTGGTTGCAGAGCTGGAACCTTGACATGGCTCGACGGTGAAACGGTTCTCCCGGGAACGGGCGGTGGAGAGCGGGCGGCGGAGAACGACGCGGCCCCCGTCCTCCCGGGTGGGAGGACGGGGGCCGGTGAGCCCTCGGCGCCTCAGGGCGCCGCAGCGTCTGGCGTCAGAGCGAGAAGACCTCTTCGATCAGCGCCTGCTGCTCGGCGGCGTGCCGCTTGGCCGAGCCGACCGCCGGGGACGAGGCCGTCGTGCGGGCGACGCGGCGCAGGCGGGAGCCGCCGGCGCTGCGGCCGATGACGACCTGCAGGTGGTCGACCAGGTTCATCGCGATGAACGGCCAGGCACCCTGGTTGTCCGGCTCCTCCTGCGCCCAGACGAACTGGACGTTGTCGCCGTAGCGGGCCAGCTCCTCCTGGAGCTCGGCCACCGGCAGCGGGTAGAGCCGCTCGACCCGGACGATCGCGGTGTCGGTGACGCCGCGCTCGGTGCGGGCCGCCTCCAGGTCGTAGTAGAACTTGCCGGCGGTGATGACCACCTTGCGGACCTGCGCCGGGTCGACGGTGGTGTCGCCGATGACCGGGCGGAACGAGCCGGACAGGAACTCCTCGGTCGCACTCGCCGCGGCCTTCAGACGCAGCATCGACTTCGGGGTGAAGACGACCAGCGGCTTGTGGTGCGGGTTGTGCGCCTGCCAGCGCAGCAGGTGGAAGTAGTTCGACGGCAGGGTCGGCATGGCGACCGTCATGTTGTTCTGCGCGCACAGCTGGAGGAAGCGCTCCGGGCGGGCGGACGAGTGGTCCGGGCCCTGGCCCTCGTAGCCGTGCGGCAGCAGCAGGGTGACGCCGGAGTGCTGGCCCCACTTCTGCTCGGCGGACGCGATGTACTCGTCCACCATGGTCTGCGCGCCGTTGACGAAGTCGCCGAACTGCGCCTCCCACATGACCAGCGCGTTCGGGCGGGTCAGCGAGTAGCCGTACTCGAAGCCCATGGCCGCGTACTCCGACAGCAGGCTGTCGTAGACGGTGTAGCGGGCCTGGTCCTCGGTGAGGTACTGCAGCGGGGTGTAGTCCTCGCCGGTCTTGCGGTCGATCAGGACGGCGTGCCGCTGGCCGAAGGTGCCGCGGCGGCTGTCCTGGCCGGCCAGGCGGACCGGGTGGCCCTCCATGAGCAGCGAGCCGATGGCGAGGGTCTCGCCCATCGCCCAGTCGATGGTGTTGTCCTCGACCGAGCCGGCGCGGCGCTGCAGCTGCGGCAGCAGGCGCGGGTGGACGGTCAGCCAGTCCGGGTGGTTCACCTGGGAGGCGGCGATCCGCTTGACCATCTCCTGGGAGATGCCGGTCTGGATGGAGACCGGGAAGTCGGCGACCGGCTTGCCCGCGGTGGCGTCGGCCGGCGCCTGGGCCGCGTCACGGACCTCGGCGAAGACCTTCTCCAGCTGGCCCTGGAAGTCCTGGAGCGCCTGCTCCGCCTCTTCCATGGTGATGTCGCCGCGACCGATCAGGCCCTCGGTGTACAGCTTGCGCACCGAGCGCTTCTTGTCGATCAGGTCGTACATCAGCGGCTGGGTGAACGACGGGTTGTCGGCCTCGTTGTGACCGCGGCGGCGGTAGCAGATGAGGTCGATCACCACGTCCTTGTGGAACTCCTGGCGGAACTCGAAGGCGAGCCGCGCGACGCGGACCACGGCCTCCGGGTCGTCGCCGTTCACGTGGAAGATCGGGGCCTCGATCATGCGGGCCACGTCGGTGCAGTACATCGAGGAGCGCGAGGACGCCGGGGCGGCGGTGAAGCCGACCTGGTTGTTCACCACGACGTGCACGGTGCCGCCGGTGCGGTAGCCGCGCAGCTGCGACATGTTCAGGGTCTCCGCGACGACGCCCTGGCCGGCGAAGGCCGCGTCGCCGTGGATCTGGATCGGCAGCACCGGGAAGGTGGTGCCGCCCTGGTCCAGGATGTCCTGCTTGGCGCGGGCGATGCCCTCGACGACCGGGTCCACGGCCTCCAGGTGGGAGGGGTTCGCGGCGAGCGAGACCTTGATGGTCTCGCCGTCCAGGCCGGTGAAGGTGCCGTCGGCGCCCAGGTGGTACTTGACGTCGCCGGAGCCGTGCATCGACTTCGGGTCGAGGTTGCCCTCGAACTCGCCGAAGATCTTGCCGTACGGCTTGCCGACGATGTTGGCCAGCACGTTCAGGCGGCCGCGGTGGGCCATGCCGATGACGGCCTCGTCCAGGCGGTGCTCGGCGGCGGCGTCGATGGTCGCGTCCAGCAGCGCGATCAGCGACTCACCGCCCTCCAGCGAGAAGCGCTTCTGGCCGACGTACTTGGTCTGCAGGAAGGTCTCGAAGGCCTCGGCCGAGTTCAGGCGGCGGAGGATCCGCAGCTGCTCCTCGCGCTCGGGCTTGGAGTACGGCTTCTCCAGGCGCTCCTGCAGCCACTTGCGCTGCTTCGGGTCCTGGATGTGCATGTACTCGATGCCGACGGTGCGGCAGTAGGTGTTGCGCAGCAGGCCGAGGATGTCGCGGAGCTTCATCATCTTCTGGCCGCCGAAGCCGCCGACCGCGAACTCGCGCTCCAGGTCCCACAGGGTGAGGCCGTGCGTGGTGACGTCCAGGTCGGGGTGCTTGCGCTGCTTGTACTCCAGCGGGTCGGTGTCGGCCATCAGGTGACCGCGGACCCGGTAGGAGTGGATCAGCTCCATGACGCGCGCGGTCTTGTTGACCTCGTCGTCGTGGGTGGTGGCGACGTCGGTGGCCCAGCGGACCGGCTCGTACGGGATCCGCAGCGACTCGAAGATCTCGTCGTAGAAGCCGTTCTCGCCGAGCAGCAGGCGGTGGATCTCGCGCAGGAACTCGCCGGACGCCGCGCCCTGGATGACGCGGTGGTCGTAGGTCGAGGTCAGCGTCATGATCTTGGAGACGCCCAGGCGGGACAGGGTCTCCGGGGCGGAGCCCTGGAACTCGGCCGGGTACTCCATGGCGCCGACGCCGACGATGGTGCCCTGGTTCTGCATCAGGCGCGGCACGGAGTGCACGGTGCCGATGCCGCCGGGGTTGGTCAGCGAGACCGTGACGCCGGTGAAGTCGTCCATGGTCAGCTTGTTGGCGCGGGCCCGGCGGACGATGTCCTCGTAGGCCTGCCAGAAGCCGAAGAAGTCGAGGGTCTCGGCCTTCTTGATGGCCGCGACGACCAGCTGGCGGTCACCGTTGGGCTTGACCAGGTCGATGGCCAGGCCGAGGTTGACGTGCTCCGGCTTGACCAGGAAGGCCTTGCCGTCCTCCACCTTGTAGCTGTGGTTCATGCCCGGGGCGGCCTTGATGGCCTGGACCAGGGCGTAACCGATCAGGTGGGTGAAGGAGACCTTGCCGCCGCGGGCGCGCTGCAGGTGGTTGTTGATGACGATGCGGTTGTCGATCAACAGCTTCGCCGGCACGGCGCGGACCGAGGTCGCGGTCGGCACCTCCAGCGAGGCGTCCATGTTGCTGGCGACGGCCTTCGCCGGGCCGCGCAGCTGGACCAGCTCGGGGCCGGCGGTGGCGGCGGGCGCGGCCGGGGCCGGGGCGGCGGCCTTCGGGGCCGGGGGCGCGGCGGGCGCGGCGGCGAGCGGGGCGGCAGCCGGGGCCGGGGCGGCCGGGGCGGCCGGTGCGGCGGTGGCGGGCGCGGCCGGAGCAGCAGCGGCGGGCGCGGGGGCAGCGGCAGGGGTCGGCGTGGGGCCGGCCTG
This sequence comes from Kitasatospora sp. NPDC038210, assembly GCF_055600605.1. Classification (NCBI taxonomy): domain Bacteria; kingdom Bacillati; phylum Actinomycetota; class Actinomycetes; order Kitasatosporales; family Streptomycetaceae; genus Kitasatospora; species Kitasatospora sp. NPDC038210. Next base: position 200,824 of record NZ_JBVJYK010000006.1, on the reverse strand, counting down.
GGTCGCGGCCTGGGTCACTGGGGTCACCTCGGTACCGGGCTTGTAGTCGGCGAAAAAGTCCCACCAGGCTCGGTCGACCGAGTTCGGGTCCTGGAGGTACTGCTGGTAGATCTCGTCGACGAGCCACTCATTGGGGCCGAAGCCAGTGGAGCTTGCCGAGCTGTTGGGGGTTTCTTGGGACTGTGGCGACACGGCGGCAACCGCCCTCTTCCGCTTCCTTTTGGGATGTTTGGACAGCGGGGATTAAGGCTACGCCCCTGACCGATGATCGCGCAGTCCCCGGGGGCCAGGCGTCGTCCAGATCACAGTCCTGACCTGCAGTTTGGCTGAAAAAGTACGTTAGAAAGCCGTATCTGAGGGGAACCGATCGGCGTCGAAGGCGCCTGATACCCGGAGCAAACCGGACAAACCCGTACAGTAATCCGCTAACGATCTTCGTATGCGTCTGTGTCGGATCTGTGACAAATGTCCCGGCCGTCGCCCGGCCGTCGCCCGGGCAGGCGGACCTCGATCCGGCAGCCGCGCGGCGACTCGGCGACCGCGATCCGCCCGCCGTGCAGGTCCACCGCCCAGCGGGCGATGGCCAGGCCCAGACCGGTGCCGCCGTCCGCGCCCGGTCCGGCGGCGGTCGCGGTGCCGCTGCGGCTGAACCGCTCGAAGACCCGGGTGCGGTCGGCCGGGGGGATGCCCGGGCCCTCGTCCTGGACCTCCAGCAGCAGGGCGCCGTCCTCGCCGTCGGGCCGGGCGCGCACCGTCACGGTCCCGCCGGGCGGGGAGTGCTTGCAGGCGTTGTCGACCAGGTTGGCGACCACCTGGTGCAGCCGCTCCGGGTCCGCCACGCCGGTCAGGCCGGCCGGGCTGACCTCCAGGGCCAGCCGGACGTCCCCGCGTCGGGAGAAGGCCCCGCCGGCCGTCGCGCCGTCCACGGTGACCCCGCGCAGCACGCCGTCCAGGAACTCGCGCACCTCGAAGCGGCGCGCGTCCAGGTCGACCACGCCGTCGTCGATCTTGGAGAGGTCGAGCAGGTGGGTGACCAGGCGGCCGAGCCGCTCGGTCTGCTCCAGAGCCGCCCCCAGCGTCGCCGGATTGGGCTGGACGACACCGTCGACCACGTTCTCCAGGACGGCGCGCAGCGCGGCGATCGGCGTGCGCAGCTCGTGCGAGACGTTGGCGACCAGCTCGCGCCGGTGCTGGTCGGCGGCCTCCAGGTCGGCGGCCATCCCGTTGAAGGCGGCCGCGAGTTCGCCGATCTCGTCGCGCGAGTTCACCTCGACCCGGCGGCTGTAGTCGCCGGAGGCCATCGCGCGGGCGGCGTCCGTCATCTCGCGCAGCGGGGCGGTCAGCCCGTGCGCGAGGAACTGCATGAAGAGCAGCGAGGCGATCATGGAGAAGACCATGATGATCCGGATCTGGGTCTCGGACCGGATCGCCACGACCACCATCCCGGTGGCCAGGAACACGGAGACGATCACCAGCAGGGCGAGCTTGCCCTTGATCGAGCGGACCGGGTCGAGCGGCCGGATGTCGGCCCAGACCCGGTGGGCGGCACGGACGGCCAGCGGCTGCGGCCGCGCGCCGTCGGATTCCCCGTTGCGTTGCTGTGGAAAGGTCATTGGTTCCCTGTGGTCCCCGCGGGTGTCCCCCCGCGTGGTGGCCAGGCGTCGTCCGGACACGGGCCCCCCGGCGGCCCGTCGTCCGGGGTCGGCCTAGGAGAGCGGGGCTTCCAGGGCGTACCCGACGCCGTGCACGGTGCGGATCCAGCTGGCACCGATCTTCCGGCGCAGCGCCTTGACGTGGCTGTCCACCGTGCGGGTGCCGGACGCGTCCGTCCAGTCCCAGACCTCGGCCAGCAGCTGCTCGCGGGTGAGCACCGCGCGCGGCTGGGCGGCCAGGCAGGCGAGCAGGTCGAACTCGGTCGGCGTCAGGTGGACGTCGCCCGAGGCCAGCCGGACCCGGCGCTGCACGTGGTCGATCTCCAGCTCGCCGAAGCGCAGGCTGCCGAGCGCGGGCGTGCGGGCGGCCTGCTGGGCGCGCTCGACGCGGCGCAGCAGCACGTTGACCCGGGCGGCCAGTTCGCGCATCGAGAACGGCTTCGTCATGTAGTCGTCCGCGCCCACGCCGAGACCGACCAGCAGGTCCGTCTCGTCGTCGCGCGCGGTCAGCATCAGCACCGGCACCGGGCGCTGGGCCTGGATCCGGCGGCACACCTCCAGGCCGTCGAAGCCGGGCAGCATGATGTCGAGGACGACGAGGTCCGGCTGCCAGGTGTGGAAGCCGTCGACCGCGCCGGGGCCGTCGTGGGCCACGGCGACCTTGAAGCCCTCCGCACCCAGTCGGGCTGCGATCGACTCGGCGATCGTCGGCTCGTCCTCCACCACCAGCACTCTGCGTTGGCTGCTCACCGTGCCGCCGGTGTTGACGTTGTCCTGCTGAATTTCTGTCACGGTCACGCCACCGCCCCCAGGGCTGCGGGCCGGCCACCTGTGGGGATGGCGGGGCTCCGCTCGTAGTCTTGTTCCGTCGTGGACTGTGCCGGGTCCGCCGTCCCGTCGCGCGATCGGGAGGCGAGGACGGACTCGTCGGCCGCCCACTTCTCCCGCGCACTTCGCAGCGTACGGACAACGGATGCTTTCCGGCAGGTGGACCGGACGTTTCCGGCCCGTGGGCCGGCTGTTCGGGCCGCCCGCTGACCCACTGCACGAGTGGGCACGGGCCGATACCTTACCCGGCGAATTTTCACTGCGTAACGGTACGTATGCAGTCGAGTTGACGCCAAGTCGCCGGTCAGAGGCCCTACTGACGCGTCAATCGAAACAAGGTCTGGACCAATGTCGGGAATCCGGCACTCCGCCGAGGCGGCGGTCTTCACGGGCTTTTCCCAGCTGCCTCCCAGAACCTCGACGTACCGTGGCCACGACAACACCCGTCCGGGCGGAACCCGCGGTGCGTGCCGGTACGTTGGGCACGGGGAGTGAGCCGGCGGCCACGGGTGCGGAGCGGAGGCGGCATGGCGGGTCTGCGGCGGGACGCCGACGGCTGCGCGCCCGCGGGAGCGCCGTACGGGATGCTCCGGCACGGGCTTCGCACCGGCGTCGTGCGGTGGCTGCTGGAACGCGTGCCGACACCCCGGCGCAACCCCTTCACCCTCGGGTACCTCGCCGTCGTGGGAGCCACCACGACCTTCGCCGGGCTCGCGGACCCTGAACTCGTGCAGCGCCTGCAGGAGGCCTCCAGCTCGGACGGCCACAACCTGCTCCAGCATCCCGTCCGGGCCCTCGTCCTGAGCGGGTTCTGGGTGGCCGGCGAGGTGTGGATGCCGTACCTGTGGGGATTCGCCTTCACCCTCGCACCGCTGGAGCGCAAGGTCGGGCCGGCCAGGGCGGCGGCGGTCTTCGCGGCCGGGCACGTCGCGGCCACGCTGCTCTCCCAGGGCGTGGTGATCCTCGCGGTGGAGACCGGGCGGATGGCGCCCGAGGCGATGGACCACCTGGACATCGGGGTCAGCTACGGCGTGCTCGCCTGCCTGGGCGCGGTGGCCGGGTTGCTCTCCTGGCCCGGGCGGCTGCTCGCACTGGGCGGCGCCGGGCTGATGATCGCCGAGCAGATCGCCTCCGACAAGGACGTGGTCACCGCCGTGGGGCACCCGGCCGCGGTGCTCACGGGGGTGGCGCTCTGGCGCTGGCTGCGGCGCATCGAACGGCGCCCGCCCCGGTACCGCGCCGCGACGGTCGGCGCCGCGCCGGCGCGCGGCGGGGCGCGCGTGTGGACCGCGCGCTGAGGCTCGCGCGCCGAGGTTCGCGCCGAGGTCGACGCACCGGCATTCACGTGCGGGCATTCACGCGCCGACGTTCACGTGCAGCCGTTCATGCGCTGCCATTCACGTGCCGAGTTTCGCGTGCTGACGTTCATGCGCCGGGGTTCGGGGGGCCGGGCTCCCCCGGCGCGTCCAGGAATTCCCCAGATTCGACGGACGCTTCCCAGGTGCGCTTTTGACGGCCCGCCCGCGGGCCGCCCGCGCCGCCTTCCCGGCCGGATCGTGTTCGCTCACGGCGAACTGAACCCCGGGAACATCCGGCCCCCGCCAAGCCTTAGTCAGGTCGACTCAAGTTCACTGACTGGGGAGAGATCATGGCATCGACGTCCACACCGCTCACCCTGCCCGTCCTGCCGCTCGACGACGAGGTCGTCCTGCCGGGCATGGTGGTCCCGCTGGACCTGAAGGACACCGAGGTGCGCGCCGCCGTCGAGGCCGCCCGCGCCGCGGCCGCCGGCGGCGGCAAGCCGCAGGTCCTGCTGGTCCCGCGGGTGGACGGCTCGTACGCGGCGGCCGGCACACTGGCCGCCGTGGAGCAGGTCGGCCGGCTGGCCGACGGTCCGAACACCGCCGGCCAGCCGGTCGCGCTGGTGCGCGCCGTGCGCCGGCTCCGGATCGGCGTCGGCACCACCGGCCCCGGCGCCGCCCTCTGGGTGGAGACCACCCCGTTCCGGGAGTCCTCCGTGGGCACCCCGGTGGCCGGCCGGGCCGCCGAGCTGGTCAAGGAGTACAAGGCGCTGTCCACCCAGTGGCTGCGCAAGCGCGGCGCCTGGCAGATCGTGGACCGGGTCGCCCAGATCGAGGGCGTCGGCGAGCTCGCCGACAACATCGGCTACGCGCCCTTCGCCACCGCGGAGCAGAAGCTCAAGGTGCTCCTGGAGGCCGACCAGGTCGCCCGCCTGGAGTACGCGCTGACCCTGCTGCGCGACCACCTCGCCGAGGAGGAGGTCAACGACACCATCCGCAAGGACGTCGAGGAGGGCGTGGCCAAGCAGCAGAAGGAGTTCCTGCTCCGCCGCCAGCTGGAGGCCGTCCGCAAGGAGCTGGCCGAGCTGAACGGCGAGCCGGCCGACGAGGAGGGCGACTACCGCGCCCGGGTCGAGGCCGCCGACCTCCCCGCGAACGTCCGCGAGGCCGCGCTCAAGGAGGTCGACAAGCTGGAGCGCGCCTCCGACCAGTCGCCCGAGAGCTCCTGGATCCGCACCTGGCTGGACACCGTCCTGGAGCTGCCCTGGAACGAGCGCACCGAGGACGCCTACGACATCGCCGGCGCCCGCGCGGTGCTGGACGCCGACCACGCCGGCCTGGCCGACGTGAAGGAGCGCATCGTCGAGTACCTGGCCGTCCGCAAGCGCCGGGCCGACCAGGGGCTCGGCCTGGTCGGCGGCCGCCGGGGCGGCGCGGTGCTGGCCCTGGTCGGGCCTCCCGGGGTCGGAAAGACGTCGCTCGGCGAGTCGGTGGCCCGCGCCATGGGCCGCACGTTCGTCCGGGTCGCGCTCGGCGGCGTCCGGGACGAGGCCGAGATCCGCGGCCACCGGCGCACCTACGTCGGCGCGCTGCCCGGCCGGCTGGTGCGGGCGATCAAGGAGGCCGGCTCGATGAACCCGGTCGTCCTGCTCGACGAGATCGACAAGGTCGGCTCCGACTACCGGGGGGACCCGGCCGCCGCCCTGCTGGAGGTGCTGGACCCGGCGCAGAACCACACCTTCCGGGACCACTACCTGGAGGTCGAGCTCGACCTCTCCGACGTCGTCTTCCTCGCCACCGCCAACGTGCTGGAGGCCATCCCCGAGCCGCTGCTCGACCGGATGGAGCTGGTCCGGCTGGACGGCTACACCGAGGACGAGAAGGTCGTCATCGCCCGCGACCACCTGCTCCCGCGCCAGCTGGAGAAGGCCGGTCTCGGCGGCGAGCAGGTCAGCGTCGACGAGACGGCGCTGCGCCGCCTCGCCGGGGAGTACACCCGCGAGGCGGGCGTCCGGAACCTGGAGCGCTCGATCGCCCGGGTGCTGCGCAAGATCGCCGCGCAGGCCGAGCTGGGCGAGCGCGAGCTGCCCGCGGCGGTCGGCGCGGAGGACCTGCGCGCCCTGATCGGCAGGCCGCACCACGTGCCGGAGTCCGCCCAGGAGCCGACCGAACGCCGCACCGCCGTCCCCGGCGTGGCCACCGGCCTCGCGGTGACCGGTGCCGGCGGCGACGTCCTCTACATCGAGGCCTCGCTGGCCGACGCCGAGACCGGCGGCACCGGGCTGACCCTCACCGGGCAGCTGGGCGACGTGATGAAGGAGTCCGCGCACATCGCGCTCTCCTTCCTGCGCTCGCGCGGCGCCGAGCTGGAACTGCCGGTCACCTCGCTGCGCGACCGCGGCGTGCACCTGCACGTCCCGGCCGGGGCCGTCCCCAAGGACGGGCCGAGCGCCGGCATCACCATGACCACGGCACTCGCCTCGCTGCTCTCCGGCCGCAAGGTGCGCACCGACGTGGCGATGACCGGCGAGGTGTCGCTGACCGGGCGCGTGCTGCCGATCGGCGGGGTGAAGCAGAAGCTGCTCGCCGCCGACCGGGCCGGGGTCACCACGGTGATCATCCCCAAGCGCAACGAGGCCGACCTGGACGACGTCCCGGCCGAGGTGCTGGAGCGGCTCACCGTCCACCCGGTGTCGGACGTCCGCGAGGTGCTGGAGCTGGCGCTGGAGCCGGCCGAGGTACTGGTGGCGGCCGCCTGATCCGCGTTGCCGGTTCCAGGGGCCGACGGCATCTCCGCGTGCGAGACTGCGGAGATGCCGTCCCCCACGCAGCGCGCCCTGGCCCGGGTGCCGGACCGGCTGCGCCCCTTCCTGGTGCGCCACCGCCGGCTGGTGAAGTTCCTGCTGGTCGGGGGCACCTGCTTCGTGCTCACCATGGTGATCAACCTGGAGCTCAAGTTCACCGTGCTGCAGCACAAGCCGGTGGTCGCGCTGACCGTCGCGACCGTGATCGCCACCGTCGTCTCGTACGTGCTGAACCGCCGCTGGGCCTTCCGGGCCGGCGGCCGCCAGCGTGAGGCCCTGCTGTTCTTCCTGGTCAGCGCGGTGGCGATCGGCGTCAACGACGTGCCGCTGGCGATCTCGCGGTACGTGCTGGACCTGCGCGAGCCGTACGTCAGCTCCTTCACCCAGGAGGTCGCGGACTTCCTCAGCGGCATGGTGGTCGGCACCTTCATCGCGATGCTGTTCCGCTTCTGGGCGATGCAGCGGTGGGTCTTCACCCGGCTCGCCGACCGTCCGGCGGCCGGACCCGGCCTGGTCGGGACGGTGTCCCCGGAACCCGGTTACGCTGCACCCGAGATGCCACGGGATGTGTCGTAGGGGGCGAGGTGAGCCTGATGCACGAACCGGACGGTGTCCGGACCGGGCCCGCCAGCCAGCAGGGCATGCGCCGGGCCAACCTGGCGCTGGTGCTCGGGGTGATCGCGCGCGGCCCGCGCTCCCGCGCCGAGGTGGCCGCCGAGACCGGACTGACCAGGGCCGCGGTCTCCTCGCTCGCCGAACAGCTGATCGCCGCCGGCCTGGTGGTCGAGGCGGGCCCGGCCGCGCCCAGCGGCAAGGTCGGCCGCCCCGGCACCGCGCTCGGACTCAACCCGCTCGGCCCCGGCGGACTCGGCGCCGAGATCGGCGTCCGTCACCTGGGCGCCTGCGTGGTCGACCTGCGTGGGGAGGTCCGCGCCTCGCGGCGCCGGGAGATCTCCAGCCGCGGCCGGGAGCCCGCCGCCGTCATGGCCGACCTCGCGCAGCTGCTGCGCGCGGTCGTCGCCGAGGCGGGCCTGCGCCCGGCCGGACTCACCCTGGCCGTGCCCGGACTGGTCGGCGACTCCGGCGCGGTGCTGCAGCGCGCCGCCAACCTGGGCTGGCAGGACGTCCCGGTGGCCGCCGAACTGCGCGCGGCCCTGCGACCGGCCGCGGACGGCCTGGCCGAGCTGCCGGTCGAGGCCGACAACGAGGCCAACCTCGGCGGGCTGGCCGAGCGCTGGCTGGGCGACGGCCCGGAGGACTTCCTCTACGTCTCCGCCGAGGCCGGGGTCGGCGCCGCGATCGTGGTCGGCGGACGGCTGCTGCGCGGCGCGCGCGGCCACGCGGGCGAGTTCGGCCACGTACCGGTCCGCCCGGACGGACCCCGCTGCGCCTGCGGGGCGCACGGCTGCCTGGAGCAGTACGCGGGCGAGGCGGCGGTGCTGGCGGCGGCCGGACTGTCCGGCGCCCGGGGCGACTGGGTGACGCTGCTCGCCGAGCGGGCCGGGGCCGGCGAGCGGGCGGCCCGGGCGGCCCTGGCCGGCGCCGGGTCGGCGCTCGGCATCGCGGCCGCCGGCGCGGTGAACCTGCTGGACCCGGCCGAGGTCGTCCTGGGTGGCGGCTACGCCCGGCTGGCGCCCTGGCTGCTCCCCGCCATGCGCACCGAGCTGGCCGCCCGGGTCACCGTCCGGCCGTGGGCCGAGGACCGGCTGACCGTCTCCCGGCTGGGCCGCCGCGGCCCGCTGTCGGGTGCGGCGGTGAGCGTCGTGCGCGCCATCGTCGCCGACCCGGGGATGCTCTCGGTCGGCTGACCCTCCGTACGGTCCGCCCGCCCGGAACGCGGTGCCCCGGTCCGGAACGCGCCGAACCGCCGCCGGAACGGGCCGAGCCCCCGGCCGGTGGGGCCGGGGGCTCGGTGCTGCCGGGGAGCGGCGAGGATCACGCCTCGACGCTGACGGGCTCGCGCTCGGGCTGCTCGGCACGGGGGCCGCGCAGGACGGCCAGGAACGCGATGCCGATGCCGACCAGGGCCCAGATCACCAGGACCAGGATCGGCATCCCCAGGTTGGTCGCGTCGAAGTAGGCGATCGACTTGGTGACGCCGGTGCCGGCGCCGTTCGGGATCACCGAACCGATGGCCCGCCAGAACGGCGGCATCATCGGCGCCGGGTAGACCCCGCCCGCGCTCGGGTTGCCCAGGACGACGAAGACCAGCACCGCGATGCCGATGCCGATGATCCCGAACAGGCACTGCAGCGCCATGGTGAACGCGCCGACCGAGAAGACCACCAGGGCGCCGACGGCGGACAGGGCGAGGATCGAGCCGGGCAGGGCGTCCAGCACCGGCCCGGCGATGATCGTGCCGCCGATGCCGGCCGCGACCGAGTAGAGCGCCAGGACGCCCAGGCGGATCAGCAGGCGGTGGGCGTTGGCCGGCTTGGAGCCCGCGCTGATGCCGAGGATCGAGGCGACCAGGTAGCCGCCGACGCACCAGCCGATCACCAGGTAGAAGGAGGACAGGCCGTTGGTGTCGCCCTTGGCGAGCGGCACGACGTCCTGGACCTTGACCGTACGGCCCTGGGTCTGGTCGATCGCGGTGGTGATGCTCTCGGCGGCCTTGGCGGCGGACGGGCCGCGGGCGCCGCCGACCAGCAGGGTGTCCTCGGTGCCGGTCGGGTTCACGACCCACGCGGCGTAGATCTTCTGGTCCTTGATCTGCGCGGTCGCGGTCTCGGCGTCCGGCGCGGTGACGGCCTTGACGGCGTCGTTCGGGACCGCCTCCAGAGCGCCGACCAGCTTGGGCGTGACCTGCGGCGGGGCGACCACCGCGATGGAGAGGTTGTGCGGGGCGGGCTTGTGCAGCGCCCCGATGTAGGAGGTGATGAAGCCGAGCTGGAGGAGCAGCACTCCGATCACGAGCAGTGCCGCGCGCGGTGTGACCGCGCTCTTCAGTTCGGCGACGAAACCCTGCCCAGGGGCTGCCATCGACATCTCCTTGCGTAACGGCGGAAAACGGATCTTCAGAGCCGATACTTCATACCATGAAGTAGTTGGCTCGTGGCACCTCCCGCGCGCGGGGCGGGCCGGTGCCACTGGGCGATACTGACGCGGTGAGCGACGAGGAAGCCCTGGTGGCGGTGGAGCGAGAGGTCGCGCTGATGTTCCGGCGGGGCCGGGCCAGAGTGGCGGAACTCTCACGCCGGGTGCACCCCGGACTGGAGGGCATGGCGTACAGCATGCTCGGCTACATCGAGCAGGCCGGGCGGGTCCGGGTGACCGACGTCGGCGTGCACTTCGCGGTGGGCAAGGCGACGGTGAGCCGGCAGATCCGTGCCCTGGAGGAACTCGGGCTGGTGGCCCGGGAGGCCGACCCGCTGGACCGCCGGGCCGCGCTGGTGTCGCTGACCGAGGACGGGCGGCGGCGCTACCTGGCCGCCCGGGACGTCCGGATGCGGCGGGTGCGCGAGGTGATGGGCGGCTGGTCGCCGGACGACGTGGTCCGCTTCGCGGATCTGCTGCGCCGCTTCAACGACGTCCTGGGGGAGCCGTCGGCCGAGTGACCGGGGGCCGCGGGCAGGTGTGACCGGGGGTCGCGCACGGGTGTGACCGGGGCCTGCGGGCAGGTGGGGCCGGGGCCCGTGGAGCGGGCCTTTACCCACCCTTGAAGAAAGTTGCCTAATTCAACCATCTCCTCTTATGGTTGCTTAAGGCAACGAACTTTCATGATGCGCGTATCCCGCACGCCTGCGCCGAAGGACCCAGATGACCGTGACCACCGAGGCGGTGAGCGGCAGTGCCGCCGCCGTCGACGACCGACAGATGACCCACCGGCAGGTGATGGAGGCGCTCTCCGGCCTGCTGCTCGGCCTCTTCGTGGCCGTGCTCTCCTCGACCGTCGTCTCCAACGCCCTGCCGCACATCCTGGCCGACCTGCACGGCGGCCAGTCCGCCTACACCTGGGTGATCACCGCGGCCCTGCTCACCCTCACCGCCTCTACCCCGATCTGGGGCAAGCTCTCCGACCTCGCCAGCAAGAAGCTGCTGCTGCAGATCGCCCTGCTGATCTACATCGCGACCTCCGCCCTGGCCGGCCTCTCGCAGAACACCGGTGAGCTGATCGCCTGCCGCGCGCTGCAGGGCGTCGGCGCCGGCGGTGTCGTCGCACTGGGCCAGATCTGCCTGGCCGCGATGGTCCCGCCGCGCGAGCGCGGCCGGTACAGCGGCTACTTCGGCGCGGTCTTCGCGCTCGCCACCATCGGCGGCCCGCTGATCGGCGGCGTCATCGTCGACACCTCCTGGCTGGGCTGGCGCTGGTGCTTCTACGTCGGCATCCCGTTCGCGCTGGCGGCGATCGTGGTCGTCCAGCGGACCCTCAAGCTGCCGGTGGTCAAGCGCAAGGCGAAGATCGACTACCTGGGCGCACTGGTCATCACCGCCGCGGTCAGCCTGTTGATGATCTGGATCACGCTGGCCGGCAAGAACTACGCGTGGCTGTCCTGGCAGACCGCGGCCATGGTCGGCGGCGGCCTGGTGCTGGGCGCGCTGGCCGTCGTGGTCGAGCGCCGCGCCGCCGAGCCGATCATCCCGCCGGACCTCTTCAGGTACCGCACCGTCACCCTGGCCGCCCTCGCCAGCGTGCTGGTCGGCGTCGGGATGTACGGCGCGACCACCTTCCTCAGCCAGTACTTCCAGCTGGCCCGCGCCAAGTCCCCGACCACGGCCGGCCTGATGACCCTGCCGATGATCCTCGGCCTGGCCGTCTCCTCGGCCGTCGCCGGCCGGCTGATCACCAAGTACGGCAAGTGGAAGGCCTACCTCGTCGCCGGCACCGCGCTGCTCGCGGTCGGCTTCGCCCTGCTCGGCACCGCCCGGGCCGACACGGACTACGGGCTGCTCTCCCTCTACATGGCGATCACCGGCATCGGTCTCGGCCTGACCAGCCAGAACCTGGTGCTCGCGGTGCAGAACACGGTGCCCCGGCACGAGCTCGGCGCGGCCAGCTCGGTGGTCACCTTCTTCCGCACCATGGGCGGCGCGATGGGCGTCTCCGCGCTCGGCGCGCTGATGACGAACAAGGTCGGCCACTACCTGGCGGAGAACCTGGCCGCCGCGCACGTCCCGGCCGGGCACGCGGCGGCCGGCGGCGGCATCCCGGACCTGCACAGGCTGCCCGCCCCGATCGTCCCGCTGGTGACGGACGCCTTCGGCCACGGCGTCGGCACCGTCTTCCTGTGGGCCGCGCCCTCCGCGGCGCTGGCCTTCGTCACCGTGCTGTTCATCCGGGAGACGGCGCTGAAGACCACCCAGGAGAACTGACCGCCCAGGAGGGCCGATCGGCCGGTGGAGCCGATCGGCCGGGAGGACAGGACCGCCGGGAGGACCGGCCGGACGTCGGGATACGCGAAGGGGCCGGGGAGTGCGCACTGCACTCCCCGGCCCCTTCGCGTCGGGCCCCCGCCGGTCGCTAGTGACCGGCGATCAGCGACAGGCCGTAGCCGACGGCCGCGGCGCAGACCGCGAAGCAGGCGTACGCGCCGGCCAGGGCCAGCTTGCCGCCGCCGGAAGCCGGGGCGCTGCCGCCCTCGCGGGCGGCGCTCAGCGCGGCCTCGCGGCGGGACAGCGCCAGGATGCCGAGCGCGAAGACGGCGACGACGGCGACGGTGATGCCGAAGCTGAAGCCGGCGGTCTGGGCCAGGGCGTTCCACTTGATGTGCATGGTGAGTGCTCCTCAGCCGGCGGCGGTCAGGCCGCGACCGTGGTCGAGGCGGGGGTGGGGACGTTCGAGGTGGCTGCGGTCGGTGCGACCTCGACCGGGGTGACGTCGTTGACGTTGTCCGCTCCGACCGGCTGGCGGCGGGAGATCAGCCACATCGCGCCCGAACCGGCCACCAGCGCGGCGCCGACCAGGACGATGCCCCAGGTGCCCTGCTCGGCCAGCAGGGCCGCGCCGCCGGAGACCACGGCGGCGGCCGGGAGAGTCAGGCCCCAGGTGTAGACCATGCGGCGGACCAGGCTCCAGCGCAGCTCGCCCTTCGGGCCGCCGAGGCCGGCACCCATGATGCCGCCGGAGCAGACCTGGGTGGTGGAGAGGCCGAAGCCCATGTGCGAGGAGGTCAGGATGACGGTCGCGGCGGCCGACTCGGAGGCGAAGCCCTGCGGAGGCCGGATGTCGGCCAGGCCCTTGCCCATCGAGCGGATGATCCGCCAGCCGCCCATGTAGGTGCCGAGCGCGATCGCGGCACCCGCGGAGACGATCACCCAGGTGGGGGGCAGCGCGCCGTGCGGCAGGGCGCCGACCGAGACCAGGGTCAGGGTGATGATGCCCATCGTCTTCTGGGCGTCGTTGGTGCCGTGCGCGAGCGAGATCAGCGAGGACGAGAAGATCTGGCCGGTCTTGAAGCCCTTCTCGGTGGCCGCGTGGTCGCCCTTGCGGGTGATCGCGTAGGCCAGCTTCGTGGCGCCCCAGGAGGCCAGACCGGCGACGAACGGGGAGGCCACCGCCGGGATGATGATCTTGGTGACGACGGTGTCGAAGTTGACGCCGTTCATGCCGACGCCGACGATCGTGGCGCCGATCAGGCCGCCGTACAGTGCGTGCGAGGAGCTGGACGGCAGGCCGCGCAGCCAGGTCAGCAGGTTCCAGAGGATCGCTCCGGCCAGTGCGGCGAAGATGATCTCGGGGTGGATCCCGGCCTTCTCGTTGACGATGCCGCCGGAGATGGTGGTGGCGACCTTCACGGACAGGAACGCGCCCGCGAAGTTGAGGACGGCCGCGATGGTGACCGCGACCTTCGGGCGGAGGGCTCCGGTCGCGATCGCGGTGGCGGCCGCGTTGGCGGTGTCGTGGAACCCGTTGGTGAAGTCGAAGGCGAGCGCCGTGATGATCACAACGGCCACCAGGAACGAGATGTGTTCCATACCCAAACAATCGTCGTAGTTGTCGCACGGACGTTGATGACGTCGCGACCGTAGGTCGGCTGGGTAAACGGAAGGTGAACTGGGCCCCGAATCGTGGTTCCGATGGTTGCCTCGGGGTGACTTTGAGCTTTCGTTAGGGTGACTCAGGGTGTGCTGAACTGGACATTAGCGAAGATCGTCCCGGTTCATTCCGGTTTGGTGAGAGCTGTCTCACAGATCAATCGAGAATTAACCTCCCGGTCCGCGTGCGCCCTGTTTCCGGCGAGTAACCCGTGGGAGGATCTGCGGGATCCGGGAGACCGGGACGGGGCACGGGCGGGGAGGACCAACCCATGGGCGGGGCTGCACAGCGAGCGGAGACGTCAGGAGTGCGTCCCTGGGTACGGGCGGCCCTGCACTGCGGAGCCGTCCTCGCGGCCGCCGCACTCGCCCTGCCGGTCGCCGCCGGCGCCGCCTGGGCGGCGCCCGACCCGGGAGCCGGCACGGTCGTCACCGCCTCCGACCCGCTCGCCGCCGCCAAGGCCACCCTCGGGCCGCTGCTCGACCAGCTGCACACGCTCTACCAGAGCGCCGAGGCCGCCACCGAGCAGTACAACGGCACGGTGGCCAAGATCGCCGAGCAGCAGGCCTCCCTCACCGACCTGCAGGGCAGGCTGGAGCGCCAGCAGAAGCAGGTCGACACCGGCACCGACATAGCCGCGCAGCTCGCCGCCGCGCAGTACCGCAACGGCGCCGCCTCCGCGTACGCCGAACTGCTGCTCTCCAAGGACCCGTACGAGGCGGTCGTCATCGCCGAGCTGCTCGCTTCGGCCAGCCGCTCGCAGTCGGAGTTCCTGGACCGGCTGAAGAGCGACCGGGACGCGCTCGACGGGCTGAAGAAGCAGAACGAGGAGGCCCTGAAGACCTCCCAGGGGCTGGTCGCCCAGCAGGAGGCCGCCAAGGCCAAGGTGGCCGCCGACCTCGCCTCGGTCGAGCAGGTGGTCTCCTCGCTGACGGGCGCGCAGCGGGCCGAGCTGGAGCAGCTGGAGAAGGCGAAGGCGGACGAGGCGCAGCTCGCGTTCCTCGCCTCCGGAGCGCTCGGCAAGGGCGAGCGCACGCCCTCGCAGCAGGGGCGCGGGGCCGTGGCCTTCGCGCTGGCGCAGGTCGGCAAGCCGTACCTGTGGGGCGGCACCGGACCGGACTCCTACGACTGCTCCGGTCTCACCTCGCAGGCCTGGCTGCACGCCGGCAAGGCGATCCCGCGCACCAGCCAGGAGCAGTGGGCGCAGCTGCCGCACGTGGCGCTGAACCAGCTGCGGCCCGGTGACCTGGTCATCTACTTCCAGGACGCCTCGCACGTCGGGATGTACATCGGCGGCGGGCTGATCGTGCAGGCCCCGCGACCGGGGGCGTTCATCAAGGTGTCGCCGATCGGATCGATGCCGATCCTCGGGGCCGTCCGACCGGACCCGTCCGCCGGGGCCGACGACGCGGGCGGTGCCTGGAAGGTGCCCGACCTGCCGGCCGGCTGGGACTCCGTGACGCCGATCGCGCCGAGCCCGACCAAGCCGACGCCGCCGGCCACCGGCGGCCCGACGACTCCGCCGGTCACCCCGGGCCAGCCCACCGGCACGCCGACCGCGCCGACCACCCCGACCGAGCCGCCGACCACGCCGGGCGGGACCGGCACCCCGACCGACCCGGGGACGCCGTCGGGCACCGGCACGCCGGCACCGACCCAGACCCCGACCCAGACCCCGACCGGTCCCGGTACGCCGACCGGCACCCCGACCACGCCCGCCCCCACCGGCACGGGCACCCCGACGGGGACCCCGGCCGGCACCCCGAGCCGGACGGGCTCGGCCACGGCGACGCTGCCGCTGGGCACGCCGACCCACTGACCCTCGGGCCCGACGCGAAAGGCCGCCCCACGTCCTCGGACGTCGGGCGGCCTTCGCGTTCGCGGAGCGGGGCGGGGCGGGGGCCGGGCCGGGCGGGAGCGCGCGGCCCCCGGGGTCACTCGCCGGTGTCGGCGGCGAAGCGGATCACCACGGCCTTGGAGGTCGGGGTGTTGCTGATGTCGGCGGTCGAGTCCAGCGGGACCAGGACGTTGGTCTCGGGGTAGTAGGCCGCCGCTCCGCCACGGGCGACGGGGTAGTGGACGACGCGGAAGTGCGGGGCGCGGCGCTCGACGCCGTCCTTCCACTCGCTGACCAGGTCGACGTACCCGCCGTCGGTGAGGCCCAGGTCGGCGGCGTCGGCGGGGTTGACCAGCACCACGCGGCGGCCGCCCTTGATGCCGCGGTAGCGGTCGTCGAGGCCGTAGATCGTGGTGTTGTACTGGTCGTGGGAGCGCAGCGTCTGCAGGAGCAGCCGGCCCGGCGGCACCTCGGGGGCGGTCATCGGGTTGACGGTGAAGTTGGCCCGGCCGGTCGCGGTGGGGAAGGTGCGGGAGTCGCGGGGACCGTGCGGGAGGGTGAAGCCGCCGGGGCGGCGGACCTTCTCGTTGAAGTCCGCGAAGCCCGGGACGACGCGGGCGATCCGGTCGCGCAGGGTGTCGTAGTCGGTGGCGAAGTCCTCCCACGGCACGGTGTCCCGCGGGCCGAGGACGGTGCGCGCGAGGCGGCAGACGATCGCGGTCTCGGAGAGCAGGCCGGGCGCCGGCGGGCGCAGGCCGCCGCGCGAGGCGTGGACCTGGCCCATCGAGTCCTCGACGCTGACGAACTGGGCGCCGGAGCCGGTGACGTCCCGGTCGGTGCGGCCGAGGGTGGGCAGGATCAGGGCGCGGGCGCCGGTGACCACGTGCGAGCGGTTGAGCTTGGTGGAGACGTGGACGGTCAGCCGGCAGCGGCGCATCGCGGCCTCGGTGACCTCGGTGTCCGGGGTGGCCGCGACGAAGTTGCCGCCCATCGCGAAGAAGACCTTGACCTTGCCGTCGCGCATCGCGCGGATGGTGTCCACCGAGTCGAGGCCGTGCTCGCGCGGCGGCTCGAAGCCGAACTCGTTCTCCAGCGCGTCGAGGAAGGCCTTGCTCGGGCGCTCGAAGATGCCCATCGTCCGGTCGCCCTGGACGTTGCTGTGCCCGCGCACCGGGCAGACCCCGGCGCCGGGGCGGCCGACGTTGCCGCGCAGCAGCAGGAAGTTGACCACCTCGCGGATGGTGGGGACGGCGTGCTTGTGCTGGGTGAGGCCCATCGCCCAGCAGACGATGATCTTCTTCGAGCCCAGTACCAGGCGGCCGAGCTCCTCGATCTGCTCCCAGGGCAGGCCGGTGGCGGCGAGCACCTCGTCCCGGTCGGTCTTCCGGGCCTGGGCCTCGAACTCCTCGAAGCCGTGGCAGTGTTCGGCGACGAAGGCGCGGTCGACGCCGTCCGCCTCCAGGACGATCCGGTTGAGCGCGCGGAACAGCGCGAGGTCGCCGCCGAGGCGGATCTGCAGGAAGAGGTCGGTCAGCTTGGTGCCGTGGCCGACCAGCCCGCGGGCGTGCTGCGGGTTCTTGAACCGCTCCAGGCCGGCCTCGGGCAGCGGGTTGACGCTGACGATGGTGGCGCCGGCCCGCTTGGCGCGCTCCAGGGCGGAGAGCATCCGGGGGTGGTTGGTGCCCGGGTTCTGGCCCGCCACGATGATCAGATCGGCCTGGTAGAGGTCCTTGAGGCTGACGCTGCCCTTGCCGACGCCGAGCGTCTCGGTGAGGGCCGAGCCGGAGGACTCGTGGCACATGTTGGAGCAGTCCGGCAGGTTGTTGGTGCCGAGCCGGCGGGCGAACAGCTGGTAGGCGAAGGCGGCCTCGTTGCTGGTGCGGCCGGAGGTGTAGAAGGCGGCGCCGTCCGGGGTGTCCAGGGCGCGCAGCTCCTCGGCGATCAGCGCGAAGGCGTCGTCCCAGGAGACCGGGGTGTAGTGGGTGGCGCCCTCGTCGAGCAGCATCGGCTGGGTCAGCCGGCCCTGCTGGCCGAGCCAGTAGCCGGAGCGCTCGGCGAGGTCGGCGACCGGGTGGGCGGCGAAGAACTCGGCCCGGATCCGGCGCTCGGTGGCCTCCTCGGCGACGGCCTTGGCGCCGTTCTCGCAGAACTCGGCGGTGTGCGTCCTGTCCGGCTCGGGCCAGGCGCAGCCCGGGCAGTCGAAGCCGTCGGGCTGGTTGACCTTGCGCAGGGTGGCGAGGGTGCGCAGCGGGCCCATCTGCTCGGCGGCCATCCGCAGGCTGTGGCCGACGGCGGGCAGCCCGGCGGCCGCGTGCTGGGGCGCGGACACCTCGGGTGCGTCCTGCGCCGGGTCGCTCTGCGGGGCCTGCTTGGCCATGACGGGGCTCCTCGGGTTCTGCCGGTGCGGGCCGTCCGCGCCGTCGCGGGGCCCGGTGCCCATCCTCGCACCTGGCCGGGGGTGGGGGGAGGGGCCTCTCAGGGGCAGGTCGGGTGCGGGCCGGGGCGCCGGTGCGGTGGGCGGGCGGACGGCGGGGAGCGGCGGGAGGCCACGGGCCGGGGCGGTGGACGGCGTCGGTAGAGTCCTGTGCGTCATGGCGGATGGGGGAGGGGCGCGTGCGAGTCGGTGACGTCCTGGACGGCCGGTACGAGCTGGTGGAGAAGCTCGGCCAGGGCGGTTTCGGAGTGGTGTGGCGGGCCCAGGACGCCCGGATGCGGCGGCCGGTGGCGGTCAAGGTCATCGGGCACCACGGTGGCGACCAGGCGAAGGCGGCGCTGCGGTTCGTGCGGGAGGCCTGCGCGGCCGGCAACCTGTCGCACCCGCACATCGTCACCGTCCACGACCTCGGCCAGTGCGAGGTCGGTGACCGGGAGGTCACCTTCCTGGTGATGGAGCTGCTCACCGGCCGCACCCTGACCGAGGTGCTGCGCGAGGGGCTGCCCGAGCCCGCGCTCGGCCTGCGCTGGGGGCGGCAGATCAGCGGTGCGCTGGCGGCGGCGCACGACGCGGGCATGGTGCACCGGGACATCAAGCCGGACAACGTGATGATCACCGATGCCGGGCACCTGAAGGTGCTGGACTTCGGCATCGCCCAGCTGGACACCGGCGCGGGCGGGCTGACCACCACCGGGACGATCGTCGGCAGCCCGGCGTACATGGCGCCCGAGCGGTGGACCGGCGGCCGGGTGGACGGCCGGGCCGACCTGTACGCGCTCGGCTGCGTGCTGGTCGAACTCTTCACCGGGGCAAGGCCGTTCGGCGGGGACTCGACGCCGGTGCTGATGTACCAGCACCTCAACGAGGCGCCCCCGGCGCTGGATCCGGCGCAGTTCGGGCTGCCGCCGCAGGTGGCCGGGCTGGTCGCGGAGCTGCTGGCGAAGGACCCGGCGGACCGTCCGGCCGACGCCCGGGCGGTCGAGCGGCGGTTGGCCGAGCTGGCCGCGGCACCGGTCGCCGGGGCAGGCTCGGTGGGGGCGGTGCCGACGGTGGTGGACCGGGCCCCGGCCGAGGCCGTCGCGCCGGTCGACGCGGTGGCGCCGGCCGGACCGGTGGTGCCTCCCGCGCCTACCGCGCCGCCTGCGGTGCCCCCGCCCGTCGTGCCCCCGGTCGTCCCGACGGCCGCGCCCCCGGTGGTCCCCGTGGCCCCGCCGGCCGCTCCGCCCGCCGTGCCGGGCGCGTCCCCGTCGGTGCTGTCGCCGCTGACCACACCGCCGGTGCTCGCCGCGCCGCCGCCGGACGCCGTACGGGCCGCGCTGCGCGAGCGGCGGTCCGCCGCGTTCCGGGCGGCGACGGCCGGGGAGTCGGCGATCCAGCTGCAGGCGGTCGCCCAAGAATGCGTGGCCGCGCTCGGCGCGAGCGACCGCGACACCCTCTGCACCTGGCGGGACTTCACCTGGTACCTCAGCCGCACCGGGGACCTGGACGGCGCGATCCGACTGCTGACGAGCGTCGTCGACGACATGCGCTCGGCGCTCGGCCCGCACGACCCGGACACCCTCGGCGCCCGCTACCACCTCGTCTGGTGCATCGGCGAGAGCGGCGCGGCGGTCACCGCGATCCGACTGCTGTGCGAGCTGCTGCCCGACCTGCACGCCGTCTGGGGCCCGCAGGACACCCGCGTCCTGAAGGCCCGGCACGACCTCGCGGTGCACCGGGCCAACCGGGACGACCTGCAGGGTGCCGTGCTCGAACTGCACGGCCTGCTGCCGGACCTCGCCCGGGTGCTGGGCGAGCACCACCCGAGCACCGTCCAGGCCTGGCAGGACCTGGCCGGCTACCAGCAGCGGCTCGCCCAGTCGGGCCGCCGCGGCGGGGGCGGCCCGCACCGGCGCCGGGCACCGAGGATGAGCCCGATGGAGGTGCTGGTGCTGGTGCGCCGGCTCCGGGTCTGGGACTTCGCCACCGACGAGGAGGCCCGGGCCTGCATGGCCGCGTTGGACCGCGGGATCGGCCTGAAGGGCGTCGCGGACGTGGTGTTCCAGGCCCCGGACCACGTCTCGGACGAGGACCTGGTGGAGGAGATCTTCGGGCCGTAGGCACCGTGCTCAGGCCGCGCTCCCGGCCGCGAGCGCCGCGGCCGGGAGCGCGGCCAGCGCCCGCAGCAGCGCCCGGGCGGCCGCGTCGTTCTGCCGGAAACTCGGGGCGTCGGTGCGCGGGCGGGCGAAGGCGGCGGCCGAGCGCAGGCTGGTGTGCGGGCCGAGCGCGGTGCGGCGCGGGTGCGGGGCGCCGCCCAGGGCCGGGTCGAGCAGCCGGCCGTCGGCGGGGTCGACGGCGACCAGGCCGGAGCGGTGGGTGTGGTCCGGGTCGCGCACCACCTCCTCCACGATCCGCCCGGTGCGGTGCAGTTCGCGCAGGAGGGGGTCGAGGGTGCGGGCCGGCGCGTGCTCGGGCAGGTACGCCTCGACGAGCGCCGTCGCGTGGACGGTGTGGCCGGGCACGGTGGTGCCGCCGGCCCGCCAGGTGCCGGTGGCCTCGTCCCGTTCGATCCGGACGCCCGCGCCGAGGAAGCGCACCACCCCGGCCTCGGAGAGCGCCAGCAGTTGGCGCAGCCGGAAGCCGGGCGGGCCGGAGGCGAGGAAGCCGAAGTAGCCGAAGAACCACTCGTCCACCTCCTCGGCGATCGAGCGGGCGGTGAGCCGGCCGCTCGCGAGGACCCGCTGGAGCTGCCCGAACAGTGAGAGCAGGGCGAGGAAGGCGCCGAGGTCGGCGCTGTGCGCGGGGTCGGCGCGGCGGTCCGCGTCGGCGGTGACGTGGTCGCGCAGGTGCCTCTGGAGCTCCTCGGCGGAATCGAGTTCGAGGCCCGCCAGCGGGTGGTCCAGCCGTTCGAAGTCGATCCGGTCGGCGGGGTCGGGCACGGCCTCGGCGATGAGGGCGGCGAGCTCGGGGGTGTACCAGCCGTGCCGGTCGTACCGGGCCAGGAACTCCGGCCAGGGCAGGGCGGTGCGCCCGGGGTGGGCGTGGAACAGCTCGTGGTAGTGGCCGAAGGCGATCTCCTTGGCCATCGACGGCCAGAAGTCGCGCCGCAGCCGCAGCGGGCCGTCGCCGGCGAGCACGGTGTCGACGGCGGCCGCGTCGAAGTACCGGGGGAGCGGGGCGGGCGGGCCCTGCAGCCGGTAGCCGGTCTTGGAGTGGTAGGGGACGCCGCGCCGGGAGCCGAGGTGGAGCACCGGCTCGCGGCCGGACGGGCGGTAGCGCAGTGCGTCGCCGCGGCCGGTGGGCTCGAAGCGGCCGCCGCGGCCCTCGGTGAGCAGGGAGACCAGGTCGACGGCGGCCAGGCCGAGGCCGCGCAGCACCACCTGCTCGCCGGGGGCGATGCCCGCCAACTCGGCGGCCACGTCGGCGGAGTAGGCGGGCGGGAGGTGGAAGCGGCCGTGCCGGGCGGCGAACTCGGCGTCGGCGGTGTGGCGCGGGTGCGGCGCCGAGTCGAGGTGGCCGAGGGTGAGGGCGACGTGGTCGGCGGTGAGCGTGCGGTCGCCCAGCCGGACGGTCTGCGGACCGTCGGCCGGGCCGTCGATCCGCCGCACGGTGTCCCGGTGGACGGTGACGCCGACGTGCGGCGGCAGGTCGGCGACGGCGCGGCGGAACACCCAGTCCAGGTAGGCGCTCTGGGCCCGGCGGGTGGGGAAGTCGGTCGGCAGGAGGGCGTCCAGTTCGGCCCGGACCGCCGGGTCGGCGACCTCTTGGTACGGCGCGAACTCCCGCCGCCGCCGGGCCCATTCGGCGAGCGAGGGGCCGGGCCGGACCGGCCCTTCGAGGGTGGAGCGCTCGTCGGTGAACATGGTGACGTCCTCGGCCATCGAGTTCATCCGCAGCAGCGGGGACTGGTCGTGGCGCCAGATCCGGCCCGCGCCCGGCGGGTACGGGTCGACCAGATGGATCGTCAACGGCCTCTCGGAGGGCAGGAGTTCGGCGGCATTGGCGGCGATCCGCTCCAGCAGGCCGGTGCCGCGCGGGCCGGCACCGGCGATCACCAGCGTGCTCATGCCCGCACCACCTTCACGACGGCCGCGCGGGCCCGCTGCAGCGGCCCCGGCGGCAGGCCGTCCCGGGTGGCGCCCTTGGCGAAGTGCCGCTCCACGTAGTACTGGCCGACGGACAGCAGGGTGGTGACCACCAGGTACCAGACGGTCGCGACCATCAGCATCGGGATGACCTGGTACGACTGCAGGTAGACCAGCTGCACCGAGTAGAGCAGGTCGGACACGGCCAGCACGCTGACGATGCTGGTGCCCTTGAGCGCGCCGATCAGCATGTTCCCGGCGGACGGCACGATCGCGCGCATCGCCTGCGGCACGACGATCCGGCGCAGCACCCGCCATCGGCCGAGCCCGAGCGCGGCCGCCGCCTCCAGCTGGCCGCGGTCCACCGAGAGGATGCCGCCGCGGATCACTTCGGCGGCGTAGGCGGTCTCCAGCAGGGTGAGGCCGATGACGGCGGTCAGGGTGGGGCCGATCAGGTCGACCGTGCGGACCGTGACGAACTCGGGGCCGAACGGGATGCCGAGGCCGAGCGTCGGGTAGAGCGCGCCGATGTTGAAGAAGAACAGCAGCAGCACCAGTGGCGGGGTGGACCGGAAGATCCAGGTGTAGACCCAGGCGATGGTGCGCAGCACCGGGTTGGCGGAGAGCCGCATGGTGGCGAGGACGGTGCCGAACACGAAGCCGAGGGCGAGGGTGACAGCGGTCAGCCAGAGGGTCAGGGCGAGTCCGTCGAGCACCGACCGGGCGGTGAACCAGTCCGCGACCACGCTCCACTGGAAGGCCTCGTTGCGGATCACCGAGGTGACCGCCATGGACGCCAGCAGCAGCGCGACCGCGGCGGCGGCCCACTGGCCGGGCCTGCGGCGGGGGACGATCCGGGGCGCGCGGTTCTCGTCGTCCTCGTCGGGCGCGGGCGGCGGGCCGGACCGGCGGAGTGCGGAGGGGGTGGGCAGGACGTCCTGCGGGGTGGCCATGGCGGAGGCTCCTGGCGGGGTTGCGGGAGTGCGGGCGGGTACGGCTGTCATCACGTACGTGGGGCCTGGACGCCGGCCCGCGTCCCTCAACGCGGCCGGCGCACTGCACTGCACTCCGCGCCGATCGTACGCATGCGCGATCGACGGCTGTCAAGGTCGGCCGGGGGGTGCGGCGAGGCCGTCGGAAGGACGACAAGAGATCGCAACAGTGCTGACATGATGGATGGTTGACGTACCGCTCGGCCGACTGCTCAACTTGACGGCATGTACGCCGAGCAGCCCCTGGTCACCCGCGACCACATCGACTTCGGTCGGGTGTGGTCGGCGGCGTGTCGCGGCTGACCCGGCAGCGGGCCGCCCGCCCGGCCTGATCGCCCGCGGGGAAGCCTCCCTCGGCTCGCCCCGTCGCGGGTCGGACTCCCGCTCGATCCGACGACGCGCCGCGCATCCGCCGTCGTCCCCCGCTCCGCACTGCGCTCCAGCAGCTCCCCGCCCGATCGGCGCTCGCCGTGACGTGCCCGAACGGCCGCCCGCCGCGGCCTCCGCCGGTGTGCCCGCACCCTGCGGCAGTCCGCCCGCACTCCCCGAAAGGCCCCCTCCGTGAGAACCACCACCGTCCGCCGCCGCCTGCTCGCGGCCACCGCCCTGCTGCCGGTCCTCGCGCTGGCCGCCTGCGGCTCGGACCCGAAGATCGCGGGCGCGGCGGGGGCGGGCGGCCCGGTCGCCTCCGCCACCGAGGACGTCGTCTCCGGCCTGGCCGTCTCGGCGGCCGCGGCCGCGCTGCTGCCCGAGGAGGTCCGCAAGGCCGGCACGGTGACGTTCGGCTCCTCCTTCGGCACGGCGCCCACCGCCTTCTACCTCGACCAGGTGAGCAAGAAGCCCGCCGGGATCGACGTGGACTTCACCGACGCGGTGGCCAAGGTGCTCGGCCTGACCGTGGAGCGGCAGGAGGCCGCGTTCGAGACCATCCTGCCCGCCCTGGACAGCGGGAAGTTCGACGTCGGCACCGGGAACTTCGGAGTCACCACGGCCCGACTGAAGACCGTCGACTTCGTCACCTACATCGACGACGGCCAGGGCTTCGCGGTGCGGAAGGACGACACCGTGCTCCAGCCGATCACCGACCTGGTCAAGCTGTGCGGGCTGACCGTCGGCACCGGCGCCGGCACCACCTTCGAGACCACTCTCAACAGCCACCGGAACGTCTGCACCGACGCCGGGAAGAAGCCGTACGAGGTCAAGGCGTTCAGTGAGAGCGGCGCGCTGCTGACCAGCCTCCGGCAAGGGCGGGTGGACATCGAGATGTCCACCATCAACGGCCTGCGCCACCAGGCCGCCCAGGAGGCCTCCGGGACCCGCTTCCTCGGCGAGTTCCACCGCCTCGACGTCGGCTTCGCCTTCAAGAAGGGCTCCAAGCTCACTCCGGCCTTCCAGGCGGCGGTCAACCAGCTGATCAAGGACGGGACGTACCAGCGGATCCTGCGCAAGTGGGGGGTCGCCGACTCGGCGATCACGGAGTCCCGGATCAGCCCGCCCGAGAACGCGTGAACGCCGGCCCCGCCACGACACCAGGAGGAAACCCGTGACCACCCCGACCGGGACCGGGCCGACCACGGCCGCCCCGATGGTGCGGGTCCGCGGCCTGCACAAGAACTTCGGCCGGCTGGAGGTGCTGCGCGGCGTCGACCTGGACGTCCCCGCGGGCTCGGTGACCGTGGTGCTCGGCCCGTCCGGCTCCGGGAAGTCCACCCTGCTGCGCGCGATCAACCACCTGGAGAAACCGTCCCGCGGCCACGTCGCGATCGGCGGCGAGCCGATCGGCTACCGGCGGGCCGGGGACCGGCTGTACGAGCTCAGCGAGCGCGAGGTGCTGCGGCAGCGCACCGGCATCGGCTTCGTGTTCCAGAACTTCAACCTGTTCCCGCACCTCACCGTGCTGGAGAACCTGGTCGAGGCGCCGGTCGCCGCGCTGCGCCGGCCCCGGGCCGAGGCGAGGGCGACGGCCCTGGCGCTGCTGGAGCGGGTCGGGCTGGCCGACAAGGCCGCCTGCCACCCGCGGCAGCTGTCCGGTGGGCAGCAGCAGCGGGTGGCGATCGCCCGGGCGCTGGCGCTGGAGCCGAAGGTGCTGCTGTTCGACGAGCCGACCTCGGCGCTCGACCCGGAGCTGGTCGGCGAGGTGCTGGACGTCATCAAGGACCTGGCCCGCAGCGGCACCACGATGATCGTGGTCACCCACGAGATCGGCTTCGCCCGCGAGGTCGCCGACACCGTGGTCTTCATGGACGGCGGCGTGGTGGTCGAGCAGGGCCCGCCGGCCGAGGTCCTGGACCGGCCGCGGCACGAACGCACCCGGGCCTTCCTCGCCAAGGTCCTCTGAACCCCGGAGTGCGTGACGACGACCGCAGCGCCCGGCCGGCGGCCGTTCACCCGTTCGTCCCCGCCCGCCGCTATGGTGACCCTCCGACGTGAACCCCGGGCGGGCGCGGTCGAGTTGGGGGAGGGCATGGAGAAGGACGAGGTGCTCGGCGGTCGCTTCCGGCTGGAGGAGCGGCTGGGCCGGGGCGGCTTCGGCGTGGTCTGGCGCGCGACCGACACGACCATCGACCGGCAGGTCGCGGTCAAGGTGCTGCTCGCCGAACACGCCACCGACCAGGAGGCGGTCAGCCGGTTCGTCAGCGAGGCCAGGACGGCCGGCGGCCTCAACAACCCGCACATCGTCACCGTGTACGACTACGGCTGGACGGCGGCCGGCTCCGGGCGGATCCCCTACCTGGTGATGGAGCTGGTCCTCGGCGAGGCGCTGTCCGACGTGCTCAAGGACGGCCTGCCGGACCACGCGAAGGCGCTGCGCTGGATGCGGCACGTCTGCAAGGCGCTGGACGCCTCGCACCGCTCGGACGTCGTGCACCGGGACATCAAGCCCGAGAACGTGATGATCGTGCGGGACGGGGAACGGGCCAAGGTCCTGGACTTCGGCATCGCCCGGCTGGTCACCCAGACCGTCCGGCTCACCTCCACCGGCAACGTGATCGGCACCGTCCCGTACCTCGCGCCCGAGTGCTGGTCCGGCGGACCGGTGGACGGCCGGGCCGACCTCTACGCGCTCGGCGTCATGCTGTACCAGGTCTGCACCGGCGAGCGGCCCTTCCGTGCCGCACAGCCCACCGAGTACATGTACAAGCACCTGGAGGAGGTCCCGCCGCGGGTGCGCAGCAAGGACCCGGCGCTGGCCGACCTGGTCGCCGAACTGCTCGCCAAGCGGCCCGCGGACCGGCCGTCCAGCGCCGCCGAGGTCCTGGAGCGGCTGCGCGCCGTCCGCCCCGGGATGCTGGGCCCGGGCGACCCCAGCCCGGACCAGCTGCGCAAGCGGGCCGACCGCGCCTGGCAGTACGGCACGGCGGGCGAGCCGGCCGAGGCGGTGGAGATCCTCACCGCCCTCGTCCCCGACTTCGCCCGGATCTGCGGCCCGAGCGATCCGCGCACCCTGCGCACCTGCCACGACCTGGCCCTCTGGCTCGCCCGGGACGGCAGCCCGGGTGCGGCGGTCGCCCTGCTGACCGAGCTGACCAGGGCGCCGGGCGCCGCCCCGGAGGCCTGGGCCGACGCCCGGCGGGACCTCGCGCACTGGCAGCGGGAGGTCGCCCGGCTCGGCCCGGGCCGGCCGCGCGGGCTGAGCCTGGGGGAGCTGCTCGGCGGCGCCCGGGCCGGCTGAGGCGCCCCCGGCCCGGGCGGGCGGTGGCGGTTGGCGGAGAAGGTGGCGGGGGCGAGGGCGTGGCCGGACCGGGCCCCGATGTCAACCGTGCGGCCACCCGATCCGGGCCCCGGGCGGCGACCGGAACCGGGAGGATTTCGCCCATCGGGACGGTCTGGTCCGCCGCCCCGGCGCGTTGGTATACCTCGTTGCCGGACTCGGGTGCGGTGTCCGAACCGCCCCGTGAGCTGCGACGAAAGGCTGGTGACGGATCGATGAAGCTCCTGCGCGTCGGACCCCCGGGCGCCGAACGCCCGGTCGTCCTGGGCGAGGACGGTACCGCGTACGACCTCTCCGGGCGGGCCCGCGACCTCGACGGGGCCTTCCTGGCCGGGCTGGACCCGGCCGCGCTGGCCCGGGACGTGGCCGCCGGCGTCCTGCCGGTGGTGGACCTGGCCGGGCAGCGCGTGGGCGCGCCGGTGGCCCGCCCGGGCAAGGTCGTCGGGATCGGGCTCAACTACCGCGACCACGCGGCCGAGGCCGGGGCCGCGATCCCGGACGAGCCGGTGATCTTCCTCAAGCCGAGCTCCACGGTGGTCGGCCCGTACGACGAGGTGCTGGTGCCGCGCGGCGGCGAGAAGACCGACTACGAGGCCGAGCTGGCCGTGGTGATCGGCCGTACCGCCCGCTACCTGGACTCGCACGCCGAGGCCGCCGAGGTGATCGCCGGCTACACGATCGCCAACGACGTCACCGAGCGGGCCTTCCAGTTCGAGCGCGGCGGCCAGTGGGACAAGGGCAAGTCGGCGGAGACCTTCACCCCGCTCGGGCCCTGGCTGGTCACCGCCGACGAGGTGGCGGACCCGCAGGGCCTGGCGCTGCGGCTCTGGGTCAACGGCGAGCAGCGGCAGCACGGCAGCACCGCCGAGATGATCTTCCCGGTGCTCGAACTGGTCCGCTACGCGAGCCGGTTCATGGTGCTGGAGCCCGGGGACGTCGTCATCACCGGCACCCCGGCCGGGGTCACCCTGGGCCGCCCGGGCACGCCGTTCCTCGCCCCGGGCGACGTCGTCGAGATCGAGATCGACGGCCTCGGCCGCCAGCGTCAGGTGCTGGGCAAGGCCTGACGCGGGCGTCCGCCCGGTCCCTGCCGAGGGCGGCCGGGCCCGGTCGCGCCGGACGGCCCCGACCCCGGGCACGGGGGTCGGGAGCGTCAGCGCCGGTCGTCCAGGACCTCCCGCAGCCGCGCGGCCCGCGGCGCCTGCGGGCCCTCCAGCGCGAGCAGCCCCGCCAGCACCTCCGCCGTCTGCGGGTCGTGCAGCGCGGTCGCCGCCGCCATCGCGGTGAACTGGTCCACCAGCCAGTCGCGCAGCTCCGCCACCGGCAGCGTGCGCCCCTCGTCCAGCCAGGTCAGCGACGCGCCCTCGACCACCGCGATCCACGAGCGCACCAGCAGCGTCAGCCGCGGTCCGGCCTCCCGCACGCCGAGGTGGCGCAGCGTGCGCCGCAGGGCGGCCCGCCGGACGTCGTCCACGATCGCCGAGGTGCGGGCCGTCTCCACCACCGAACCGCCGCGCAGCAGCGCCGAGTAGCCGGCGTCGTGCTCGGCGACGAAGGCGAAGTAGCCGTCCAGCACGGCCGCCAGCTGCTCGGACGGCGTGCCGGTCAGCGGGACGGCGAAGCGGCTGGTCAGCTCGTCGGCCGCGGTGCGCAGCGCGGCCTCGTACAACTGTTGCTTGCCGCCCGCGAAGTAGCGGTAGACCAGCGGGCGGGAGGCCTCGGCGGCCTCGGCGACGTCGTCCAGGCTCACCTCCTCGGGTGGTCGGGAGGCGAACAGCTCCAGGGCGACCGAGATCAACTGCTCGCGCCGCTGTTGGACCGGCAGCCGCCGGTAGCCGGTGCGTCGGGGGCGCGTCGGGGGTACGGCCGGGGCGGGCACCTGGTCGGATGCCGAGGTGGGGCGGGCTTCCATGGCGGTCAGCGTAATGGGCGTCGGACCGATCGGATCCTGTCCCGCCGAACGGATTTCCGCGGGTCGTCCTCGCATCCGGGCCGATGGAAGCCGGTGGCAAAGGGGTTGCAAACGGGCCGCGCCACGAAATGATGTCCGGATGGTTGAAGAACTGATCACCGCCGACGGCACCACCCCGCGCCGCATCGCGGACGGGTACGTCCGTGCCCTGGCCGAACTCGATCCGCTGACCGCGGTCTACCTCGGCCTCAACCCCGAGGACGACCGGCTGCCCGACCTCTCCCCGGCCGGCCGCGAGGCGATCGCCGACCTCGCCCGCCGCACCCTGGCGCAGCTCGGCGACGCCGAGCGGGCCGGTGCCGCCGGGGACGAGGCCGAGCGCCGCTGCGCCCGGCTGCTGCGCGAGCGGCTGACCGCCGAACTCGCGGTCCACGAGGCGGGCGAGAACTTCCGCGCGGTGCGCAACCTGGCCTCCCCGGTGCACGAACTGCGGGAGTCCTTCACCCTGATGGCCACCGGCACCGAGGCCGAGTGGCAGGTGGTCGGCCGCCGGCTGGCGAAGGTCCCGGTCGCGCTGGAGCAGTACCGGCAGACCCTGGCCGAGGGCGTCGAGCGAGGACTGCTCGCCGGTCCGCGCCAGGTGGAGACGGTGGTCGGGCAGATCGGCGAGTGGCTGGACGGGGAAGTTGCCGGGGGCTGGTTCGGCCAGTTCGTCCAGGACGCGCCGGAGGGCCTGCGCGCCGAGCTGTCCGAGCACGCGGTGGCCGCCACCGAGGGCCTGGCCGCGCTGCGCGACTGGCTGCGCGACGTCTACGGCCCGGCCGCGGCCGGCACCCCGGACGCGGTGGGCCGCGAGCGCTACCGCCGGTGGGTCCGCTACTGGGCCGGCGCCGACCTCGACCTCGACGAGGCGTACGCCTGGGCCTGGACCGAGTTCCACGACCTGCTGGCCCAGATGCGCGTCGAGGCCGAGAAGGTCCTCCCCGGCGCCGACCCGATGGCGGCGATGACCTGGCTGGGCACCGACGGCCCGGCCGTCGAGGGCGCCGAGGGCATCCGGGAGCACCTGCAGGGCCTGATGGACCGGGCGATCCGGGACCTCCAGGGCACCCACTTCGACCTGGCCGAGCCGGTCACCCGGGTCGAGTCGAAGATCGCCCCGGCCGGCAGCGCCGCCGCGCCGTACTACACCCCGCCGTCGCTGGACTTCAACCGGCCCGGGCGGACCTGGCTGCCGCTGCTCGGCCGGGAGCGCTTCCCGCTCTGGGACCTGGTGTCGATCTGGTACCACGAGGGCGTCCCGGGCCACCACCTGCAGCTCGCGCAGTGGAACTACGTCGCCGACCGGCTCTCCACCTACCAGGTGAGCCTCGGCGGGGTCAGCGCCAACCTGGAGGGCTGGGCGCTGTACGCCGAGCGCCTGATGGACGAGCTCGGCTACCTCACCGACCCGGGCCAGCGTCTCGGCTACCTCAACGCGCAGATGATGCGGGCGCTGCGGGTCATCGTCGACATCGGCATGCACGCGGGCCTGGACTTCCCGGCCGACTCCCCGTACAAGCCGGGCGAGCCGGTGAGCCCGGAGCACGCCCGCGAGTTCTTCGGGCAGTACTGCGGTCTGTCCGACGACTTCCTGGACAGCGAGCTGGTCCGCTACCTGGGCATGCCCGGCCAGGCGATCGGCTACAAGCTGGGCGAGCGCGCCTGGCTGCGCGGCCGGGCGGCGGCGAAGGCGGCGCACGAGGCGCGCGGCGAGGAGTTCGACCTCAAGGCCTGGCACATGGCGGCGCTGTCGCAGGGCTCGCTGGGGCTGGACGACCTGGTCGACGAGCTCTCGGCGCTCTAGTCGGCCGCCGGTACGGCTCCCGCGCGCACGGGTGTGGGAGCCGTACCGGGCCGGGGTCCCGGGGGCTCGTCCCGAAGTCCCAGGCTCCTGGTTCTTTTGTCCCAAAAGTCTGATTTGGTGAGGTTTTTCCTTGCCATTCCGTCGGACCCGGGTATTGGCTGGAAGGCGACTGCGTGACCTCTCCGCCACACTCCGGAAGGCTCGACCGTGACTGAGCAACCTGCCATCGGTCATGAGAACGCGGACAGCCGGCGCTGGTGGGCGCTGGCCGTCATCGCCGTCGCCCAGCTCATGATCGTCCTCGACATCACCATCGTGAACATCGCACTGCCGTCCGCCCAGCGGGACCTGGGCATATCCGACGCCGACCGGCAGTGGGTGATCACCGCCTACACGCTGGCCTTCGGCGGTCTGCTGCTGCTCGGCGGACGGCTGGGCGACCTCTTCGGGCGCAAGCGCGTCTTCACCATCGGTCTGCTGGGCTTCGCCCTCGCCTCCGCGCTCGGCGGCGCGGCGACCGACCCGTCCATGCTCTTCGGCGCCCGTGCCCTCCAGGGCGCGTTCGGTGCCCTGCTCGCCCCCTCCGCGCTGGGGCTGCTCTCCACCACCTTCTCCGACCCGAAGGAACGCAGTACGGCCTTCGGCATCTTCGGTGCGATCGCCGGCGGCGGCGCCGCGATCGGCTTCATCGCCGGTGGCCTGCTGACCGAGTACCTGAACTGGCGCTGGTGCCTGTTCGTCAACACCCCGATCGCCATCGCCACCGCCTTCGCCGCGTTCTCCGTGCTCCAGCGCGACCACGTAGCCAAGGGGCACCGGGTCAAGCTGGACCTGCCCGGGGCGCTGCTCGGCTGCGGCGGCCTGCTGGCGATCGTCTTCGGCACCTCCGAGGCCGTCACCCGGGGCTGGGGTGACGCGCTGGTGCTGGGATCGCTGTTCCTGGGCGTGGCGCTGCTCGCGGTGTTCGTCCTGGTCGAGAAGCGCACCCCGCACGCGCTGCTGCCGACGCACATCATCGCCGACCGCAACCGCGGTGGCGGCGCCCTGTCGGTCGGCCTGGCGATGGTCGGCATGTTCGGCCTGTTCCTGTTCCTGACCTACTACCTGCAGGCCATCAAGCACTTCTCGCCGATCGTGTCCGGCCTCTCGTTCCTGCCCATGACGGCCGCCATCGTGATCAGTTCGACCGGGATCGCGGCCCGGCTGATGACCAGGGTGCCGTCCCGGAACCTGATCGCGCCGGGACTGCTGCTCGCCGGTGGCGGCATGGCCTGGCTGACCCAGATGCACGTGGACAGCCCGTGGGCCGGCATGGTGCTGCCCGCCGAGCTGCTGCTGGGCTTCGGCATGGGCCTGGTGTTCATGCCGTCGATGAGCCTGGCCACCCTCGGGGTCGCCCCGAACGAGGCCGGCGCGGCCTCGGCCACCATCAACTCGGCCCAGCAGGTGGGCGGTTCCTTCGGCACGGCACTGCTGAACACCATCGCGGCCAGTGCCACCGCGACCTTCCTGGCCACCCGGATCGCCTCCGACCCGGCGGTGCAGGCCCAGGGCGCGGTGCACGGGTACGTGGTCGCGACCTGGGTGGCGATGGGCATCCTGTTGCTGGCCGCGCTGGTCGCCTTCCTGATGATCGACCACCGGCCGGCGCCCGGTGAGGCCACCGCCGTCGAGGGCGCTGCCGTCGAGGCGGGTGCCGTCGGGACCGGCGCCGTCGAGGCCGGCACGGGAGCGGGCGCCACGGCGGTCTCCGCCGTGCGGGCCGTGGACGGCCGGCCGAGCCCCCGGGAGGCCGCCATGGCGGACGTCCGGGCCAACGTCCGGGCGGGCGGCGAGGTCCGCTCCGAAGCGGGGGTGGAGCGCCCACCGGCCGATTGACGTTTGCAGCAAGGTCTTGCAGTCAACCTCCGGCGCCTGCTTGACTCCTGGCCACCGTCCAGGGATCAAGGAGGCGCCGCCGTGCTGCCCGAGACCACGCCGTCAGCGCCCGTGCCGTCCGCGACCACGGCTCCCGAGCCGGTGCCGTCCGGACCCGCGCGGCCCGAGTTCGACCTGCTCGTCGTCGGCGGCGCCGGCGTGGACACCGTCGTCCGGGTCGAGCGGCTGGAGATCCCGCCCGGCGACTCGCAGTTCGTCGGCCCGGTGCACGACTACGTCGGCCACACCGGCAACGGCGTCGCCCTCGGCGCCCACCACCTCGGCCTGCGCACCGCCTTCCTGGACTTCCTCGGCGACGACCCGCAGGGCGCCCTGATCCGGGCCGCCTACGAGCGCCACGGCCTGCGCTTCG
Organism: Kitasatospora sp. NPDC038210; assembly: GCF_055600605.1. Lineage (NCBI taxonomy): Bacteria > Bacillati > Actinomycetota > Actinomycetes > Kitasatosporales > Streptomycetaceae > Kitasatospora > Kitasatospora sp. NPDC038210. The sequence continues at coordinate 168,176 of NZ_JBVJYK010000006.1, read as the reverse complement.
CGCACCTGGTGAGTCCGCACGGCACCCCGCGCGGGGTCAACCTGGTCGACGCCGCGGGCCGCCGGTTCTCCTTCTACGACGGCCGCCACCCGGCCGACCTGCGACTGCCGCGCGACTTCTACCTGCCGTACGCCGAGCGCAGCCGGCACGTCCACCTCTCCATCACCGGCGTCAACCGGGACATGTACGGCGACCTGCACCGGCTCGGCCGCACCACCTCCACCGACCTGCACGACTGGGACGGCGCCGACCCGCACCACCGCGACTACGCGCTCAACTCCGACTTGGTCTTCCTCTCGGTGGCGGGCTGCCGCGGCCGGTACGAGGAGGTGATGCGCGCGATCCTCGCCGAGGGCCGCGCGCGGGTGGTCGTCGCCACCGCCGGCGCCGAGGGCTGCCACCTGCTCACCCGGGAGGACGGCGTGCTCCGCCACCTGCCGGCCGTCGACCCGGGCCGCCCGGTGGTGGACACCAACGGTGCCGGCGACGCCTTCGTCACCGGCTTCCTGTACGGCTGGTTCCGGGACCGCCCGCCGCTGGACTGCGCCCGGGCCGGTTCGGCGGCCGGCGCCTTCGCCTGCACCTCCGCCGGGACGCACACCGCCTTCGTCGACGCGGCCGGGCTCGACGCGGTGCTGAACGGCGGATGACCCGGGGGCGGCGGCCGCAGGCGCCCGAGTGACGGATTTCTCATCGACCTCCAAGGCACCGATAACGACCTTTCCAGTCGGAGGCGTCATAGTCGTTGACCGAACACCGCCACCGAACCCGGCAGGAGAGTCAGGCATGGGTCAGCACCGCCGCCCGAGGTCACGCCGCCGCCTGCTGGCTCCCTCCCTGTTCACCGCGCTGTCCGCGGTCGTGGTGGCCGCCGTCGTCGCCGGGACGCACGGCCTCGACCTGTCCGACGCCACGGCCGCCGGGAAGGCCGCGCGCAGCACCCGCGCAGCCGTCGCGCCCACCCCGACCACCACCGCGGACGCGCTGCCCGCCCCGGTCGCCGCCCCCACGCCGACCGACACCCCGGCCCCGGCCGATCCGCCCGCGGCCACCGCCACCCCCACCCCCGGCGACAGCCCGACGGCCGCCGCGGCCGCCACCCCCGACACCCGCGGCGCCGTCCTCGGGAAGACCGCGGCCGCCTCCGCCGACATCCGCGAAACCGCCACCGTCGGCGCGCTGTTCAGCGGCTCGGTGGAGGCCGGCAACCACTTCTGCACCGCCAGCGTGCTGCACAGCGCCACCGGGAACCTGCTGCTGACCGCCGCGCACTGCCTCGACAGCACCGACGGCGTCACCTTCGCCCCCGGCTACCGCGACGGCTCCGCCCCGTACGGCACCTGGCGGGTCACCGCGGTCCACACCACCACCGGCTGGTCCCAGAAGGGCGACGTGGACGAGGACTTCGCGATCCTGGAGACCGCCCCGAGCAACGGTCGCAAGGTCGAGGACGTGGTCGGCGGCAACCGCCTGGGCGCCGACGAGCCCTTCGGCTCGACCGTCCGCCTCTACGGCTACCCCGCCGACTCCGAGACGCCCGAGCTGTGCACCAACACGACCGACCGGAAGAGCACCTACGAGCGGGTCATCGACTGCCCGTCCTACCCGGCGGGCACCAGCGGCGGCCCCTGGATCAACACCGCCACGGGCGACGTGGTCGGCGCCATCGGCGGCTACCAGCAGGGCGGCGACACCGACGACGTCTCCTACAGCGCCTACTTCGACCACACCATCGCGACGCTCTACAGCCAGGTCGAGTCCGCCGAGTCCTGACCGCTCCGGCCCGCCCGCACCACCCGGGCGGGCCGGAGCGGCAGGGCCCGGAGCCGCGCGGCCCGGACATGACGAAGGCCCAGATCCGTGGATCAACTCCACTGATCTGGGCCTCTGTTGCACTTCCTGCGAAGTGCCCCCGGTAGGATTCGAACCTACGCACCCGCCTCCGGAGGGCGGTGCTCTATCCCCTGAGCTACGGGGGCCTACTGGCCTGTCGGCCGCTCGCGCTTCCGACGTGGAGAACACTACCAGGCCGGGGCCGTGGTCCGTGCACGGGTTTCCCGGAAGATCGTCGGGGCGGCGGGCGGGGCGCGGCCGGGTGGCCGGGGGAGCGGAAGTGTCCAAAGGCCGGACGGGGCGGCGGGGCCGCGGATACCCTCGGTGAGGTGTCGGGAGTGTCCGGGCGGGTCCTCGTGGTGGACGACAGCGAGGTGATCCGCCAGCTGATCAGGGTCAACCTGGAGCTTGAGGGCTTCGAGGTGGTGACCGCCGCCGACGGCGCCGAATGCCTGGAGGTCGTCCGCCGGGTGAAGCCGGACGTGGTGACGCTGGACGTGATGATGCCGCGGCTGGACGGCCTGCGGACGGCGGCCCGGCTGCGCGCGACACCGGACACCAGCCGACTGCCGATCGCGATCGTGAGCGCCTGCACCCCGGCGGACCTGGACCTGGGGGAGGCGGCCGGCGTCGACGGCTACCTCGGCAAGCCCTTCGACCCGGCCGACCTGGTGGCCATGGTCCGCCGTCTGGTGCTGCTCGGCGCGGACGGCGGCGAGTTCGAAGCCCGGCCCGACGGGCGGTTCGGCGCACGGTCCCGCGAATTTCGCCCTGAGCGAACGGAGCGGACCGATCGCGGCTGAGACCCCGGGGCGGACGGCGCGTCGGCGCCTCCGGGCGTCTCAACCGGTAAACCGAGTGGCGGGCGGGTACCCCGTCTCGCCTACGCTTGGCGTCGTGACCCCCGCAGACCTTTCCCAGGCAATCCAGGCCGCAGTGAGCACCGCCGTCGAGGCGGGCGAGCTGGCCGTCGCCGTGCCCGAGCACGTGACGGTCGAGCGGCCCAAGAACAGGGACCACGGCGACTACGCGACCAACGTGGCCCTCCAGCTCGCCAAGGCGGCCGGCAAGCCGCCGCGAGCCGTTGCCGAGGTCCTGGCCGAGCGCCTGCGAGGGATCACCGGCGTCTCCGCGGTCGACATCGCCGGTCCGGGCTTCCTGAACATCACCCTGGACACCGCCACCGCCGGCGCGCTCGCGCGCACCGTCGTCGAGGCGGGCGAGGCCTACGGCCGCAACGACGCCCTGAACGGCCTGAAGATCAACCTGGAGTTCGTCTCCGCCAACCCGACCGGCCCGATCCACATCGGCGGCGTCCGCTGGGCCGCCGTCGGCGACTCGATGGCGCGCGTGCTGCGGGCCTCCGGAGCCGACGTCACCACCGAGTACTACCTCAACGACGCCGGTGTGCAGATCACCAAGTTCGCCGCCTCGCTGCAGGCCGCCGCGAACGGCCGCGAGGTGCCCGAGGGCGGGTACGTCGGCGAGTACATCGTCGACATCGCCAAGGCGCTGACCGACGCGATCCCGGGCGTGCTCGACCTGTCCGAGGCCGAGCAGCTGGAGGTCTTCCGCACCGAGGGCCTCAAGCTCATGGTGGCCGAGATCAAGCGCTCGATGGACGAGTTCGGCACCCACTTCGACGTGTGGTTCTCGGAGAAGACGCTGCACGACTCGGGCGCCGTCGAGAAGGCCATCGAGCGGCTGCGCGAGCAGGGCCACGTCTTCGAGCAGGACGGTGCGGTCTTCCTGCGCACCACCGACTTCGGCGACGACAAGGACCGCGTCCTGATCAAGGCCGACGGCGACAAGACCTACTTCGCCGCCGACGCCGCGTACTACCTGTCCAAGCGGGACCGCGGCGCCGAGGTCGCGCTCTACATGCTGGGCGCCGACCACCACGGCTACGTCAACCGCCTCAAGGCCATCTCGGCCTGCGCGGGCGACGACATGAACCACAACATCGAGGTGAAGATCGGCCAGTTCGTGAAGATGCTTCGCGACGGCGAAGAGGTCCGCATGTCCAAGCGTGCGGGCAACATCATCACGATCGACGACGTGGTCGAGTGGATCGGCGTGGACGCCGCCCGCTACACCCTGGCGCGCTCCTCCACGGACTCGACGATCACGCTGGACATCAACGTCCTCACCAGCCAGACCAACGAGAACCCGGTCTACTACGTCCAGTACGCCCACACCCGGATGTGCGGCGTGGCGCGCAAGGCCGCCGAGCTGGGCGTGGACAAGGGCACGGCCGAGCAGTTCAAACCCGAGCTGCTCGCGACCGAGTGGGAGAGCGACATCCTCGGCGCCCTCGGCGAGTTCCCGCGCATCCTCGCCACGGCCGGCGAGCTGCGCGAGCCGCACCGGGTCGCGCGCTACCTGGAGGACCTCGCGGGCAAGTACCACCGCCTGTACGAGAACTGCATGTTCCTGCCCAAGGGCGACGAGGAGCTCAACGACACGCACCGGGCCCGGCTCTGGCTGGTCGAGGCCACGCGCACGGTCATGGCCAACGGCCTCACGCTCCTGGGCGTGACGGCGCCCGAGCGGATGTAGGCACCACCCCCAAGCGCAGAGCGGGGGCGGCTGACGGTCAACGGGGACCGTCGCCGCCCCTCGCCATAGGTCTCTCGAAGGACGAAGCAGCATGAGTCGTTCCGCACACCCGGCAGGCCCCCGTCACGGGGACGTCCTGCCCGAGGGCCACTACCAGGCCCCGCCCGCCGACCTCAACGCGCTCGACCCGAAGGTCTGGTCGCGCACCGTCACCCGCGACGCCGAGGGCGTGGCCACCGTCGGCGGGATCGACGTCAAGCAGCTGGCGGCCGAGTTCGGCACCCCGGCGTACCTGCTGGACGAGGAGGACTTCCGCTCCCGGGCGCGCGCCTGGCGGGACGCCTTCGGCACCGACGCGGACGTCTACTACGCCGGCAAGGCGTTCCTCTCCAAGGCCGTCGTGCGCTGGCTGCACGAGGAGGGCCTCAACCTCGACGTGTGCAGCGCGGGCGAGTTGGCGGTGGCGCTGGCCGCCGGGATGCCGCCGGCGCGGATCGCGCTGCACGGCAACAACAAGTCGGTGGACGAGCTCGAACACGCGGTGAAGACCGGCGTCGGCCACATCGTGGTCGACTCGTACGAGGAGATCGAGCGGCTCGCCGCGATCGCCGCCCGCCAGGGCGTGCGCCAGCAGGTGCTGATCCGGATCACCGTCGGCGTCGAGGCGCACACCCACGAGTTCATCGCCACGGCGCACGAGGACCAGAAGTTCGGTCTGTCGCTGACCGGGGGAGCGGCCGCCGAGGCGGTGCGCCGGGTGCTCGGCCACGACAGCCTGGAGCTGCGCGGCATCCACTCGCACATCGGCTCGCAGATCTTCGACACGGCGGGCTTCGAGGTCGCCGCCCGCCGGGTGGTCGGCCTGCTGGCGCAGATCCGCGACGAGCACGGCGTCGAGCTGCCCGAGATCGACCTCGGCGGCGGCCTCGGCATCGCGTACACCAGCGACGACGACCCGCGCGAGCCGGCCGAGATCGCGGCCGCGCTGGCCGACATCGTCCGCCGCGAGTGCGCCGCCGCGAACCTGAACGCCCCGCGGCTGTGCGTGGAGCCGGGCCGGGCGATCGTCGGCCCGACGGCGTTCACGCTGTACGAGGTCGGCACCGTCAAGGAGCTGCCGGGCCTGCGCACCTACGTCAGCGTGGACGGCGGGATGTCCGACAACATCCGCACCGCGCTGTACGACGCCGAGTACTCGGTGGCCCTGGTGTCGCGCACCAGCGACGCCGAGCCGATGCTGGTCAGGGTGGTCGGCAAGCACTGCGAGTCCGGCGACATCGTCGTGCGGGACGCCTTCCTGCCGTCCGACCTGGCCGCGGGCGACCTGATCGCGGTGCCGGCCACCGGCGCCTACTGCCGCTCGATGGCGAGCAACTACAACCACGCCCTCAGGCCTCCCGTGGTGGCCGTCAAGGACGGTGCGGCGCGGGTGATCGTCCGGCGCGAGACGGAGGAAGATCTCCTGCGCCTGGATATCGGATGACGAAATCCTTGTCTCAGATCATGGAACGACCGTAGATCCGTACGGAAAGTCCCGGAGACTGGTACGGACCGAAGTTCCCGGCGGCGCAGGAAAACCGCCGGAAATACCGAAGCACGATGAATGCAGAGCGGAGTCGGATGATGCGTACGCGCCCGCTGAAGGTGGCGTTGCTGGGTTGTGGTGTGGTGGGCTCCGAGGTGGCGCGCATCATGACGACGACGGCCGACGACCTCGCCGCTCGCATCGGTGCCCCGGTCGAGCTGGCCGGGATCGCGGTCCGCCGGGCCGGCCGGGCCCGCCCCGGTGTGCCCGAGCACCTCATCACCACCGACGCCGAGGCCCTGATCAACCGGGGCGACATCGACGTCGTGGTCGAGGTGGTGGGCGGCATCGAGCCGGCCAAACAGCACATCCTGGCGGCGTTCAAGCACGGCGCCTCGGTGGTCAGCGCCAACAAGGCCCTGCTCGCCCAGGACGGCGCCGAACTGCACACCGCGGCCGCCGCGGCCGGGGTGGACCTGTACTACGAGGCCGCGGTGGCGGGCGCGATCCCGCTGCTGCGCCCGCTGCGCGAGTCCCTCGCGGGCGACAAGGTCAACCGGGTGCTGGGCATCGTCAACGGCACCACCAACTTCATCCTCGACAAGATGGACACCACCGGCGCCGGCTACTCGGAGGCGCTGGAGGAGGCCACCGCGCTGGGCTACGCCGAGGCCGACCCGACGGCCGACGTCGAGGGCTTCGACGCCGCCGCCAAGGCCGCGATCCTGGCCGGCATCGCCTTCCACACCAAGGTCACCGCCGCGGACGTCTACCGCGAGGGCATCACCGAGGTGACCGCGGCCGACATCGCCTCGGCCAAGGAGATGGGCTGCGTGGTCAAGCTGCTCGCGATCTGCGAGCGGGCGGCCCACGGCGAGTCCGTCACCGCGCGCGTCCACCCGGCGATGATCCCGCTCTCGCACCCGCTGGCCTCCGTCCGCGAGGCGTACAACGCGGTGTTCGTCGAGGCCGAGGCGGCCGGCCGGCTGATGTTCTACGGCCCGGGCGCGGGCGGCTCGCCGACCGCCTCCGCGGTGCTGGGCGACCTGGTCGCGGTCTGCCGCAACAAGCTGGCCGGCGCCACCGGCCCCGGTGACTCCGTGTACACGCAGCTGCCGGCCAAGCCGATGGACGAGGTCGTCACCCGCTACCACGTCAGCCTGGACGTGGACGACCGTGCGGGTGTGCTCGCCCAGGTGGCGTCCGTCTTCGCCGAGCACGGCGTCTCCATCGACACCGTGCGCCAGCAGGGCCGCGACGGCGACGCCTCGCTCGTCGTGGTCACCCACCGTGCCACCGACGCCGCGCTGTCGGCGACGGTCGACAAGCTCCGTGCGCTGGACAGCGTGCGGGACGTGGCCAGCATCATGCGGGTCGAAGGGGAATAAGGAACTGCCATGAACGCCGTTGCCGAGAACGTCGTCCGAGGCGCGCACACCCACCAGTGGCGCGGCCTGATCGAGGAGTACCGGGACCGCCTGCCGGTCACCGCGGCCACCCCGGTGGTCACCCTGCTGGAGGGCGGCACGCCCCTGGTCCCCGCCCAGGTGCTCTCCGAGCGCACCGGCTGCGAGGTCTACCTCAAGGTCGAGGGCGCCAACCCGACCGGGTCCTTCAAGGACCGCGGGATGACGATGGCCATCTCCAAGGCCAAGGAGGAGGGCGCACAGGCCGTCATCTGTGCGTCCACCGGCAACACCTCGGCCTCCGCCGCCGCGTACGCGGTGCGGGCCGGGATGGTCTCCGCCGTGCTCGTCCCGCAGGGCAAGATCGCCCTCGGCAAGATGGGCCAGGCGCTGGTGCACGGCGCGAAGATCCTGCAGGTCGACGGGAACTTCGACGACTGCCTCACCCTTGCGCGTGAACTGTCCGAGAAGTACCCGGTGGCCCTGGTCAACTCGGTGAACCCGGTGCGGATCGAGGGCCAGAAGACCGCGGCCTTCGAGATCGTCGACATGCTCGGCGACGCCCCGGACATCCACGTCCTGCCGGTCGGCAACGCGGGCAACATCACCGCGTACTGGAAGGGTTACCGCGAATACGCCGCGGACGGCCTCTCCTCCCGCACCCCGCGGATGTGGGGCTTCCAGGCAGCCGGCTCGGCCCCGATCGTGGACGGCGCGCCGGTGCTCAAACCGCAGACCATCGCCACCGCGATCCGCATCGGCAACCCGGCCTCCTGGGACTTCGCGCTCGCCGCGCGGGACGAGTCCGGTGGCCTCATCGACAAGGTGACGGACCGTCAGATCCTGTCCGCCTACCGACTGTTGGCCTCGCAGGAGGGCGTCTTCGTGGAGCCCGCCTCGGCCGCCTCGGTGGCCGGCCTGCTGGCCAAGGCGGAGGCCGGCCTGGTCGACCCGGGCCAGCGGATCGTCTGCACCGTGACCGGCAACGGCCTCAAGGACCCCGACTGGGCGGTGGCCGGCGCGCCGCAGCCGCAGGTCGTCCCGGTCGACCCGGAGACCGCGGCCCGGAGCCTCGGCCTGCTCGACCGGTAACGGGTCCGACGCTTCGACGGGCCGACCCTTTCGGGGGTCGGCCCGTCAAAGTTCTCCGCTGACACTTTTGTGTCAATTCCGCTGTGCATTCCGAGGTGTTTTCGCCCCGCTCTTTGACGGAGTGGGGTGTGCATTCCGGCCACAACCGGCAACACACCAGATCGAAGGCCCACGGGGTGTACCGCTCGGGAACCTCTCTTCGATACTCTGGGTCCGGCCGTGTGGCACATGCCCCGGGCCCGGTACCGTCCGGGCCGCGCCGACGACTGCGGCCGCCCGCCCCGAAGGGCCTGCGGCCCGTTCCCCCACCTTCGCACCGACGACGCGCTCCGCGCCGCCCGATTTCCCCAGGAGAGTCCACCGCATGGCCGGTCCTGCGTTCCGTGCCGCCGCCGTCCGCGTCCGGGTTCCCGCGACCAGCGCCAACCTCGGCCCGGGCTTCGACGCCTTCGGACTCGCGCTGGGTCTGTACGACGACGTGGTCGTCCGGGTCGCCGACTCCGGCCTGTCCGTCGACATCGCCGGCGAGGGTGCCGAGACGCTGCCGCGCGACGAGCGCCACCTGCTGGTCCGTTCGATGCGCGCCGCGTTCGACCGGCTCGGCGGCCAGCCGCGCGGCCTCGAAGTGGTCTGCGCCAACCGGATACCGCACGGCCGGGGCCTCGGTTCCTCCTCCGCCGCCATCTGCGCCGGGATCGTGGCCGCCCGCGCGGTCACCATCGGGGGGCCGTCCGCACTGGACGACGACGCGCTGCTGGCCCTCGCCTCCGAGCTGGAGGGCCACCCGGACAACGTCGCGGCCTGCCTGCGCGGCAACTTCACCATCGCCTGGACCGACGACGAGTGCGCCAAGGCCGTCGCCCTGGAGCCCGCCGAGCAGGTCGTCCCGGTGGTGTTCGTCCCGGCCGGCGAGGTGCTCACCGAGACCGCCCGCGGCCTGCTGCCGAAGACCGTCCCGCTGGCCGACGCCGCGGTCAACGCCGGCCGCTCCGCGCTGCTGGTGGAGGCGCTGACCAGGCGCCCCGAGCTGCTCTTCGCCGCCACCGAGGACCGGCTGCACCAGGACTACCGCGCCTCGGCCATGCCGGACAGCGCCGGCCTGGTCGGCGCGCTGCGCGCGGAGGGCATCCCCGCGGTCATCTCCGGGGCCGGCCCGACCGTCCTCGCGCTCACCGACGAGGCGGGCGCCGACAAGGTGCTCTCCTTCGCCGGGCACCACGGCCACGGCGGAGACCCGGCGTTCGCCGCGCACCGGCTGGACGTCGACCGCGCCGGGGCCGTCGTGCTCCCGCTGGACGTCTGAGCAGCCCGTACGGGCCCGGCACCGGCCCGCGTCGAGCGGGCCGGGCCGGACACGATTGGCAAGCGCAAGGCTGGGGAATGTCTGAGGGGGTCGGTAGTGTTAACCTCATTGCTGCACCAGGTGCCCTCCGGGGCTCGGTGCGCCGCGTCCCGATCCCAGCACTCCACTGCCGTGGAGTCCCGGCGATGCACGGGGCGACGATTCTCCGGGAGCCCACCGCAGCGCGTACGCAGCCTGCCTGCGCGACATGCGGCCGCATCCCGAAGCCGTGACGGCACCTGACTCCCACCCGCGGCCTCCCACCTAAGAGGCCAGGACGGGCGGAGCGCGGGCCACCGTCACGCGACGGGGGCCCGGGATTCGCAGGGAGCGTGGGGGTTACGCCCTCAGGGGAGGTCGACACACGACCGGCCCACCGCGCCACTCAGCACCACCGTGCTTCAAGCACCGCACCTCGCAGCTCTCCCTCGACGGGCTCCCGCCATTCGAGGGATCACCGCCTCGGACCGACGCAGTCGAGCGTTGGTCAGGACAGCACAACCGGTCGCCGAGCCAGACAGGCCGACGTCCGCTCCAGGGAAGGACCCTTAGTGAGCGACTCCACCGATCTGATGGGCGCGCGCCCGGACGCCGACGCGTCGGACGCAGCCGCCCCCGCTGCCCCGGCGCGGCGCCGCCGCAGTGCCGCCGCGGGCCTGGACGGCATGGTCCTGGCCGAGCTGCAGAAGCTCGCCGCGGACCTTGGCATCACCGGTACCGGACGCATGCGCAAGAGCCAGCTGATCGAGACCATCAAGGAGAAGAGCGGCGGGGACCCGCTGCTCGCCGCCGGTGGCGCCCCGGCCGCCGCGAAGCGCACCGCCGCCAAGGCGGACGCCGAGGCCCCGGCCGAGAAGCCGGCCCGCCGCACCAAGGCCGCCGCCGCCAAGGCCGCCGCCGAGGCCCCGGCCGCCGCCGAGCCGCAGGCCCAGATCGAGATCCCGGTCCAGGCCGCCGCCGAGACCGCCGCGCCGGCCCGTGCCGAGCGCACCCGCCGCCGGGCCACCTCGGCCGCCGGCGCGCCCGTCGCCCCGGCCGCCGAGGCCGCGGCCGAGGCCGCCACCGTCGCGGTCGCCGAGCCGAAGCAGGCCGAGGCCCGCCCGGCCGAGACCCGCGGCTTCGAGGGCCGCGAGGACGGCCGCGAGAGCCGTCGCGACCGCCGCGAGCGCCGTGACCGCCGCGAGGGAGGCGAGCGCACCGAGCGCACCGAGCGCCCGGAGGCCGGCGAGGCCCAGGACGGCGAGGCGCGCGAGTCGCGTCGCGACCGCCGCAACCGCCGCGAGCGCGCCGACCGCCAGGGTCAGCAGACCCAGCAGCCGGGCAGCGGCCAGGGCGACCAGCAGGGCCGCCAGGGCCAGCAGGCCCAGCAGCCGCAGGTCCAGCAGGGCCAGGGCGGTTACGACGACGACGAGTTCGGCGAGGGCCGTCGCGGCCGTCGTGGCCGTTACCGCGACCGCCGGGGCCGTCGTGGCCGCGACGGCTTCGAGGCCGGCCCGGCCGAGCCGCAGATCGGCGAGGACGACGTCCTGATCCCGGTCGCGGGCATCCTCGACATCCTCGACAACTACGCGTTCGTGCGCACCTCCGGCTACCTGCCGGGCCAGAACGACGTCTACGTCTCGCTCGCCCAGGTCCGCAAGAACGGCCTGCGCAAGGGTGACGCCATCACCGGTGCGGTGCGCCAGCCGCGGGACGGCGAGCGCCGCGAGAAGTTCAACGCCATGGTGCGGCTGGACTCCGTCAACGGCATGGACCCGGAGAGCGGCCGCGGCCGCCCCGAGTTCAACAAGCTCACCCCGCTCTACCCGCAGGAGCGGCTGCGCCTGGAGACCGACCCGGGCGTGCTGACCACCCGCATCATCGACCTCGTGTCGCCGATCGGCAAGGGCCAGCGCGGTCTGATCGTCGCGCCGCCGAAGACCGGCAAGACGATGGTGCTGCAGGCGGTCGCCAACGCGATCACCCACAACAACCCCGAGTGCCACCTGATGGTCGTCCTGGTCGACGAGCGTCCGGAAGAGGTCACCGACATGCAGCGGTCGGTGAAGGGCGAGGTCATCTCCTCGACCTTCGACCGCCCGGCGGAGGACCACACCACCGTCGCCGAGCTGGCCATCGAGCGCGCCAAGCGCCTGGTGGAGCTGGGCCACGACGTGGTCATCCTGCTGGACTCGATCACCCGCCTGGGCCGTGCCTACAACCTGGCGGCGCCGGCCTCCGGCCGCATCCTGTCCGGTGGTGTCGACTCGACCGCGCTCTACCCGCCGAAGAAGTTCTTCGGTGCCGCGCGCAACATCGAGAACGGCGGCTCGCTGACCATCCTGGCCACCGCGCTGGTCGAGACCGGCTCGCGCATGGACGAGGTGATCTTCGAGGAGTTCAAGGGCACCGGCAACATGGAGCTCAAGCTCGACCGGAAGCTCTCGGACAAGCGCATCTTCCCGGCCGTCGACGTGGACGCCTCCAGCACCCGCAAGGAGGAGATCCTGCTCGGGAACGAGGAGTTGGCCATCGTCTGGAAGCTCCGCCGGGTGCTGCACGCGCTCGACTCGCAGCAGGCGATCGAGCTGCTCCTGGACAAGATGAAGCAGACCAAGAGCAACGCCGAGTTCCTGATGCAGATCGCCAAGACCACCCCCGGCTCCGGCGACTGACCGTAGCCGGACGGCTGTCGAAGCACGGAACCCCGGATCGCGCGAGCGGTCCGGGGTTCCGTGCGTTCGCACCCGGGTTGTTCCAGAGTCGGGACAATTGAGGCCCTTTGGATCATGTTGTCCGATTTATTCTGGACCGTATGGCCGAGCACAAGAGGGTCCCGAGTCGCCGCCGCAAGGTCCTGCGGACGGCTGCCTGTGCGTTCGTCGCGCTCGTCGTCCTCGGCACCGGCGCGGCCGTCTACGCGTACGTGAAGCTCAACGGCAACATCAAGAGCGTCGACATCGACGGCCGCCTCGGCGACGCCCGGCCGCCGGCCGCCACCGACGGGTCCTTCAACGTCCTGGTGCTGGGCTCCGACTCGCGCAGCGGCGAGAACGGCGACCTGGCCGGCGGCGACACCGGCGACACCGCCCGCTCGGACACCGCGATGGTGGTGCACGTCAACCAGGACCACTCGCGCGCGCAGATCGTCTCGATACCGCGCGACACCCTGGTGGCCCGCCCCGACTGCACCGGCGCGAACGGCACGGCCGTGCCCGGCGCCAAGCGCGCGATGTACAACAGCGCCTTCGAGACCGGCGGCGCGGCCTGCGCGGTCAAGACCACCGAGCAGCTCACCGGGCTCCGGATGGACCACTACCTGCAGATCGACTTCGCCGGCTTCGCCCGGGTCGTGGACGCGATAGGCGGGGCCACCGTGACCACCACGGTGGCCATCCACGACAAGGACAGCGGGCTCGACCTGCCGCCCGGGCAGCACCACCTGGACGGTCAGCAGGCGCTCGCCTTCGTCCGCACCCGGCACGGCGTCGGCGACGGCAGCGACCTCGGCCGGATCGAGCTGCAGAAGCAGATGGTGAAGTCGCTGCTCCGGCAGGCCGGCGGGGCGGGGCTGTTCACCGACCCGGTCAAGCTGTGGTCGATCGGCGACACCATGACCAGGAGCATCACCACGGACTCCGCGCTCGGCTCGGTGAACGCCCTGGTGGGGCTCTTCCAGGAGCTCAAGGGGATCGGGCCGGACCAGCTCGGCATGGTGACCCTGCCGGTGCAGACCGCCCCCGGCGACCCGAACCGGGTGGTCGAGCTGCAGCCGCAGGCCGACCAGCTCTGGGCGGCGCTCAAGGCCGACCGGGAGCTCCCGCAGGCGGTCGTCTCCGCGCAGCCGGAGAACCCCGCCCAGGCGGCTCCCACGGCCTCCGCGGCCGCCCCGTCGACCCCCGGGCGGGCCGCGGGGAAGGCGACCGCGAAGGCCGGCGCCACGCACTGAGCGGGCCCGGAATATCCCGGAACGCGACCCGGTTTGGGAAGATGCGGCCCGTCCTGGCAGACTGGTCCGTCGGTCCCGGTTCACGTGCGGCACTCCAGCCGCCGACCCGGTGCCCTCCCGAAACCTAGGAGAACCCCTTGAAGCCCAACGTTCACCCCGAGTACGTGGTCACCCGCGTGACCTGCACCTGCGGTGCCGAGTTCACCACCCGCTCGACCGAGACCAGTGGCGAGATCCGCGCCGAGGTCTGCTCGCAGTGCCACCCGTTCTACACCGGCAAGCAGAAGATCCTCGACACCGGTGGCCGCGTGGCCCGCTTCGAGGCCCGCTTCGGCAAGCAGCACAGCGCGAAGGCCTAGCGCTCACTCGGCGCCGGTTCCCGGCGCCCCCGTACTCGTTGTCGGGGGCGCCGGGGACCGGCGCCGTTCGCGTCCCCCCGCGCGTTCCCCCCTCCCCAACCCGTTCCGAGCCCCCGGGAAGAAGGCCACCCCATGTTCGAGGCAGTCGAAGAGCTCCTCGTCGAGCACGCCGACCTCGAAAAGAGGCTGGCCGATCCGTCCGTCCACGCCGACCAGGCCAACGCGCGCAAGCTGGCCAAGCGGTACGCCGAGCTGACCCCGATCACCCGGGTCTACCGGCAGTGGCGACAGACCGGCGAGGACATCGAGGCCGCGCGCGAACTCGCCGCGGAGGACCCGGAGTTCATCTCCGAGGTGAAGGAGTCCGAGGCGCGTCGCGACGAGCTCACCGAGGAACTGCGGCTGCTGCTGGTGCCGCGCGACCCGAGCGACGACAAGGACGTCATCCTGGAGATCAAGGCGGGCGAGGGCGGCGAGGAGTCCGCCCTGTTCGCCGGTGACCTGCTCCGGATGTATCTGCGCTACGCGGAGCGGATCGGCTGGAAGACCGAGATCATCGACTCCAACGAGTCCGACCTCGGTGGCTACAAGGACGTTTCGGTGGCCGTGAAGACCAGGGGCAACACCGAGCCCGGCCAGGGCGTCTGGGCCCGGCTGAAGTACGAGGGCGGTGTGCACCGCGTGCAGCGCGTCCCCGCCACCGAGTCCCAGGGCCGCATCCACACCTCCGCGGCGGGCGTGCTGGTCACCCCCGAGGCGGAGGAGGTCGAGGTCGAGATCCTCGCGAACGACCTGCGGATCGACGTCTACCGCTCCTCCGGCCCCGGCGGCCAGTCGGTCAACACCACCGACTCCGCGGTCCGGATCACCCACCTGCCGACCGGTATCGTGGCGTCCTGCCAGAACGAGAAGAGCCAGCTGCAGAACAAGGAGCAGGCGATGCGCATCCTGCGTTCGCGGCTGCTGGCCGCCGCGCAGGAGGAGGCCGAGCGGGAGGCGTCGGACGCGCGCCGCAGCCAGGTCCGCACGGTGGACCGCTCGGAGCGGATCCGGACGTACAACTACCCCGAGAACCGCATCTCGGACCACCGCACGGGGTTCAAGTCGTACAACCTGGACCAGGTCCTGGACGGCGAGCTGAACGCGGTGATCCAGTCCTGCGTCGACAAGGACGCGGCGGCCAAGCTCGCCGCGGCCCAAGAGAACTGAGACCGGCGCGCCCCAGCCCACGCGCAGTCCGTAGCCGGAGCGCAGAAACAAGAGGTCGTACGGATGAACCTGCTGCTCGCCGAGGTGGCCCAGGCCACCCAGCGGTTGGCCGCGGCCGGCGTGCCGTCGCCGCGCTTCGATGCGGAGGAACTCGCCGCCTACGTCCACCACGTCAAGCGCAGCCAGCTGCACACGGTGAAGGACGCCGACTTCGACGCCCGCTACTGGGAGGCGGTCTCGCGCCGCGAGGCGCGCGAGCCGCTCCAGCACATCACCGGACGGGCGTTCTTCCGCTACCTCGAACTGGAGGTCGGCCCCGGGGTGTTCGTGCCCCGGCCGGAGACCGAGTCGGTCGTCGAGTGGGCCATAGACGCGGTGCGCGACATGGACGTGGCCGAGCCGCTGGTGGTGGACCTCTGCTCCGGCTCCGGCGCGATCGCCCTCGCCCTGGCCCAGGAACTGCCGCGCTCCACCGTGCACGCCTTCGAGCTGGACGAGGGCGCGCTGGAGTACACCCGGCGCAACATCGAGGCCAGCCCCGACCGCGCCCGGGTCACCCTGCACGCCGGGGACGCCACCAGGGCCTTCGAGGACGACCGCTCCTGGGACGGCCGCTTCGACCTGGTGATCTCCAACCCGCCGTACATCCCGCTCACCGAGTGGGAGTACGTCGCGCCGGAGGCCCGCGACCACGACCCGCAGATGTCGCTGTTCTCCGGCGAGGACGGCCTGGACACCATCCGCGGCATCGAGCGGGTCGCCGCGCGGCTGCTGCGCCCGGGCGGCGCGGTGGTCATCGAGCACGCCGACCAGCAGGGCGGCCAGGTGCCGTGGATCTTCAACGAGGAACGCGGCTGGACGGACACCGCCGACCACCGCGACCTGAACAACCGGCCGCGCTTCACGACCGCCCGACGGGCGTCGTTGTGAACAGTCGAACGCAGCACGACCGCCCGCAGGGCGCCGTCGTGACGGCATCGACGACGGCGACGGCCGCAGTGACCGCCAAGAGCCACTTCGGAAGGGGACCGCACCGATGAGCCGCCGCTACGACTGTGCCGATGCCGGGGACCGCGCCACCGGCCTGCGCGAGGCCGCCTCGGCCGTCCGCCGCGGCGAACTCGTCGTGCTGCCCACCGACACCCTCTACGGGGTCGGTGCGGACGCCTTCTCCCCGGAGGCCGTCGGCGAGCTGATGGCCGCCCGCGGCCGCGGCCGCAACACCCCGTCACCGGTGCTGGTCGGCTCGCCGACCACCCTGCACGGCCTGGTCACCGACTTCTCCGAGCAGGCCTGGGAACTGGTCGACGCCTTCTGGCCCGGCGGCCTCACCCTGGTCGCCCGGCACCAGCCCTCGCTGCGCTGGGACCTCGGCGAGACCCGCGGCACCGTCGCGGTCCGGATGCCGCTGCACCCGGTCGCCATCGAGCTGCTGAACGCCACCGGCCCGATGGCCGTCTCCAGCGCCAACCTGACCGGCGGATCGTCCCCGCTGACCTGCGACGAGGCGCAGTCGCAGCTCGGCGACGCGGTCTCGGTCTACCTGGACGGCGGGTCGGCCGACCACGCCGCCGCCTCGTCCATCGTCGACGTCACCGGCAAGGTCCCGGTCCTGCTGCGGGCCGGCGCGATCAGCGTCGAGCAGCTGAGGGAGGTCGTCCCCGACCTGGAGGCCGGCAGTTGACGCCCACCGCCTCGCTCCGTTCCGGGCCCGGCATAGCGCCGTACCTGAGCGTGGACCCCAGGCCGCTGGACCACTTCCGGATCCTCTTCGTCTGCACCGGGAACATCTGCCGCTCGCCGATCGCCGAGCGGCTCACCCGGCGTGAGCTGGACACCCGGCTGAGCCCCCGGGTGGCCGGGCGGATCCTGGTCGAGAGCGCCGGCACCTGGGGCCACGTGGGCGCGCCGATGGAGGACCACGCGGCGACCGTGCTCGACGAGTACGGCGCCGACAGCGGCGGCTTCACCGGCCGCGAGCTGCTGGACGAGCACGTGGTCGAGGCCGACCTGGTGCTCACCGCGACCCTGGACCACCGCGCCCAGGTGATCTCGATGGGCCACGAGGCGGGACTGCGCACCTTCACGCTGAAGGAGTTCACCCGCCTGGTGCGGACGATAGACCCGGGCACGCTGCCCGACCCCCGGCGCGGGGCCGACGTCACCGAGCGGGCCCGCGCGCTGGTCCGCGCGGCGGCCGCGCTGCGCGGCTGGCTGCTGGCCGCCACGCCGGAGTCGGACGAGGTCGACGACCCGTACGGGGCACCGATCGGCATGTTCCGCAACTGCGGCGAGGAGATATTCCACGCGGTCGACCCGGTGGTCACCGCGCTCACGGGCGTTCCGGCGCGCAGGTAGGTGTTCTGGCCCGTCCGGCCGCGTTCCGACGGGCCGGGCGGCGGTGGCGGTCCTACGCTGGATCCACCGTCCCCGCAGCGCCCGGGAGCCCCGCCATGACCGTCACCGACGCCCCGACCGGCTCGACCTCGACGAAGGGGCGCCCGTGGGCGTCCGAGGCCCTGTACCGGGCGGATCCGCAGCTGGCCGACCTGCTGGCCGCGGAGGCCGAGCGGCGCGCCGAGACGATCCAGCTGCTGGCGGGGGAGAACCTCACCAGCCCCGCCGTCCTGGCGGCCCTCACCGGCCCGCTGATCGACAAGTACGCCGAGGGCTACCCGGGCCGCCGGCACCACACCGGCTGCGCGCTGGCGGACGCCGCCGAGCTGCTGGCGATCGACCGGGCCCGCGAGCTGTTCGCCGCCCCGCACGCCAACGTCCAGCCCCGGTCGGCGACTTCGGCGATGCTGGCGGCGTACGCGGCGCTGCTGCGGCCCGGTGACGGGGTGCTGGCGATGTCGCTGGAGCACGGCGGCCACCTCAGCTGCGGCTCGCGCGCCAACTTCTCCGGCCGCTGGTTCGCCTTCACCGGCTACGGCGTGCGCGAGGGCGACGGGCTGATCGACCTCGACCAGGTGCGCGAACTGGCCCGGCTGCACCGCCCCAAGGCGATCGTGGCGGGCTCGATCTCCCACCCCCGGCACCCGGACTGGGCGGCCTTCCGGGAGATCGCCGACGAGGTGGACGCCTACCTGATCGCCTCCGCCGCGCAGACCACCGGTCTGATCGCGGCCGGGGTGGCGCCCTCCCCGGTGCCGTACGCGGACGTCACCGTGGCGGCCACCCACAAGCTGCTGCGCGGTCCGCGCGGCGGCCTGCTGCTGTGCACCGCGGAGCTGGCCGAGCGGGTCGACCGGGCGGTGTTCCCGTTCAGCCAGGGCGGCGCGGCGATGAACGAGGTCGCGGGCAAGGCGGTCGCCCTCGCGGAGGCGTCGACGCCCGCCTACCGGGCGTACGCGGAGCGGGTGGTGTCCGGGGCGCGGGTGCTGGCCGAGGGGCTCGCAGAGGCCGGCATGCGCCCTCTGACGGGCGGTACCGACACCCACCTGGTGACGGCCGACGTGAGCCCGCTCGGGGTGACCGGCGCGGAGGCCGAGCGGCGCTGTGCGGCCGCCGGACTGCTGCTCGGCAAGTGCGCACTGCCGTTCGACCCGGCGCCGCCCGCCGACGCCTCCGGGATCCGGCTCGGGACGGGCACCGTGACCAGCCAGGGGATGGGTACGGCGGAGCTGTCCGAGATCGCCGGGCTGATCGCACGGGTGCTCGCCGGGGGCGCGGTCGCTCCCGCCGCGGCGCGGATCCGCGAGCTCGCGCTGGCGTTCGCCGGCCGGGCCTGACGGCGACCCGTCCAGGGGCATTCCGGATGTCCTACCCGGGAGGGCGAACCGCGATGCGCGTCCCCGGCGTCCGACTCAATAAGGTGTGTGCGTGGCGACGCACCTCGAACCCCGGGAAGGCAGGGGAGTACCTTCGGTACTTCCCCGTTCGACAGTGATGCAGGAGGCCAGTGGTGCGTGAGTATCTGCTGGTGCTGTTCTGCACCGCCGCCGTGACCTACCTGCTGACCGGCCCGGTCCGGAAGTTCGCCATCGCCGCCGGCGCCATGCCGCCGGTGCGCGCCCGCGACGTGCACCGCGAGCCCACGCCGCGGCTCGGCGGCATCGCGATGTTCGGCGGGCTCTGCGCGGGCATCCTGGTCGCCTCGCAGCTCGACAACCTGAGCAAGGTGTTCACCCAGGGCACCGACATCCGCGCGCTGCTGTCCGGCGCCGGGATCATGTGGCTGCTCGGTGTGCTCGACGACAAGTGGGGCGTGGACGCGCTGGTGAAGCTCGGCGGCCAGATGATCGCCGCCGGTGTGATGGTCTGGCAGGGCGTCACGGTGATCACCCTCCCGGTGCCCGGCGTCGGCGCGGTCGCGGTGAGCCCGACCCAGGGCATGGTCATCTCGGTCACCCTGGTCGTCGTCATGGTCAACGCGGTGAACTTCATCGACGGTCTGGACGGCCTGGCCGGCGGCATGGTCTGCATCGCCGCGATGGCGTTCTTCCTGTACAGCTACCGGCTCTGGTACGGCTACGCGATCACCGACGCGGCCCCCGCCGTGTTGTTCAGCGTGCTGCTGATCGGCATGTGCCTGGGCTTCCTGGCGCACAACATGCACCCCGCGCGGATCTTCATGGGCGACTCCGGCTCGATGATGCTGGGCCTGATGCTGGCCGTCGCCGCGATCTCCATCACCGGCCGGGTCGACCCGGACCTGATCAACAACGAGACCGGTTCGCAGACCGCCACCGTGCACGCCCTGGTGCCGATCTACATCCCGCTGCTGCTGCCGCTGACGGTCATCGCGCTGCCGCTGGCCGACCTGCTGCTCGCGGTGGTGCGCCGCACCTGGGCCGGCCAGTCGCCGTTCGCCGCCGACAAGCGCCACCTGCACCACCGGCTGCTGCAGGTCGGGCACTCGCACAGCCGGGCCGTGCTGATCATGTACTTCTGGGCCGCGCTGATCGCCTTCGGCTCGGTGGCCTTCTCGGTGACCAACACCGGTCGCACCGTGGTCCTGACGCTCGCCGGGCTCTGCCTGCTCGGCCTGGTGGTGCTGCTCACCCCGCGGTTCCGGCCGCGCGCCCCGCGGGCGGTGCAGTCCTTCGTCCCGCCGCGCTACCGCCGCCAGCCCTCCGGCCCGATGGCCGAACTGTCCGCGAAGGACAAGCAACTTCTGGGTGAAGCAGGCGTGGACTCCTCCGAGCGCGCCGACCACGGTCCGGCCAGCGGCCGTCGCTGACAGGGGAGTTGGCGTTCCGTCAGATGGCCTCACCCGTACGGCGGATTCGTTGCGCTGCTGGTGTGACAGGTGCCACACATTCATGGTAAAGCTCTCATCAAATAGTTTGTGATACCGTTCACGAGTACCGAGAACACGCCGAAAGACCTGACAGGTGGATGACTTCCGTCCCTGTCGGTCTCCTTCGACGGGCCCGCCGTCCTCGCGAGCGGCCCGGCGGCGATGCCTCGGTCCGGTGTCACCCGCCACCATCTGTGCCCGTCCCCCGCCACTCGACATGCCGCCGGAGCTGCCGACATGCCGTCCACCGACGCCCGGATCCTCCGAGGCGCCGCGATTCCCACTGCGGTCGCCGGGATCATCGCCATGGCGATCTCGTTCGCCGTCGCCGGTGGGAAGGGGCTGCTCGGCGCCCTCTTCGGCGCACTGCTCGTGATGGCGTTCTTCAGCTCGGGCCAGGTCGCGCTCGACCGCCTGACCAGGTCGAACCCGCACATCATGATGGCCGCGGCGCTCCTGGTGTACACCACGCAGATCCTGCTGGTCGGCATCGTGCTCGCGGTCTTCAAGGACACCGACCTGTTCAACCGGCAGGCGTTCGCCTTCACGCTGCTGGGCTGCGCACTGATCTGGACGGGCTTCCAGGTGCGCGGTGCGCTCAAGGCCAAGACCTTCTACGTCGACGCCGACGCCTCGGAAAAGAAGGGCGACAAGCCCTCCGACTCGGGACGTCAACAGTGACGAGGCCTGACTGTCCCCCCAACGAGGGGGGCGGTGTTTATGCCGCACTGACGGCCTGCTATCGTCCGTCGCAACAACGGAGTACGGGAAGAGGCCTGGTCTGTCCGGACAGCGGACCGATCGCCCCCCGGACCCGCGCAGTCTTCGATGATCCCGTAGCAGCGCAGCGCGCCGCCGTGCGGGGTCGGCGAGAAACCCATCAAGTTCCAGTGCCGCTCCGTGGCCGCAGGCCACGCCGACACACCGAGGTTGCCGTATCCATGCGTCACGACGAAGGAGTCCGTGGTGAGTGCTGAACTCACGTCCCTCGCCTCAGGCAGTTGCCACTTCGGGGACGCTGGCTGCGGCTTCCCGGCCCCGGGTCTGAACGAGTTCGACTTCAAGCCGATCTTCACCATCGGCAGCTTCTACTTCAACAAGCCGATGCTGCTGTCGATGGTCGTCGCGGTGCTGGTGGTCGTCTTCTTCTGGGCCGCCTTCGCCAAGCCGCGCCTGGTCCCCGGCAAGCTGCAGCTGGTCGCTGAGATCGGCTACGACTTCGTGAAGCGCTCCATCGTGCTGGAGACGATCGGCAAGAAGGGCGAGAAGTACGTCCCGATGCTGGTCTCGATGTTCTTCTTCATCTGGTTGATGAACATCATGTCGGTCATTCCGTTCGCGCAGTTCCCGGTGACGGCGGCGATCGCGTTCCCGGCCGGCCTCGCGGCGGTCGTGTGGGTCACCTACATGACGCTGACCTTCAAGAAGCACGGCTTCGTCGGCGGCTTCAAGAACCTCTGCTGGCCCTCGGGCATCCCCGGCTGGGTCATGTTCATCCTGGTGCCGATCGAGTTCTTCTCGAACATCTTCGTGCGCCCCTTCACGCTCGCGGTCCGAGCCTTCGCGAACATGTTCGCCGGCCACCTGCTGATCGTGATGTTCTCCATCGCCTCCTGGTACCTGCTCAGCCCGACCCTGGGCGCGCTGTACGGCTCGGCCTCGTTCGTCGTCGCCGTCGCGCTGACCGCCTTCGAGCTGCTGGTCCAGTTCCTGCAGGCCTACATCTTCGTCATGCTGGCCAGCAGCTACATCGCCGGTGCCCTCGAAGAGTCGCACTGAGCCAGGGGGCCCCGGCCCCGCCTGAACCAACCTCCCGGATCGCCCGGTGGCCAATCACCACCGGTTCACCACCCTGCAAAGGACAACGTCAATGAGCATCCTCGCTGAGGGCACTGTCTACGGTTCCGTCGCCTCCATCGGCTACGGCCTCGCCGCCATCGGCCCCGGCATCGGCGTCGGTCTGATCTTCGGCAACGGTGTCCAGGCGATGGCCCGTCAGCCCGAGGCTGCCGGTCTCATCCGTTCCAACATGTTCATCGGCTTCGCGCTGACCGAGGCGCTCGCCCTCATCGGCATCGTCATGCCGTTCGTCTTCGGCAACAAGTAATCCTGCCGCAGACCCTTTCGAGGAAGGTCCAGATATGAGCATCGTGGCTCAGCTCGCGGCCGAGGAGAAGATGAACCCTCTCCTCCCCAACTGGCCCGAGATCATCATCGGCCTGCTCTGCTTCTTCATCGTCTTCGGTCTGCTCGGCAAGAAGCTCCTTCCCAGCATCGAGAAGGTGCTGTCGGAGCGCCGGGACGCCATCGAGGGCGGCATGGAGCGTGCCGAGGCCACTCAGGCCGAGGCCCAGGCCGTGCTTGAGCAGTACCGTGCCGAGCTTGCCGAGGCGCGCCACGAGGCCGCCCGCATCGTCGAGCAGGCTCGCGAGCAGGGCGCCGCCCAGCTGGCGGAGATGCGCGAGGAGGGCCAGCGTCAGCGCGAGGCCATCGTCGCCGCCGGTCACGCCCAGATCGAGGCTGACAAGAAGCAGGCGACTGCCGCCCTGCGCCAGGACGTGGGCTCGCTGGCCACCCAGCTGGCGTCCCGCATCGTGGGTGAGTCCCTGGAGGACCACGCCCGGCAGAGCGGTGTGATCGACCGCTTCCTGGATGAGCTGGAGGCCAAGGCCGCCGTTGCTCAGGGTGCGGCCAAGTGATCGGCGCCAGCCGTGAGGCCCTCGCGGCCGGCCGGCAGAACCTGGAGAGCCTGACCGACTCCACCTCGGTGGACGCGGCCAAGCTCGCCGAGGAGCTCACCGCCGTCACGGCCGTGCTGGACCGTGAGGTGTCGCTGCGCCGCGTCCTGACCGACCCGTCCCGGTCGGGCCAGGACAAGGCCCAGCTGGTCAGCTCGCTGCTGACCGGCCAGGTCTCCGGCGAGGCCGTCGACCTGGTCTCCGGGCTGGTCCGCTCCCGCTGGTCGGGCTCGCGCGACCTGGTGGACGCGACCGAGGAGCTCGCCGCGTACGCCGAGGTCATCGCCGCGGACAAGGCCGGCGCCCTGGACGACGTCGAGGACGAGCTGTTCCGCTTCGGCCGGGTGGTGAGCGGCTCGCACGAGCTGCGCGCCGCGCTGACCGAGCCGAAGGCCGGCGCCGTCGCCAAGGCCGAGCTGATCAAGAAGCTGCTGGGCGGCCGCGCCAACGCCGGCACCGTCCGGCTGGTCACCGCCCTCGTCAACGCGCCGCGTGGCCGTAGCCTGGAGCAGGGCCTTGAGTCCTATTCGAAGCTCGCCGCCGCTCGCCGCGGCCGCGTGGTGGCCCTGGTCACCACCGCGGTGCCGCTGTCGGACACCCAGAAGGAGCGCCTGTCCGGTGCTCTGGGCCGGATGTACGGCCGCCAGGTCCACCTGAACATCGACGTCGACCCCGAGGTCGTCGGCGGAGTCCGGGTGCAGATCGGCGACGAGATCATCAACGGCACCGTGTCGAGCCGCCTTGACGGCGCTCGCCAGTCGCTCGAAGGCTGAGCACCGAAGCAGCACATCCGACCCTCGGTCGGGAAACCGGCTCCCCAAGGAGCCGGCAAATCGTACGGCCGGTTCGAAAGACCCGGCCGAGAGTCGAATACTTGCGGCCCTCAATGGCGGGCCGAGGATCGCAAACTAGGAGAGCAGGGAAGCCTGATGGCGGAGCTTACGATCCGTCCGGAGGAGATCCGGGACGCGCTGGCCGACTTTGTCCAGTCGTACCAGCCGGACGCCGCTTCTGTGGAAGAGGTCGGCACGGTCACTGACGCGGCGGACGGCATCGCGCATGTCGAGGGTCTGCCCTCGGTCATGGCGAACGAGCTGCTGAAGTTCGAGGACGGCACCCTCGGCCTCGCGCTGAACCTCGACACCCGCGAGATCGGTGTCGTCGTCCTCGGTGAGTTCGGCGGCATCGAAGAGGGCCAGACCGTGCGCCGCACCGGCGAGGTCCTCTCGGTTCCGGTCGGCGACGGCTACCTCGGCCGCGTCGTGGACCCGCTGGGCAACCCGATCGACGGTCTCGGCGACATCGCCGCCACCGGCCGTCGTGCCCTGGAGCTGCAGGCCCCCGGCGTCATGGCCCGCAAGTCGGTCAAGCAGCCGCTGCAGACCGGCATCAAGGCCATCGACGCGATGACCCCGATCGGCCGCGGCCAGCGTCAGCTGATCATCGGCGACCGCCAGACCGGCAAGACCGCGGTGGCCGTCGACACGATCATCAACCAGCGTGACAACTGGCGCTCGGGCGACCCGGAGAAGCAGGTCCGCTGCATCTACGTCGCCGTGGGCCAGAAGGGCTCCACCATCGCGTCCGTCCGCGGCGCCCTGGAGGAGGCCGGCGCGCTGGAGTACACCACCATCGTGGCTGCTCCCGCCTCCGACCCGGCCGGCTTCAAGTACCTCGCCCCGTACACCGGTTCGGCCATCGGCCAGGAGTGGATGTACGACGGCAAGCACGTCCTGATCATCTTCGACGACCTGTCGAAGCAGGCCGAGGCCTACCGCTCCGTCTCCCTGCTGCTGCGCCGCCCGCCGGGCCGCGAGGCCTACCCGGGTGACGTCTTCTACCTGCACTCCCGCCTGCTGGAGCGCTGCGCCAAGCTGAACGACGCCCTCGGCGGCGGCTCGATGACCGGTCTGCCGATCATCGAGACCAAGGCCAACGACGTCTCGGCGTACATCCCGACCAACGTCATCTCCATCACCGACGGCCAGTGCTTCCTGGAGTCCGACCTGTTCAACGCCGGCATCCGCCCGGCCGTGAACGTCGGTATCTCGGTCTCCCGCGTCGGTGGCTCCGCCCAGATCAAGGCCATGCGCTCGGTCGCCGGCCGCCTGCGCCTGGACCTCGCCCAGTACCGCGAGCTGGAGGCCTTCGCCGCCTTCGGTTCCGACCTGGACGCGGCCTCCAAGGCCCAGCTGGAGCGCGGTGCGCGCATGGTCGAGCTGCTGAAGCAGGGCCAGTACCAGCCGTTCCCGGTCGAGGAGCAGGTCGTCTCCATCTGGGCCGGCACCACCGGCAAGATGGACGACGTCCCGGTCGCCGAGATCCGTCGCTTCGAGCGCGAGTTCCTGGACCACGTCCGCCTGCAGCACAAGGACCTGCTGGCCGGCATCGTCGAGACCGGTCTGCTGGCCGACGGCACCGTCGACGCGCTGACCACCGCGATCGAGGCCTTCAAGCAGGGTTACCAGACCGCTGACGGCAAGCTGCTCTCCGAGCAGGCCTGAGTCCGGTAGCGAGGGAAAGGACGTAACGACCCATGGGAGCACAGCTTCGGGTCTACAAGCGCCGGATCCGCTCTGTCACCGCGACGAAGAAGATCACCAAGGCGATGGAGATGATCTCCGCGTCGCGCATCGTCAAGGCGCAGCGCGCGGTGGCCGCCTCCACTCCGTACGCCGATGAGCTCACCCGGGCGGTGACGGCGGTGGCCACCCGGTCCAACGCCAAGCACCCGCTCACCACCGAGAACCCGAACGCCTCGCGCGCCGCCGTCCTGCTGATCACGGCGGACCGCGGCCTGGCGGGCGGTTACTCGACCAACGCCATCAAGGCCGCCCAGACGCTCACCGAGCGCCTGCGGTCCGAGGGCAAGGACGTGGTGACGTACATCATCGGTCGCAAGGGTGTCTCGTACTACACGTTCCGCAATCTCACGATCGCGGACTCGTGGACGGGATTCTCGGACAAGCCGACCTACGGTGACGCGAAGACCGTGGCAGCCGACCTGATCGAGGCCTTCACGGCCGAGACCGGCGGCGTGGACGAGCTCCACCTGATCTCGACCGAGTTCGTGTCGATGCTGACGCAGAACGCGGTGGAGGCCCGGCTGCTGCCGCTGAAGCTGGACGAGGTCCAGCTCAGCGACCAGTCGCCGGCCAAGTCGGAGATCTTCCCGCTGTACGACTTCGAGCCGTCGGCGGAGGGCGTCCTGGACGCGCTGCTGCCGCGGTACGTCGAGAGCCGGATCTACAACGCGCTGCTGCAGTCGGCCGCTTCCGAGCACGCCGCCCGCCGCCGTGCGATGAAGAGCGCGACGGACAACGCCGGCGAGCTCATCAAGTCGCTCACGCGGCTTGCCAACTCGGCCCGTCAGGCCGAGATCACCCAGGAAATCAGCGAGATCGTCGGTGGCGCCAACGCGCTCGCTGACGCGAGCCGCGGGAGCGAATGAGTATGACCACCACTGTTGAGCCGACCACGGCGACGGGCCGCGTCGCGCGGGTCATCGGCCCGGTCGTCGACGTGGAGTTCCCCGTCGACGCGATTCCGGACATGTACAACGCCCTGCACGTCGAGGTGGACAACCCCGACGGCACGGGCAAGAAGACCCTGACCCTTGAGGTCGCCCAGCACCTCGGCGACGGCATGGTCCGCGGCATCTCGATGCAGCCGACCGACGGCCTGGTCCGCGGTTCGCAGGTCACCGACACCGGTGCCGCGATCTCCGTGCCGGTCGGCCAGATCACCAAGGGCAAGGTGTTCAACGCCCTCGGTGACGTGCTGAACGTCGACCAGGCGGAGTTCGACTCCCAGGTCGAGGTCCGGTGGCCGATCCACCGCAAGGCCCCCGAGTTCAAGGACCTTGAGTCCAAGACCGAGATGTTCGAGACCGGCATCAAGGTCATCGACCTGCTCACCCCGTACGTCCAGGGTGGCAAGATCGGTCTGTTCGGTGGTGCCGGTGTCGGCAAGACCGTTCTGATCCAGGAGATGATCTACCGCGTCGCCGAGAACTTCGGTGGTGTGTCGGTGTTCGCCGGCGTCGGCGAGCGCACCCGTGAGGGCAACGACCTCATCGACGAGATGGTCGACTCGGGCGTTCTGGACAAGACCGCGCTGGTCTTCGGCCAGATGGACGAGCCGCCGGGCACCCGTCTGCGCGTCGCGCTGTCCGCGCTGACCATGGCGGAGTACTTCCGTGACGTCGAGAAGCAGGACGTGCTCCTCTTCATCGACAACATCTTCCGGTTCACCCAGGCCGGTTCCGAGGTGTCGACCCTGCTCGGCCGCATGCCCTCCGCGGTGGGTTACCAGCCGAACCTGGCCGACGAGATGGGCCTCCTGCAGGAGCGCATCACCTCGACCCGCGGTCACTCGATCACCTCGATGCAGGCGATCTACGTCCCCGCGGACGACCTGACCGACCCGGCCCCGGCCACCACCTTCGCCCACCTGGACGCGACCACCGTTCTGTCGCGCCCGATCTCGGAGAAGGGCATCTACCCGGCCGTCGACCCGCTGGACTCCACGTCCCGCATCCTCGACCCGCGGTACATCGCGCAGACCCACTACGACACGGCCATCCGTATCAAGGGGATCCTGCAGAAGTACAAGGACCTCCAGGACATCATCGCGATCCTCGGCATCGACGAGCTGTCCGAAGAGGACAAGATCACGGTGCACCGTGCCCGTCGCATCGAGCGCTTCCTCTCGCAGAACACCTACGTGGCGAAGCAGTTCACCGGCGTCGAGGGTTCGACCGTCCCGCTGTCGGAGACCATCGAGGCCTTCAACGCGATCGCCGACGGCAAGTACGACTCCGTCCCGGAGCAGGCCTTCTTCATGTGCGGTGGCATCGAGGACCTGGAGAAGAACGCCGCCGAGCTGGCGAAGAAGTAATCGCGGCCGGTAGCAGCTGAGTGACCGTGAGGGGTGGCCCCCGAGCCTGGGGACCACCCCTCGCGTCGCATCGGCTGTGATTCCGGTCAAATCCGTGCCGCCGGTTTCATGCCGAGGGTGCGGGGCCGTTATTCTTACCGAAACTCCCGAGTAATCGGGCGTTGCATGAGCCTAGGAGCCCACGTTGGCTGAGCTGCACGTCGAGCTGGTCGCAGCCGACCGCAAGGTGTGGTCCGGTGCGGCCACCATCGTCGTCGCCCGTACGGCCTCCGGTGACACCGGCATCATGCCGGGCCACACCCCGGTGCTGAGCGTGCTGGAGACCGGTCCGGTCACCATCCGCACGGTGGACGGCGGCACCGTGATCGCTGCGGTGCACGGCGGCTTCATCTCCTTCGCCGACAACAAGCTGTCTCTGCTCGCGGAGATCGCCGAGCTGGCGGACGAGATCGACGTCGCGCGTGCCGAGCGCGCACTGGAGAAGGCCAAGTCGGGCCTGGACGAGCACGCCGAGCGGCGCGCCGAGGTCCGTCTGTTCGCGGCGCGCGGCCTCAAGGCCCACGCCTGAGTGCGCCGGACCCCGGCTTAGCGGGGTCGACCGACGGTCCCGGGGACGCGTGAGCGTGACCCCGGGACTGTCGTCGTAGTTGGTAGGTCAGCGCGGTCGCTTGATACGACCGCTACGGGGAACGCGGGTAGCGAGGAGGTAGGTGAGCATGGTCCTCGCGCTTGTGGTGTGTGCGGCGGTCGTGGCCCTGGGTGTGATCGGCCTGGTGGCCTTCGCCGTCCGCCGCCGGCTGATCCAGCGGGTGGGCGGAACGTTCGACTGCAGTTACCGGCTCAAAATGCCCGCCGACGCCTCGACGCAGCCCGACCTCGACGAGAACGGGAAGCCCACCTCCGCCCCGGTCCCCCCGACCGACGGCAAGGGGTGGGTTTTTGGTATCGGCCGGTACAGCGGCGACTCGATCGAGTGGTTCCGGGTCTTCTCGTACGCCCCGCGGCCGCGCAAGGTGCTGCCGCGCCGGGAGATCGAGGTCCTCGGCCGGCGCTACCCGGAGGGCCAGGAGGAGCTGGCGCTGCTCTCCGGCTCGGTGGTGCTGCGCTGCCTGCACAACGGGGCGCCGCTGGAGCTGGCGATGAGCGAGGACGCGCTGACCGGCTTCCTGGCCTGGCTGGAGGCGGCCCCGCCCGGGCAGAGGGTGAACGTCGCGTAGCGACGGACCCTCGGGGTGGGGGTGCCCCCGGCCGGAGGCTGGGGGAGGGTGAACGTCGCGTAGCGACGGGACCCTCGGGGTGGGGCGTGCGACGTCCCTGCGGGGTTAACGCCGCCTAACGTCGCGGGCTAGGGTGGCCGCATGGTCAATCTGACGCGCATCTACACCCGTACCGGCGACGACGGCACCACCGCGCTCGGCGACATGAGCCGGACCACCAAGACCGACCCGCGGCTGATCGCCTACGCGGACGCCAACGAGGCGAACGCGGCGATCGGGGTGGCCCTGGCGGTCGGGGCGCTGTCCGAGGACGTCGCGGCGGTGCTGGTGCGGGTCCAGAACGACCTCTTCGACGTCGGAGCCGACCTGTCCACCCCGGTGGTGGAGGACCCGAAGTACCCGCCGCTGCGGGTGCTGCAGTCCTACGTCGACCGCCTGGAGCAGGACTGCGACCACTACCTGGAGCAGGTCGAGAAGCTGCGCAGCTTCATCCTGCCCGGCGGCACGCCCGGCGCGGCCCACCTGCACCTGGCCTGCACGGTGGTGCGGCGGGCCGAGCGCTCGACCTGGGCGGCGATCGCGGAGCACGGGGACACCGTCAACCCGCTGACCGCGAAGTACCTCAACCGGCTGTCCGACCTGCTGTTCATCCTGGCCCGGGTCGCCAACAAGGAGCGCGGCGACGTGCTCTGGGTGCCGGGCGAGAACCGCTAGCCGCGCACGCTAGCGCGTCGACTCGGCCGGGGCCTTCTCCGGCTCCACCACGCGGCCGTTCTCGACCAGGACGCCGGCCGGCGCCTCCTTGGGCCACAACGAGTAGCAGCCGGCCACGACCACGTTGACCACGGCCGCGATGCCCAGCTTGAGGTACCACTGCAGGAACGTGCCGTAGTGGGCGGAGCCCGCGGAGAGCGGGACGAGCAGGGTGATCAGGCCGAGCGTGATCGCGGCGGAGACGACGGTGCGGCCGGCGATCTGCCACTCGTGCCTGGTCCGCTCGGGGCCGTACTTCGGCGAGGGCAGCGGCTTGGGGCCGCCGGCGAAGCGGTGCTGGAAGTGCCGGTCGGCCCAGCGGACCAGCGAGGGGCCGTAGCCGACCGAGAACCCGGCGTAGCTCGCGGCGAGCGCGTGCGTCCAGCCGGCCTCGGCGCCGCCGCGCAGGTCGAGCACGGTGAGCGCGTACAGCGCGAGGTCGACGGCGGGGAGGCCGAGCAGCAGGACGGTACTGGTGCGGCGCCACCGCAGCAGGTAGCGGGTGGAGAGGGCCAGGCCGAGGACGATCCACCAGGAGATCTCGGCCGCGACGATGAGGGTGACGATCACGTTCTGCTCCCGGACGTTCGGCGGTGTGCCCAGCCTCGTGTGCGGGTGCGCCCGTGTCGTCGTCGTGCGGTGCCGTCCCGGTCTGCATCTTTCGATGTAGCGGACTCCTCCGTGGACCGGAGCCGGACGGTCCGCCGGGGATGGTGGGATGGGGGCGTGCCCGTTCCCGTCCCGTCCCTCTCCCCGCGCCGGCAGGACCAGCTGATCGCCCTCTGCGGGCTGCTCGGCGGGACCGTGCTGATCGTCTTCCGGGTGTACGACAACGCCGACCACGTGCAGCTGTGGGCGGTGGTGCTGCCGATGCTGGTGATGTCCGGGCTGGAGCTGTGCCGACGCTCCAGGCCGGTGCTCGCGGTGTCGCTCGGCGGGTTGGCCTTCGCGGCCAGCCTGTTCACCGGCAGCCTGCTGGCGACCCTGATCATGTACACCGATCTGCTGTACGCCGCGGTGATCTACGGCACCCGCCGGATGTCGCGGGTGCTGCACCTGACCGGCGGGTCGACCGTGCTGGTGCTCTCCAGCCTGGCCTGGTACGCCGCCGGCACCCCGTCCGGGCTGCTGGTCGCGGTGCTCAGCTCGCTGGTCTTCCTGGCGCCGGTGTGGACCGGCGACGTGGTGCGCAAGCACCGGCAGGAGGCGGAGGCCGAGCGACTGCGGGCCGAACAGACCGCGCTGCTCTCGGAGATGGACCGGCGCGAGGCGATCGGCGCGGAACGGGCCCGGATGGCACGGGAGTTGCACGACGTGGTGGCCAACCACCTGTCGGCGATCGCGATCCACGCCACCGGAGCGCAGTCCGTGGCCAAGCGCCGGAGCCTGCCCGCGGACGACCCGCTGGTGGAGGTGCTGGCGGT
Organism: Kitasatospora sp. NPDC038210; assembly: GCF_055600605.1. NCBI lineage: Bacteria > Bacillati > Actinomycetota > Actinomycetes > Kitasatosporales > Streptomycetaceae > Kitasatospora > Kitasatospora sp. NPDC038210. Next base: position 136,647 of record NZ_JBVJYK010000006.1, on the reverse strand, counting down.
GATCCGGGAGAACAGCGTCCAGGGATTGGCCGAAATGCGTCGGATGATCGGACTGCTCCGGGACAGCGGCGGGGGAGAGGTCGACGAGTCGTACGCGGCGCCCGACCTCGCCGCGGTGGACGCCCTGCTGACCAAGGCCCGGGCGGCCGGCCAGGACGTCGGGCTGGAGTTCGAGCTGGCCGAGCACGGCGAGCGCGGGGAGGTGCCGGTGCCGGTCGGGCTGGCCGCGTACCGGATCGTCCAGGAGTCGCTGACCAACGCGCTGAAGCACGCCGGGCCCGGACTGGTGCGGCTGCGGCTGGAGTTCGGGCCGCAGGACCTGCGGATCGCGGTCGACAGCCCGTACCGCGGCGAGCCGGGCCGCGAACTGCCCGGCGCCCGGGCCGGACTGGTGGGCATGGCGGAACGGGTCGGGCTGCTCGGCGGCAGCTTCGAGGCCGGCCCGAAGGACGGGTACTGGAGCGTGCGCGCGGTACTGCCGCACACGCAGGGGAGCGAGGGGCGGGTATGACGATCCGGGTGCTGGTGGCCGAGGACCAGGCGGCGGTGCGGGCGGCGCTGGTGATGATCCTGCGGGCCGAGCCGGAGTTCGAGGTGGTCGGCCAGGCCGCCGACGGCGAGGAGGCCGTCCGGCTGGCGCTGGAGCTGCGGCCCGACGTGGTGCTGATGGACGTGCAGATGCCCCGGCTGGACGGCGTCTCGGCGACCCGCGAGGTGGTCGCCGCCGGGGCCGGACAGGTGCTCGTGCTGACCACCTTCGACCTGGACGAGTACGTCTACGGCGCGCTGCGGGCGGGCGCGGCCGGGTTCCTGCTCAAGGACCTGGAGGCGGACACCCTGATCGAGGGCATCCGGACGGTGGCGCGCGGGGACGGCATGCTGGCGCCCTCGGTGACGAGGCGGCTGATCGGCGCCTTCGCCCGTCCGGAGCGCCCGGTCGGGCCCGAGGCCCGGGAGGCGGTCTCCGGGCTGACCGTCCGTGAGCGGGAGGTGCTGGCCTGCATCGGGGCCGGGCTGTCCAACGGGGAGATCGCGACCCGGCTGGCGATGGCGGAGGCGACCACCAAGACGCACGTGAGCCGGATCCTGGCGAAGCTGCGCCTGCGCAACCGGGTGCAGGCGGCGATCCTGGCCCAGGACCTCGGCCTGACCATCTGACCATGTGACCGTCCGGCCGCCCGAGCGTCCGGGCGTTCGGCCGACGGGCTCCGACCGGTCACCCGGGCGGCTGACCAGGTCGGTTGCAGATCACACTCCCGATTGCTACTGCGTGGGGGATTCGGGCACTAGAGTCCGCGTGAGCGAGCGGAGCGAGTGAACGAACGAAGCAGCGAGCTCCGCGCAAGCGACTGCCGAGCGCAGGCGAGGCAGGAAGATCGAGCGATGCGGCTCCACGGCGGTGACCCCTGCCCTGAGCCGCCTTCAGGGCCCGCCCGCGGGGCGGCGACGGCATCGGGAGACCAAGCCATGAGCAATGCGTCCAGCAAGCAGATCGCCGTGATCGGTGCCGGCCTGATGGGCGCCGGCATCGCCCAGGTGTCCGCGCAGGCCGGCCACCCGGTGGTGCTGCGGGACGTCACCGAGGAGGCGCTGCAGCGCGGCCTCGCGGGCATCCGCGCCTCGTACGAGAAGTTCGTCGCCAAGGGCCGGCTGAGTGCCGAGGAGGCCGAGGCCGCGCTGGGCCGGATCACCACCACCACCGACCTGGGCGCCGTCGCCGAGGCCGACATCGTGGTCGAGGCCGTGTTCGAGCAGCTGGACGTCAAGGAGGCCGTCTTCCGCGAGCTGGACAAGCTCGCCAAGGACGGCGCCGTGCTGGCCTCCAACACCTCCGCCATCCCGATCACCCGGATCGCGGCCACCACCCAGCGCCCGGAGTCGGTCGTCGGCGTCCACTTCTTCTCGCCGGTCCCGATGATGAAGCTGGTCGAGCTGGTCCGCGGCTACAAGACCAGCGACGAGACGCTGGCCACCGCCCGCGCCTACGCCGAGGGCGTCGGCAAGGAGGTCGTGGTGGTCAACCGCGACGTGGCCGGCTTCGTCACCACCCGCCTGATCACCGCGCTGGTCGTCGAGGCCGCCAAGCTGTACGAGTCGGGCGTCGCCACCGCCGAGGACATCGACACCGCCTGCCGCCTCGGCTTCGGCCACGCGATGGGCCCGCTGCAGACCGCCGACCTGACCGGCGTGGACATCCTGCTGCACGCCGCCCACAACATCTACACCGAGACCAAGGACGAGAAGTTCGCCGCCCCGGAGATCATGGCCCGCATGGTCACCGCCGGTGACCTGGGCCGCAAGAGCGGCCGCGGCTTCTACCCGTACGAAGGCAAGTGAGCCGACGGGGCTGAACGACCCGGCGGGCCGTGCGATCGGAGCGTCGCGCGGCCCGCTCCGCCGGGTCGGGTGAGTTTCCTCACGCCGGGTGCCGCAGACGGGTGATTTGGGCGGTAATCGAGCGTAGGTGTGGAGACTTCCTGCGTATATTCCCTCGGACGAGTGAAGTTGCTTCAGATCCGGCCGGAACCAGCAACCTGCGGAGCAGGTTCGCCGTCAGATGGGGGAACCCGGCCTTCCGACCGGATCCGGGCGTGGGGCCGCGGCCCGCCCGGACGCACACTCCGCTCCCGCACCCGGTCCGGCCGGGTCGGCCCCACCCGCACCAGGCCGTCCAGGCGAAGGAGGAGAGCATGCGCATCACCGGCGACCACACGGCGCTGGCCATCGAAGGCCGCCTCGACGTGCGCACCGCCGCCGACGCGCGGGCCAAGCTGCACCAGGCCGTGGACGGCGGCCTCGGCGACCTCGTGCTCGACCTCGCCCGACTGGAGTTCTGGGACGCCACCGGCCTCGGCGTGATCATGGGCACCCACCGGAGGGCCGGCCGGATCGGCCGCCGACTGGTGCTGCGCTCCGTCCCGGCCCAGCTCCAGCGACTGCTGGTGGCCACCAAACTGCACCGCATCCTGGCTGTCGACGGCGGCGTCGCCGAGGCGCACGGCATCGCCATGTAGCACGCCGCGGGCCGTACGTCCCCGCAACGTGCCTGGTCAGCGCTTCACGACGGCCTCCCGGCCCGGACCGCCCTGCACGGGCGGGCCCGGATGTGCAAGAGTCTGCCCGTCAGAAACGGCCGCCGGGGCTGCCCCAGACCGCCCGCGGCCACGACCGGGAGACGTCAGCCGACCGGCCCGGGGCGCCGACGGCCGAGCACGATGCGGAGCAGAACGTGGCACAGCCATCCGGGGAGTTCCGGCAGGAGGCCGTCCGCACCCGCGGCGGCGAACTGGTCTCCGGCGGCCTGCTGGTGGGAGTCGGCGCCCCGGACGGTTCCGAGGCCAGGCCCTGCCCGGAGGAGTGGCGGCCCCGCCCGCGCCGGATCGAGCGCAGCGAACCCGCCCGCGGCCCGGCCGGCGGCGTCGGCCGCGCGGTCGGCCCGCTCGCGCTCGGCGCAGGCCCGGCCGACCTGCCGCTGCTGGACCGCGAGGCGGACATCGCCGAACTGCTCGGCCTGCTCTCCGAAGGACGCTCGATACGCCTGGTCGGCCAGGCCGGCTCCGGTCGCAGCGCACTGCTGTCGGCCGTCGCCGAGGCCGCCGCCGACCTCGCCCCCGGCGGTGTCGTCCAGCTCTGCGGCCACCGCCGCACCCTCGCCGACCTGCTCCAGGACCTCTTCGCGGCCACCCACCACGCCCCCGGCTACCGTCCCGACCCGGACCAGCTGGCCGTCCACCTCGCCGAGGTCGGAGCGGTCGTGGTGATCGACGCCGCCGAACTCTCCGAAGCCGAGCTGGAGCAGCTGCCGGCCGTCGCCCCCGGCTGCGCCTTCCTGGTCGCGGCCGCCCCGGACAGCCCGCCGTTGCCGGCCGGCTCCCGGCTGCGGGACCACCTCGTCGCCGGGCTCTCCCGCTCCGCCTGCCTCGCCCTCACCGCCCGACTGGCCGGGCGCCCCCTGGACGTCGCCGAGAAGGCCTGGGCGGTGGACCTCTGGTTCGAGTCCGAGGGCCTGCCGTTGCGCTTCGTCCAGGCCGCCGCACTGCTGCGCCAGCGGGACGTCTCGGTGGACGCGCTGGTCGCCGCCGAGGACGACCGGATGGACGTCTTCGGCGCGGTCGAGGGGCCCGTCCGCGACCCCGACCCGGCGGTCCGGGAGGACGCGCTGCGCCGCACCGTCCCGCTGCCCTCCGTCGCGGAGACGGCCTCGCCCGCGGTCCGGCTCGCCGAGGGCCTGAGCGAGCCCGCGCAGGCCGTGCTGCGGCTCGCCGTCGCCCTCGGCGGGGAGTGCCCCACCGCGCCGCACCTGCCCGCGCTGATCGACGTCGGCCTGGGCGAGGCCGCCCTCGCCGAACTCTCCGACGCCGGGCTGACGGTGTCCATCGGCGGGCACCACCGGCTGACCGCCGGCGCGCTCGACCTGCTCGCCCCGGACTGGCCGGCCCGCGGCTGCGTGGACGGCGCCGCCCAGCACTTCGCCTGGTGGGTCGGGCACAGCTCGGTGACGCTGGAGCAGATCGCCGCCGAGGCCGAGGTGGTGATCGGCGTCCTGCTCGCCGACCGGAACGCCGGACGCCACGAGGCGGTGGTCCGGCTGGCCCGGGCGGCGGCGCCCGCGCTGGCGCTGGCATTGCGCTGGGGCGCCTGGGAGCGGGTGCTGCAGCTCGGCCAGGAGGCGGCCCGCCGGGCCGGCTCGGCGAGTGACCAGGCCTGGTTCCACCACGAGGCGGGCGTGCACGCGATCTGCGTCCGGCAGCCGTCGCGGGCCGTCGCGGAGCTGGAGACCGCGCTCACCCTGCGGGCGTCCGCGGGGGAGCAGCGCGGGGTGGCCTCCGCACGCCGGATGCTCGACCTGCTGCGCGCCGACGGGCGGCAGCTGTCGGCCGCCGCGCCGGCGGTGTCCAGCCGGGCGCCGGTCATCCGCAAGATCGCGGCCAGGGTGCCGGCCCGGCTGAAGTCCAGCAGGCGGCGGCGGGTCGCCGTGGTCTCCACGGTCGTGCTGACCATGGGGGTGCTCGGGACGGCGGTGGCGATGAGCCTCACCGGGCCGGACGAGCACCGTTCGAACGACCCGCACAGCGGCCGGATGGACCAGGGCGGCGGCACCCAGGACGCGCCGTTCCCGCAGCCCTCCGGCAGCGTCTCCCCGGGCGCGCCCGGCACCGTGCCGGTCAGCCCGACGGCGTCGAGCGGCAGCCCGGCGCCGTCGGTCAGCGGCAGCGCCTCGCACTCGGCGAGCGCCTCGCCGACCAGGAAGCCGAGCTCCTCGCCGGGGGCGAGCGAGTCGCCGACCGCCCAGCAGCCGCAGCCACAGCCGCAACCGACCGTCCCGGGTCAGTCGCAGCCGCCGAAGCCGGTGACCAGCCGCCCCACGACGGTGCCGACGACACCGTCGACCAGCCCGTCGACGCCGCCGGTGACACCCCCGAGCAGCCCGACGACCTCGCCGTCCTCGTCGCAGAGCCCGACCGGGCCGGCCGCTCCGGCCGTCCCCGGGACCTGAACGGTCAGAACAGCTTGAGCTTGTCGTCGTCGATGCCGCGCAGCTCGTCGTAGTCCAGCACCACGCAGCCGATGCCGCGGTCGGTGGCCAGCACGCGGGCCTGGGGCTTGATCTCCTGCGCGGCGAAGACGCCCTTGACCGGGGCCAACAGCGGGTCCCGGTTGAGGAGTTCGAGGTAGCGGGTGAGCTGCTCGACGCCGTCGATCTCGCCGCGGCGCTTGATCTCGACGGCCACCGTGGTGCCGTCGGCGTCGCGGCAGAGGATGTCCACCGGACCGATCGCGGTCGGGTACTCGCGGCGGATCAGCGACCAGCCGCTGCCGAGCACCTCCATCCGGTCCGCGAGCAGCTCCTGGAGGTGTGCCTCGACGCCGTCCTTGATCAGCCCCGGGTCCACCCCGAGTTCGTGGGACGAGTCGTGAAGCACCTCCTCCAGCGTGATGATGAGCTTCTCGCCGGCCTTGTTCTCCACCGTCCAGACCCCGTCGGCCTCCTTGAGGGCGCACGGCGGGGACATCCAGTTGAGCGGCTTGTAGGCGCGGTCGTCGGCGTGGATGCTGACGCTGCCGTCGGCCTTGACCAGGATGAGCCTGGTGGCGGAGGGCAGATGGGCGGAGAGCCGACCGGCATAGTCGACTGAGCAGCGGGCAATTACGAGACGCACGGTCGACCACGCTAGCCCACCGGGGCCAGTTGATGCGATTCCGCGACGACGGGGTGAAGAAAGCGCGAACCCCGCGAACATTGAGGTCCGGCGATTCCGCTCCTGTTCGTCTCCTGCCCGCCGCGGTCTGGCGCCCGTCCCGTTCGATCGCTACGGTGTGTGACGGCACGCTTGCGGGATCGCTGTCAACGGGGATGGAGACTTCAGATGAACGATCCGACAGGATCCGGCCAATCTGGTGCACCACACCGTATTTCCGGAGCAATCCCCAGGAATGACCGGCCTGCTCCGCCGTTGACTGCCACGCTGTTCTGAGCGCGGTCGGTGTTCGGGACGTCACGTCCCGTACCGCCGTCGCTGGTCGCGAAGGTGCCGGCAGCCCCCGTCCCACGGTGTTCCGGACACCACACGCGATTCGCCCACCCTCACTGAGCTTGGACTACGCACGACCACCCGGGCGCCGCGCGGGTGGACCGCGAGAGGAGAATCCATGTCGCTCGACGTCTCACCGGCCCTGCTGGAAAAGGCTGAGCGGGGCGAGGTCGACGAGCGGGAATTCGTCGACTGCGTCCGCGTCTCGCTGCCGTACGCCTGGGAGCTGATCAGCTCGCTGGTCGCCCAGGCCAAGGTCGACGGCACCGACTTCGCCGACAACCAGGTACCGCCGCCCAGCGAGCAGGCCCGCGGCCAGCTGCTGCGCGCCCTGGCCAGCGATGCCATCCGGGGCGCCCTGCAGCGCCACTTCGGCGTACGGCTGGCCTTCCAGAACTGTCACCGGGTGGCGGTGTTCCTGCCGTCGGAGGCCAACGACGCGCGGTTCACGCGCTTCACCTCCGTCCGGGAGCAGCTGCTCAACCAGTCCGAGGAACTGCGGGACTGCTGAGCCCCGGCAACCGACCGACGCGGTGCCACCGCGGCGCAGGCCGCCCCCGTCCCCCGGTGCGGGGGGAGGGGCGGCGGCCCGGGCCCGGCGGCGGGGCCCGCCCCCGGCATACCCCTCAGCCCAGCTGCGGCAGCACCTCGGAGCCGAGCCGGGCGATGTTGTGCAGGGTCGCCTCGTGGTCGCCGCTGCCCTCGGCGAGCAGCGCGAACCGGCGGATGCCGGTCCGCTCGGCGGTGGCCAGCAGCCGGTCGGCGCACTGCCGCGGGGTGCCCACCGCGTGCAGGTCGCAGAGGAGTTCGGTGTACTGGTGCGCGTCGCGCATCTTGCGCTCGCGGCCGTCCACGGTGCGGTGGGCGCCGAGCCCGTACTCGAACCAGCCGGGCATCGCGTTCAGCAGGGTGGAGCGGGCCGCCGCGGCGCGGTCGTCGACCTGCGCGACCCCGGCCGCCACGTGCCGACGGCCCACCCGGCGCAGCTGCTCCTCGCTGCGCCCGGCGGCCAGCCAGGCGGAGCGGTACAGCTCCAGCATCCGCACCTTGTCGTCGTCCCCGGAGTGCATGCCGAGCAGCATCGGCAGTCCGCGCTCGGCGGCCAGTTTCACCCCGCCCGGCGAGGTGCAGGCGACCACCACCGGCGGTCCGGCCACCGGCCGTCCGGTGGCGGTGAGTTCCTCGCCGAGCCCCTCGTCGTCCTGGCGCTGGCGCGGGAAGCGCACCGGGCCCGCCTGCTCGCCGAGGCCGAGCCAGCTGCCCAGACCGGGCCGCCGCAGCGGTTCGGCGGCCCGCGGCACCACCGCCACCTCGGGGAAGCTGAACTGCGGGCCGTCCGCGCCCACCCGGGAGCCGCGCAGCCAGCGCAGCAGCAGGTCCAGCCGCTCCGGGAAGCCGTTCTCGAAGGCGTCCACGCCGTCGCCGAACACGTCCAGGTCGATCCACGGCCCGCCGCGGCCCACCCCGAGCGTGAAGCGCCCGCCGGAGGTGAGGTGCAGCAGCGCGGCCTGCTCGCCGAGCGCCACCGGGTGGCGGGTGGACAGCACGCTGACCGCCGTGCCGACGCCGATCCGGCGGGTGCGGCCGAGCAGGAGCGCGGCGAGCGTCGCGGCGTCCGGGCAGACCCCGTACGGGACGAAGTGGTGTTCGGCCAGCCAGACGCTGTCCAGGCCGGCCCGTTCGGCCTCGACGGCGGACCGGACGGTGCGTTCCAGCGCCTCGCCGTGGCTCTGCCCGGGGAACTGTGCGGACAGCAGGAACAGGCCGACCCGCACCGGCGCGGTGTCCGCCGACAGGGCCCCCGCGCGCTGCGTCGCGGGCAGCGGCTCGCCCGCGACGGCCGTCACCGGCGGGACGGTGGCCAGCGTCGGGCCGGGGGCCGGCGGCCGGACCCCGACGGGTCGACGGGTCTCGGCACGGGCGCCGGTCTTGGTCATCCTTGGGCCTCCTCGGGTGCGCGCAGGGTCTGCGAGCCCCGCCTCTACCCCTTGTGGGTATCGGATGTCATGTGCCAATGGCACGCCGAACCCCGAATTTCCCTGATGATCGGGTGGATCTCGGTAAAAAGACCGGGGTGTCGGGCGGACCCGTGGTAGTGGCCGTTCGGGGGGCCCGCCGGCCGTAGGCTGGAACGGCCCAGAGCCCCCGGAAGAGAGGCAGTCCGCCGTGTCGCCGCGCCGCAACCGGATCAAGAGCGCCGCCCCCCGCGAGAGCAGCCAGCCGGCCGCCCCGCTCGGCGGCTCGCTGCGCCGCACCGAGAGCTACCAGGGCGACGACTGGGTGGTCCAGACGGTCGCTGGGACGTCGGGGCGGGCCTACCGCTGCCCGGGCTGCGACCAGGAGATCCCCTCGGGCGTGGGCCACGTGGTGGCCTGGCCGATGCACGGCGCGGGGGTGGACGACCGGCGGCACTGGCACCGCGCGTGCTGGGGAGCGCGGGAGCGCCGGGCCTCCAACGTCCTGCGAGGCCGCGGCGCTCCGCGGTACTGACGGCCCCCGGCCGGGCCGGGCCTGCCGGACCCGCCTCACGCGTCGCGCTTCTTGAGCACCAGCACTCCGCCGACCAGGGCCGCCGCGGTCCAGGCGAGGCAGATAAGGAAACCGGCCCACGGACCGTACGGCTGGCCGTGCTGCTCGTAGACCAGCAGCATCCGCGAGCCCGCGTAGTCGGGGAAGTAGTGGGCCAGGGTCTTGACCTTCGGCACCGCCGAGAGGATCGGCGAGAGCAGGAAGAAGAACGGCACCAGCACGCCGAGCGCGAGCGTCTGGTTGTGCAGCATCGTGGTGACGCCCGCCGAGAACAGGCAGAGCATCGTCAGGTACAGCGCGGCGCCGAACACCGCGCGCAGCACGTGCGGTTCGCCGATCGTGGTGGAGTGCGAGCCGAGCAGCGACTGGCCGACGAAGAAGGTGACGAAGGCCGTCACCAGTGAGACCGCCAGGGCCAGCGCGCCGAGGACCGCGGCCTTGCCGCCGAGCAGGGTGGCGCGCTGCGGGACGGCGGCCAGGGTGACCCGGATCATGCCGCTGCTGTACTCGTTGCCGATCGCCAGCACGCCGAAGACGATGATGGCCAGCTCGCCGAGCATGATGCCGGCGAAGGCCGTCCCGGTGGCGTCGAACGGGGTCTGCTCGTTGCGGCGGAACTCGGTGAAGTTGTTGTTGGTGAGCAGGGACAGCAGCGCGCCGATGCCGACGGTGACGACGAAGGTCAGCGCGAGCGTCCAGACCGTCGAGCGGACGCTGCGGATCTTCGTCCACTCGGAGCGCAGGATCGCCGGGTAGGACGCCATCTCAGTTCTCCTCCTGCTGTGCCGCGGCGGCCGGCCGGGCGCCGTCCGCCTTCCAGCCGGCGCCCCAGGCGCCGGGCGCGCCGGCCGCGTCCCGGCCCGGCCCGTCGCCCGCGTGGTACTCCACCGAGTCGGCCGTCATCTGCATGAACGCCTCCTCCAACGAGGCCTGCTGCGGGCTGAGTTCGTGCAGCACCACGCCGTTCGCCGCGGCCAGGTCGCCGAGCCGGGCGAGGTCGCCGTCGACCACCTCGTAGGAGCCGTCCGGGCCGGCTTCGTGCCGCAGGCCGGCACCGGCCAGCAGGTCGAGCAGCCGCTCGGGCTCGGGGCTGCGCAGCCGTACGGCGGAGCGGGAGTTGCGCCGGATGAACTCCGGCATCGGCAGGTCGGCGAGCAGCCGGCCCTTGCCGATGACCACCAGGTGGTCGGCGGTGACGGCCATCTCGCTCATCAGGTGGGAGGAGACGAAGACCGTCCGGCCCTCGCCGGCGAGGCGCTTCATCAGGTTGCGGATCCAGAGGATGCCCTCCGGGTCCAGGCCGTTGACCGGCTCGTCGAACATGACGATCTCCGGGTCGCCGAGCAGTGCGGAGGCGATGCCCAGGCGCTGGCCCATGCCGAGCGAGAAGCCGCGGGCCCGCTTGCGGGCGACCGGGGTGAGGCCGACCAGGGCGAGCACCTCGTCCACCCGGCGCTCCGGGATGCGGTTGCTCTGGGCGAGCCAGAGCAGGTGGTCGCGGGCGGTGCGGCCGGGGTGGACGGCCTTGGCCTCCAGCAGCGCGCCGATGTACTTGAGCGGCTCGCTGAGCTGTCCGTAGCGCTTGCCGTCGATGGTGACCCGGCCGCCGGTCGGGCGGTCGAGGTCGAGGATCATGCGCATGGTGGTGGACTTGCCCGCGCCGTTGGGGCCGAGGAAGCCGGTCACCACGCCCCGGGGGACGGTGAAGCTGAGCCGGTCCACCGCGAGCGTCTTGCCGTAACGTTTTGTCAGGTCGTGCAACTCGATCATTCGCGCTCCCTTACTCGCTGTCAGGCTAGGACAAACGGGATATCGCGGCCCGCTGAGTGGGTTCATCGGGCGTGCCGGAATACGGTGGGCGCATGACCGAGCTCCCCGCCGCAGTGTCCGTCCGCGAGAGCGGTACCGGAACACCCCTCGTGCTGCTGCACGCCTATCCGTTGAACGCCTCGATGTGGTCGTCCCAACTGGACGCGCTGCCCGGCCTGACCGGGGACGGGGCCCGGGTGCTCGCCCCCGACCAGAGGGGGTTCGGCGGCACCGAGCTGGGCGCCGACACGCCCTCGCTCGACGCGGTCGCGGACGACCTCGCCCTGCTGCTGGACGCGGCCGGGATCGAGCGCGCGGTGGTCGGCGGGATCTCGATGGGCGGCTACGTGGCGCTGGCCTTCGCCCGCCGCCACCCCGGACGGCTGGCCGGTCTGCTGCTCGCCAACACCCGCGCCACCGCCGACAGCGACGCGGTCCGGGCCAACCGGGAACGGATCGCCGCCGCCGTCACCGCGCGGGACAGCGTGCAGCTGCTGCTGGACGAGCAGGTCGCGGCCGGGCAGCTCGGGCCCGACTCGCAGCACCTCGTGGAGCGGGTGCAGTCGATGGTCGCCGCCGCCTCGCCGGCCTCCGTCGCCTGGGCCCTGCGGGCCATGGCGGCCCGCCCCGACTCCCTGGACGTGCTCGCCGGGCTGCGGGTGCCGGTCGCGGTGGTGGCGGGCGCCCAGGACGCCCTGGTGGCGCCCGAGGAGGCCGAACTGATGCTGCGGGCCCGGCCGGACGCCGAGCTGACCGTCATCCCCGGGGTGGGCCACCTGAGCCCCCTGGAGGCGCCCGAGGCCTTCGACGCCGCCGTCCGGGCCCTGCTGCGGCGGGTGGCCGCCGGATGAACGAGGACGCGGCCGCCTGGGACTTCTCGGCGCTGGAGGTGAGCGGCCGGATGCCCGTGACCAACCGGAGCGAGGGGCTGGTCGAGCTGACCCTGGAACCGCTCGGCGAGGACTACTGGATGCGCCCGGGGGAGACCTTCATCGTCACCTCGTACGGCGACCACGGCTCCGGCCACCCCTTCGAGGTGCAGTACTGGCCCGACTCGGTCTCGGTCTGGTGCACCTCCTGGTTCGGCACCGTCTCCGACGACGAGGGCAACCAGCTCAGCAGCGGGCACCAGCGACCGGACGGCGCCTACCCCCGGTAGAACCGCCCGGGGTGATGACGGCACGACGGCCGGCAGGCCCTCACCCGGGCGGGTGAGGGCCTGCCGGCCGTCAGGTGCGGAGCTGCGTCAGCGCGACTGCTGGGCTGGCACGCCCATGGTGTCGTCGTTCGGCAGCGAGGCGGCGGCCACGGCCGCGCCGGTCAGCGTCGCCAGCATCTCGCGGACGTTGGTCAGCTGGGCGTTGATGCTGTCGCGGCGGTTGGTGAGCGCCGCCAGCTCGCGCTCGGATTCGCTGCGGATGCGGTCGGCCTTGGCGTTGGCGTCCGCCACGATGTCCTCGGACTGGCGCTGGGCCGTCTCGACGGTCTGGCGGGCGCGGCGCTCGGCGTCGGTGCGCAGCTTCTCGGCCTCCAGGCGCAGCTGCTCGGCCCGGTGCTCGATCTCGGCCAGGCGCTTCTCGGCCTTGGCCTGACGGGCGGCCAGGTCGCGCTCGGACTGCTCGCGACGCTTGGCCAGGTTGGTCTCGAACTCCAGCGCGGCCTGGGCGGCCTTGGTGCGGGTCTCCTCGAAGAGGGCGTCCGCCTCCTCGCGCTTGTTCTGGGCGTCCTTGTTGGCCTCGGCGCGCAGCTGGGCGGCGTCGCTCTTGGCCTTGTCGACGATCCGCAGACCCTCGTCCTCCGCCTTGGCCTTGCGGTCCTTGGCGTAGTTCTCGGCCTCGGTGCGGACCTGCTGGGCGGCGGCCTCGGCGAGCTCGCGGTGCTGCTCGGCGGCGCGGTGCGCCTCGTCGCGCAGGTCCTTGGCCTCCTCCTCGGCGAGCCGCAGGATCTTCTCGACCCGGGCACCGAGACCGGCGTACGAGGGCTCCTGCTCGACGACCGCCGCCTGGGCGGTCTGGGTCTCCAGGTGGAGCTCCTCGATCCGCTTCTCCAGCGCGCTGATCCGGGTCAAGGCACTGTCACGGTCGGCCACCAGCTTGGTGATCCGCTCGTCGACCTGGGCGCGCTCGTACCCACGGCGTACCAGGTCGAAGCCGTGAGGGGAGTGACTGTCGCTCATGGGGTTCTGGGCTTCCTGTCGTCAAACCGCTGAGGTGGTTGAGGGAATCCTGACACGGTACCGGAGTGTCGACGGCGAAATGCCGTTCTCTCGCGGACAATGTCCGCTCAATCGGGTGGTGCGTTCTTGGAGCGATTGCCACCCGACCGGGGGGAGCCAACTCCGGCACCGGCCTTGGCGCCCCCGTCCTTCTTGCTGCTTCCCCCGTTGGTCTGCGCGACCGGCGCAGGCGCCTCGAAGGCCTCCAGTGCGGACAGCACGTCCTGCACCCTGGAGATCTCCGTGTTGATGTCCTTGCGGCGGCGCACCAGTTCGTCCAGCTCGCGCCGGCCCTCGTCGGTGACCCGCTTCGCCTCGGCCTTGGCCTCGGCGAGCAGCCGCTCGGCCTCCGCCTTCGCCAGCTCGACCTGCTCGTCCGCGGTCTCCTCGGCGTCCCGCAGGCGCTTCTCCGCCTCCGTCGCCGCCCGCTCCAGCCGCTCCTCCGCCTCGGCCTCGGCCGACTGCAGCTTCGCCTCCGCCTTCTCGATGAGCGCCTCGGCGCGGTCGGTGGAGGTGGCGAGCTTGGTCTCCGCCTCCTTGAGCAGGCCCTCGGCCTTGCGGACCGCCGAGAGACGGACCTTGCTGGCTTCGGCGGAGGCTTCCGAGGTGAGCTCGTTCGCGCGGTCCTCGGCGGCGGCGACCAGCGCCGCGGCGCGGTCCTCGGCCTCGGCGACGGTGGACACCGCCTGCTCCTCGGCCTCGGTCAGCTGCTCCTGGGCGGCCGTCACCAGCGCGTCCACCCGCTCGCCGGCCGACTTCATGGCCGCCGCGTTCTCCTTGCGGGCGCGCTCGTGCAGCGCCTCCACCTCGGCGTCGGTGCGCTCGCGCAGCTCCTCGGCGCGCTCGCGGATCCCGGTGGCGTCCCGGCGGGCCTCGGCGAGCAGCGCGTCGGCGTCCGAGCGGCCCTTCTCGACCTCGGCCTGGCCGCCCGCCTCGCCGGCGGCGACCAGCCGGTCGGCCTCCTTGCGGGCGGCGGCGACCATCGCGTCCGCTTGCTCCTCGGCGGCGGCGGTGGTGGCCAGCGCGGTGGTCTGGGCGTCCTCGCCGAGCGCCTCGGCGTCGGCGAATGCCTTCTCCAGGACGGACTTGGCCCGCTCGCGCGTGGACTTGTCGAACTGCTCGGCGGCCTCCCGGGTCTCCGCGTCGTACGCGTCGGCCCGGGCGTGGGTGGCGCTGTCGTACTCGTCGGCCAGTGTGCGGGTGGCGAGGGCGTACTCCTCCGCCTCGGCGTGCAGCCCGGCGGCCAGCTCCTCGGCGTCGGCCACGGTGCGGGCGGCCTGGGCCTCGGCCTCGGCGACGGTGCGGGCGGCCTGGGCGTCGGCGTCGATGCGCAGCTGCTCGGCGGTCTCCTGGGCGGCGCGCAGCTCGGCCTCGGCGTCCGTGCGCAGCTGCTCGTCGTAGGCGTGGGCCTCCGCGCGCTGCCGGTCGAGCTCGGCCTCGGCGGCCTCGCGCTCGGCGGCCAGCTCCAGCTCGGTCTGCTCGCGCAGGGCGGTGGTCTCGGCCTCGGTGCGGGCGCGCAGGTCGGCGGTCTCGCGGTCGGCGAGGTCGCGGACCTCGGCGGCGTACGCCTCGGCCGTCGCGCGCTGCTCGGCGGTCTCCCGGTCGGTGAGCTCGCGCTGCTCGGCCGTCTCGCGCTCGGCGGTCTCGCGGAGCTCGGCGGCGGCCTGCTCGGCGGCCTCGCGGACCTCGGCGGCCTCCTGCTCGGCGGTGGCCCTGAGCGCGGCGATCTGCTCGGCGGCGGCCTCGTGCATGCCGGCCACCGACTGCCGGACCTCGGCGGCCTCCTCCTCGGCGGCGGCGACCAGTTCGGCGCCCTCGGCCTTCGCGGCGGCGATCAGCTCGGCGCGGTCGGCCTCGGCCTGCTCCAGCTCGGCCGCGGCCTCGCCCCGGATGCCGTCGGCGGTGGCGCGGGCCTCGGACAGCTCACGGCCGGCCTCGGCCCGGACGGTCTCGGCCTGCTCGTTGGCCAGCGCCAGCTCGGCGGCGGCCTTCTCGCGGACGGCCTTGGCGTCCCTGGCGGCCTCCGTGCGGCGCTGCTCGGCGGTGGCCGCGGCGCGCTCCAGCAGTCCGTCGGCGGCTTCGCGCTGTTCGGCGACGTAGGCGTCTGCGGTCTCGCGCTGTTCGGTGGCGTAGGCGTCTGCGGTCTCGCGCTGTTCGGTGGCGTAGGTGTCGGCGGCGGCGCGGACCTGGGCGGTCTCGGTGGCGGTGCGTTCGGTGAGGTCGGTGGCGTGCTGTTCGGCCTCGGTGCGGACGCGGTCGGCGTAGGCCTCGGCGGTCTCGCGCTGCTGGGTGGTCTCGCGCTGGGCGAGGGCCCGCAGTTCGCCGGCGGCCTGCTCGGCCTCGGCCCGCACGCCGGCGGCGTAGGTGTCCGCGGTCTCGCGCTGTTCGGTGGCGTAGGCGTCGGCGGTCTCGCGCTGTTCGGTGGCGTAGGTGTCGGCGGCGGCGCGGACCTGGGCGGTCTCGGTGGCGGTGCGTTCGGTGAGGTCGGTGGCGTGCTGTTCGGCCTCGGTGCGGACGCGGTCGGCGTAGGCCTCGGCGGTCTCGCGCTGCTGGGTGGTCTCGCGCTGGGCGAGGGCCCGCAGTTCGCCGGCGGCCTGCTCGGCCTCGGCCCGCACCTCGGCGGCGTGGGCGTCGGCGGTCTCGCGGAGCTCGGCGGCGGCCTGCTCGGCCTGGGTACGGGCGGCCTTGGCAGCGGCCAGCTGGTCGGCGGTCTCCTCGCGCTCGCGGCGCAGCCCGGTGGCCGCGTCCTCGCGCTCGCGGCGGCTCTCCTCGCGCAGTGCGTCGGCGGCGGCCTCGGCCTCGGCCCGGGCCCGGGCGGCCTCCGTGTCGGCCTCGGTGCGCACCCGTTCGGCGTCGGCGACCGCGGCGTCCCGCACCGCGTTCGCCCCGGCCTGCGCCTCGGCGGTCACGGCCTCTGCGGCGGCGTTCGCCTCGGCCCGGACCCGCTGGTCGAACTCGGTTGCCTCGCGCCGGAGTTCGGCGGTCTCGCGCTCGGCGGCGGCGCGGTTCTCGGCGGCCGCGGCCTTGGCAGCGGAGAGCGCGTCCTGGCCCTGCTGCTCGGCGGCGGCGGTGATCTTGGCGGCCTCGGTGCGGGCCCGGGTCAGGGTCTGCTCGGCCCGGCCCTGGGTCTCGGCGGCCTGCTCCTGGGCCTGTTCGCGCAGCCGCTCGATCTCGCCGGCCGCGCCCGCGCGCAGCTCGTCCGCGTCGGCCTTGGCCTTGGTGAGCAGTTCCTCGGCGTTCTTCGCCGACTCCTCGATCTGCAGCACCGCCTGACGGCGGGCCTCGCCGCGGACCCGCTCGGCCTCCGCGGCGGCCTGGGAGCGCAGCTCCTCGGCCTCGGCGCGCAGCCGGGCGGCCTCGTCCTGCATCTGCTCGATCCGCTCGCGGATCGCGGCGGCGTCGTCCAGCGCGGCGTTCTGGGCCTGCTCCACGGCGGCCTGGGCCTGCTCGCGCAGGCGCTGCGCCTCGGCGGCGGCCTCGGCGCGGATCCGTTCGGCCTCGGCGGAGGCCGCGTTCCGGGCGGTCTCGGCGTCCTGGTTGGCCCGGCCGAGCACCTCCTCGGCGGTCTTCGCGGCCTTGGCGAGGTGGACGGTGGCGTCCTTGGCGCCGGCTGCCCGGCCCTCCTCCTCGGCCTCGCTGCGCAGTCGCTGCGCCTCGGCGTGGGCCTGGGCCCGCAGCTCGGCGACGTCCCGCTCGGCCTGGGCGCGCAGCTCGGCGATCGCGGCCTCGGCCTCGGCGCGCAGCTCGGCGGCGACCGACTCGGCGGTGGCCCGCAGCCGCTCGCTCTCCTCGGTGGCGGCGGCCTTGGCGGCGTCGGCCTCGGCCTGCTTGGTGGACGCCGCGGACCGCACCTGCTCGGCCTCGGCGCGGATCGCGTCGGCTTCCTTGGTGGCCTGGGCCACCATCCGGGCGACCTCGGCCCGGGCGGTCTGCGACCGCTGTTCGTTGGCGGCCTCGCCGTCGGCGACCTTGCGCACGGCAGCGGCCTCGGCGTCGGCCTGGAGCTGTTCGGCGGCCTGCTCGGCCTGGGCCCGCAGGGCGGCGGCCTCGTGTCGGGTGCGCTCCGCCTCGGCGATGGCCTCGGCGCGCAGCCGGTCTATCTCGGCCTTGGCGGCGGACAGCTGCTGCTCGGCCCGGCTCTGCTCGACGGCGGCCTGCGCCTTGAGCTGGTCGATCTCGGCCTTGGCGGCGGCGAGCTGGTGCTCGGCGGCGGCGTGGGCGGCGGCCAGCTGCTGCTGGGCCTCGCCGCGGGCGGCGTCGACGTCGGCGGCGGCCTGGGCGCCGGCCTGCTGGGCCTGCTCGGAGGCGGCGCGCAGCAGGCGCTCGGCGTCGCTCTGGGCCCGCTGGAGGGCGGCCTCGGCGGCGGCGTGGGCCTCGCCGCGGGCGGCGTCGACGTCGGCGGCGGTCTGGGCGCGGGCCTGGTCGGCGAGCGCGACGGCCTCCGCGCGGGCGGCGGTGACCATCCGCTCGGCCTCGACGCGGGCTTCCTGGAGGAGGCGCTGGGCCTCCTGCTCGGAGCCGGCCCTGGTCTGCTCGGCCCAGCCGTTGACGTGCTGCTCGGCGGACCGGCGCAGCTCGGCGAGCTCGTCCTCCAGCTGGCGGCGGCGGGCGGTGAGCTCGGCCTCCAGACGGGCGGTGCGCTCGGCGGCCTCGGCCATGATCCGCTGGGTGGCGGCCTGGGAGTCGCGCAGCTGGCGCTCGGCGTCGGCACGCATCTGCTGGGCCTGCATCTCGGCCGTGCGGAGCATCTGCTCGGCCTGGCCGGAGACGGCGTCGAAGGCGCGCGGCTGGGCGAGCATGCGACGGGACTCGTGCAGTTTCGCCCGGAGCACCTCCACCTGGTAGGCGAGGTCCTCGGCATGCTCGACTGCCTTGTCCCGCTCCTTCCGAGTCCGACCCATCTCGGCCTCGAACTGGGAGAGGTGATCGTCAGCCTCGTAGCGGTCGTTGCCCCGCACTCCGCGGTCCCATCCATCTCCTGGTCGCGTCCTCGACCCGGCCGGTCCCGGGCTCCCGTTTCCCGGGGTCCGGTCCGACTGGTCCTTGCATCCGCAGCACGTGGACGACCCCACGCCAATCCGGGGCCGCCCGCCGCGGTCGTCGGAGTCCGGGGCGTGGAAGCGCGGGGGTACCGCGTTCCCCCGTCCGGGTGGACTCCTGGGCGAACTCTTGCCTTGTGGAGAATGGTGACAGATCCGTCTTGCGACTGTTCAGCCGTGCCCGCGTAATGGACTCCCCTTGCGACCGGCCTGCCGCCGGCGGGCGGACGGGCCTGTCTTCGGCCGTGCCCGTCCCCTCCGTCCCCCGGAGTCTTCGCGCACCTGGGCATTGTAGTGGGAGCGGACGGCGGGGGAATGGCCGCAGGGGGGTTTTCCGGCTGTTCCGCCCAGGTTACTGACGGGTCATGGCCGACGGACCGTCGGGTGCCGCCGGAGCGTGCGGCACCCTGGGGCCGGTCCGGCGGACGATCAGTGCTCGTCGTGGGCGTTCCCGGCGGACGTCACCAGCTCCGTCAGCACGCCGCCGCAGTCCTTCGGGTGCAGGAAGGTGATCCGGGAGCCCATCGAGCCGATCCGCGGCTCGTCGTAGAGGACCCGCACGCCCTTGCCGCGGATGGCCTCGGCGTCGCCGTCCACGTCGGCGGTGCCGAAGGCGATGTGGTGCACGCCCTCGCCGTTCTTCTCCAGCCACTTGGCGACGGTGGAGTCGGGCCGGGTGGGCTCCAGCAGCTGGAGGTAGGAGGCACCGCCGTCGTCGGTCCCGTTGATCCGCAGCATGGCCTCGCGGACGCCCTGCTCCTCGTTGACCTCGGAGTGGAAGACCTCGAAGCCGTAGGTGGCGCGGTAGAACTCGACCGTCTTGTCGAGGTCTCGGCAGGCGATGCCGATGTGGTCGATTCGGGTCAGCACGGCGACCTCCGGGTGGTTGGGGACAAGGGTGGCACCAAGTGCAGCGCATGGCCCGCGACCGACGCCAGTGCCGGACGTGCGAGCCTGCTCACACGCGGCGGGGTTCACCCGGACCGCGTCGGCACGGTGTTGACTGGAGGGTGCCAGTGCGCTCGATCACACCGTCGCTCCGGTGACGGGCGGGTAACAGGTCAGTACATTGAGCGCATCCTCACCTGGCCACGACGTGCGAAGGGGCCCGTCCCATGACCAACACCACCTCTGTGATCGTTGCCGGTGCGCGGACCCCGATGGGTCGCCTGCTCGGCTCCCTCAAGGGTTTCTCCGGTGCCGACCTCGGCGGCGTCGCCATCAAGGCCGCGCTGGAGCGGTCCGGCATCACGGGGGACCAGGTCCAGTACGTGATCATGGGCCAGGTGCTGCAGGCCGGCGCCGGCCAGATCCCGGCCCGCCAGGCCGCCGTCAAGGCCGGCATCCCGATGAACGTCCCGGCGCTGACCATCAACAAGGTCTGCCTCTCCGGCCTGGACGCCATCGCGCTGGCCGACCAGCTGATCCGCGCCGGCGAGTTCGACATCGTCGTGGCCGGCGGCCAGGAGTCGATGACCAACGCCCCGCACCTGCTGCCGAAGTCCCGCGAGGGCTTCAAGTACGGCGCGATCGAGATGCTGGACGCCATGGCGTACGACGGCCTCACCGACGCCTACGAGAACATCCCGATGGGCGAGTCCACCGAGAAGCACAACACCCGCCTGGGCATCCCGCGCGAGGTGCAGGACGAGATCGCCGCCGCCTCGCACCAGCGGGCCGCCAAGGCGCAGGCCGACGGCGTCTTCGACGCCGAGATCGTCCCGGTCGCCATCCCGCAGCGCAAGGGCGAGCCGGTGCTGTTCAGCCAGGACGAGGGCATCCGCGCGGACACCACCGTCGAGGGCCTGGCCAAGCTGCGCCCGGCCTTCACCAAGGACGGCACGATCACCGCCGGCACCGCCTCGCAGATCTCCGACGGCGCCGCCGCGGTGGTCGTGATGAGCAAGGCCAAGGCCGAGGAGCTGGGCCTGACCTGGATCGCCGAGATCGGCGCGCACGGCAACGTGGCCGGCCCGGACAACTCGCTGCAGTCGCAGCCGTCCAACGCGATCAAGCACGCGCTGGCCAAGGAGGGCCTGGAGGTCGCCGACCTCGACCTGATCGAGATCAACGAGGCGTTCGCGGCCGTCGCCCACCAGTCGATGAAGGACCTGGGCGTCTCCTCGGACATCGTCAACGTCAACGGCGGCGCGATCGCGCTCGGCCACCCGATCGGCATGTCCGGCGCCCGCGTGGTGCTGACCCTGGCGCTGGAGCTGCAGCGCCGCGGCGGCGGGGTGGGCGCGGCCGCGCTGTGCGGCGGCGGCGGCCAGGGCGACGCGCTCATCGTGCGCGTCCCGAAGGCCTGATCAGCTGATCTGATCTTCGGGGCTGCGGACCGCCACAAGCGGTCCGCAGCCCCTTCGGCATACGACGACATCCGCGCAAGGAGACCCTGATGATCGATGTCGCCACGCTGGTCGAGCAGGCCCGGGAGGGCCGGCCGCGGGCCGTCGCCCGACTGATCACGCTGGTCGAGAACGCCGCGCCGCAGCTGCGGGAGGCGATGGCCGCGCTCGCGCCGTACACCGGTCAGGCCTACACCGTCGGCCTGACCGGCTCGCCGGGGGTCGGCAAGTCCACCTCCACCTCGGCGCTGGTCTCCGCCTACCGGCGGCTCGGCAAGCGGGTCGGGGTCCTGGCCGTCGACCCGTCCTCGCCGTTCTCCGGCGGCGCACTGCTGGGCGACCGCGTCCGGATGCAGGACCACGCCACCGACCCCGAGGTGTTCATCCGCTCGATGGCCACCCGCGGCCACCTCGGCGGACTCTCCTGGACGGCGCCCCAGGCGCTGCGGGTGCTGGACGCGGCCGGTTGCGAGGTGATCCTGGTCGAGACCGTCGGCGTCGGCCAGTCCGAGGTCGAGATCGCCGCCCAGGCCGACACCACCGTGGTGCTGCTGGCCCCCGGGATGGGCGACGGCATCCAGGCCGCCAAGGCCGGGATCCTGGAGATCGGCGACGTCTTCGTGGTCAACAAGGCCGACCGGGACGGCGCCGACGCCACCGCCCGGGAGCTCAACCACATGCTGGGCCTCGGCGAGGCCCGCGAGGCGGGGGACTGGCGCCCGCCGATCGTGAAGACCGTCGCGGCCCGCGGCGAGGGCGTGGACGAGGTCGTCGAGGCGCTGGAGAAGCACCGCGCCTGGCTGGAGGAGCACGGCGAGCTCGCGGTGCGCCGCCGCCGCCGGGCCGCCGAGGAGATCGAGGCGATCGCGCTCGCCGAGCTGCGCGCCCGGATCGGCGACCTCCGCGGGGACCGTCACCTGGCGGCGCTGGCCGAGCGGGTCGCCGCCGGCGAGCTGGACCCGTACGGCGCTGCCGACGAACTCGTCGCCGGCCTGACCACGAGCTGACCGCCGGTTCTCCTGCGCAGGAAGTCGGTGTGGCCGACTTCCTGCGCAGGAGGTGCCGAGGGGGCCCCGGAATGCGGGCCGCCCCGCCGCGAGGGTGGTCGCGGCGGGGCGGGGAAGTGCGAGCGGCCCTAGCCGCGGCCGCGGAGGCCGCGGAGGTGGTCGGCGATCGGCGCGAGGGCGTCGAACATGGCGTCCAGCTGCTCCGGGGTGAAGCGGTCGATGAAGTGCGCCCGGACACTGCGCACGTGGTCCGGCGCGACGCGCTGCATGGTCTCCCAGCCCTGCTCGGTGAGGTGGGCGTAGAGGCCGCGGCGGTCACCGGGGCACTCCTGGCGGAGCACCAGACCGGCGTTCTCCATCCGGGTGATCTGGTGGGAGAGCCGGCTCTTCGACTGCAGGGTGGCCGTCGCGAGGTCGGTCATCCGCATCCGGCGGTCCGGGGCCTCCGAGAGCACGACCAGGATCTCGTAGTCGTTGATCGCCAGGTTGTGGGGCTGGAGTTCGCGGCTGAGCTGGTACTCCAGCAGCTTGGAGACCTCCAGATGGGCGCGCCACATCCGCTGCTCCCTGACGGTCAGCCAGGGAGTCTCCTCCTCGGGCTGCGACGGAGGGTTGTCCGCAGTGTCGATCGTGTGCGTATCCATGGCACCCAGCATACCTGATTTAGTTCAATCTTGTACGAGTTTACAGGCCGAAACGTCGGCCGAGTTCGCCCAGGTTACCCAGGCCCGGCAGGTTGGGGTTGCCGCCGCCGTGACCGACCGAACCCGGCTGCGACGGCACCCCGCCCATCGGGACGCCCGCCTCGGCGCCCACCTGGCCGACCGACCGCTCGGCCATCAGCTTCTCGCTGGACTGCAGCAGCACCTGCCCGGCACCGATGAACTCGAACTGGTGCTCCTCGCCGGAGGCGCCCCCGATGCCGGTCAGCCGCCGGATGCCGCCGATCAGCCCGTGCATGTAGTCGTGGTCGTAGTGGTGGCACGGCGCCGGGCAGTCCGCCCAGCCGACCAGGGCCTGCGGGTCCACCCGGAGCGGCGGTTCGACGAAGTGCACCGGCCCGTTGGAGGCGGCGACGAAGCGGCCGGTGCCGATCAGGGTCAGGAAGCCCGGGATGATCGACTGCTTGAGCCGCAGCGTCGGATCGAAGGCGAGCAGGTTGCCGGAGCGGACGGTGAGGTTGCCGTCCTCCAGGTCGTACGAGTTGAGGTCGAACGCCCGGTCGGCCAGCAGCAGCTTGCCGCGGCCCTCGGCGACCACCCAGTCCGCCGCGTGCATCGGCGAGTTGAAGTGCTGCCCGAGCATCCGGTCGATCATCCCGGCGCCGACGCCCTTGAAGGTGATGTCGCCGTAGTAGGCGACCATCTTGCCCTTCTGCAGGAAGTAGGACCCGTTCAGCTCGACCGAGAAGGCGTACGGGTTGACGTTGTCGTTGGCCGGCAGGCTGTGCACGTCGTGCACCACCGGGCCGGTGCCGCCCTGAGCGGTCGGCAGCGGGGCGATCGGTCCGCCGAACTGCTCCTGGGCGTACGCCTGTTGGGGCTGCTGTGCGGGCGGCTGGGCGTACTGCTGCGGCTGCCCGGGCGGAGGCGTCTGGTACCCGCCCTGCTGGGGGTACCCGCCCTGCGACGGGTACCCGCCCTGCTGCGGGTAGCCCTGCTGCGGGCCGTGGTTCGGCGGGGGCGGCGGCACGACGAAACCGGGCTGGGTCGGCTGGTCGTGCGGCGACCCGTACGGGGGCTGCGGCGGGTAGGACATCAGAGCTTCTCCTCGCTCGCCTGGACGTACACCGTGCCCTGGCCGGAGAGCTCCAGCTGGAACGCCTCGCCCGAGCCGCGGCCGATCATGTCGCGCCAGCCGATCGCGGTGGACAGCTTGTTGCGCACCTCGCCGCGGTGCGCCACGTACGCCTGCGGGTCGACGTGCACCGACTGGCCGGGGACGATCGGCAGCTCGAAGACGCCGCCGTGGGCCATCACCGCGACGGAGCCGTTGCCCTCCAGCTTGGTGGTGAACAGGCCCTGGCCGGTGACCTGGCCGCGGACCATGCCCATCACCCCGCCCTGCGAGCCCATGAACATGGTGGACTGCCGCAGCGTGCCCTCGAAGGCGAGCAGCCGGTCCGCCTCGACGTACAGGGTGTCGCCGAACAGGTCGATCACGTGGACGTGGTGGCCGCCGTGGCCGAACATGACCCGGCCCTGGCCCTCGACGGTCATCAGCGGGGTGTCCTCGTTGGCCACCCGGCGGCCGATCATCGACATCACGCCGCCCTGCCCGCCGGTGATGTTCGGCGTGAAGCGGACGTCGCCGCTGTACGCGAGCATCGCGCCGCGCTGGCTGAACAGCCGCTGGCCGGGCACCACCTGGGCCTCGACCATCTTTCCGTTGATCTTCGTGAAGCCCATCAGACGTCACCCCCGATGGTGATCTTCTCGGAGGGCTGCACGTACACCAGGCCGTCGCCGGTGAACTCGACCTGGACGGCCTCGCCGCCGCCCTCGCCGATGACCGTGGTCCAGCCCGCGCCCGACTTCAGGCTGCGGTGCAGGTTGCCGGTGTGCGCCACGTACGCGCCCGGGTCCACGCGCAGCGGCATGCCCTTGTCGACCCGCAGGATGAGGGCGGGCCCGTTGGAGGTGACGGCGGCCCAGCCGTGCCCCTCCACCTTGGTGGTGAAGAGGCCGTTGCCGGAGGACATGCCGTTCAGGCCGGTGAAGCTGGTGCCGGTGTGCAGGGAGGACTCCGTGCAGAGCAGGTTGTCCGCCTCGACGTAGAGCGTCTCGCCGTTCAGCCGGACCAGGTTGATCTCGGCGGCCTTGTCGGCGAAGTAGCAGGTGCCCTGGCCCTTCACCTCCATGACCGTCATCTTCTCGCCGGTCAGCCGGCGGGCGACCATGCCGCGTAGGCCGTCCCCGCCACCGGTCAGCTTCTTGAAGGTCATCTGCCCGGTGTAGGCGACCATGGAGCCGTGTCGGGCCTTGACGGCGTCCCCGCCCATGTCGACGGCGAGCACTCGCGATCCCTGGAGTCTGAACTGTGCCACGGCCGCAATCTAGCCGGTGCGGCCGTGGCGCGGGGAGAGTGCGGGGCGCAACTGGTACGGGGCTGCGACAAATGCGCCGGTCAGCTCCGTGCGTGCGCCCCGTGTCCGGGGTGCGGGATCGCGCCGGCCGCCTGCTCGACCTCCAGCAGCGACGCCGAGTGGCGCTCGGCCTCGAATGCCACCACGCCGCCGCGCAGTCCGAACAGGCGCTTGGAGAGCATGATCCAGAGGACCGCCGCGATGTTGAGCACCAGGGTGCAGATCTTCACCGCGCTCACGTGGTGGCTCAGCTCGTAGCCCTCCAGCGGCAGGAAGGCCGCGGTGGCGACCACCGTCAGGTACTCGGCCCAGCGCTTGTTCAGCCAGAGGCCCACCGCCTCGACGATCTCGATCAGGGCGTAGGCCACCAGCGCGCCCGCGACGATCAGCAGGGTGCTCTTCTTGAAGTCGAAGGTCTTGCGGATCGTCTCGACGATCGGGGCGTGTTCGAGGTCCCAGTGGAAGTGGTCGGTGACGGGCCGGAAGACCGTCAGGTTCTCGTCGAAGATCCGGTGCACCGCGTCCTGGCTGTTGGAGAACTTCCACACGGCCCAGGCGACCACGATGATCAGCAGTCCGCGCAGCACCCGCTCGACGGCGAGGAAGCGCAGGATGAAGAGGTCCCGCAGCGCCTTGCCGCGCGGCACCAGCGGCGCGTCCCCGGCCGGGCCGGAGCCGTGCGGGGCGCCCAGCGCGAAGTCGCCGCAGCGCAGGCAGCGCCAGGCGTCGCCGAGGGCGGTGTCGGCGTGCAGCCGGGACGCCAGCTCGGGCTCGGTGGGCGCGTAGGTGATGTGGCCGCGCTTGGCGCAGGTCCTGCGGTCCCAGTCGCGCTTGAACATGTGGTGACTACCCCCGTGGCGTGATGCTTCCGGCGCCCGGATCGGTGGGCGCGCGGGCAGCAGGATAGGGGTTCCCGGTGTCGGGCCGTCGCGCTCGGTCGCGTTCCGGCACACAGCTGTGACAGGGACGGGACCGCGGGGGCGGCGGAGCCGCGGGCGGGTGCTGTGAGATCGGGCACGGAGCCCACCCCCGGCAGGGGCGTCGGACGTGTGCTCGGTGATAATGACCGGAAGGCTTGTGAGTCGCTTCACAAGCGCGCCCGCGCCTCCGACCCCCGTATTGAGGTACCCAACGTGAACAGCAGCGCCGTCCACCGCCTGCGCCTGGTCTCCGGCCCCGAAGGGGTCTCGTTCATCCTGCTGCTGATCTGCTCGGTGCTGAAGCGGACCACCTCGTTCGACGCCGTCCCGGTGATGGGCATGGTCCACGGGGTCCTGTTCATCCTGTACGTGGTCTTCTGGATCCAGGCCTGGCAGACGCAGAAGTGGGACGCCAAGCGCGGCGTCCTGCTGTTCGTCCTCGCGGTGCTGCCCACCGGCGGCTTCCTCGCCGAGCGGATGCTCGGCCGGGAGGAGCGCGGCGAGCTGAAGCCCGCCACCGCCTGATCCCCGCCGGCGCCCGGGTCCCGCCACCGTCCGGGGGTCCCGCCACCGTTCGGGTCCCGCCACCGCTCGGCACCGGACCGATCCGCGGCGCGGACGGTCGACAGGCTGCCGCGGCCTCCTCTCCCAAAGGGCCGCGGCAGCCTGTCGCCGTTTCTTACCGGGGGTGGCTCGTGCCGGGGCGGACGGCTAGTTGACGTTCACCGCGCTCCAGGCCGCCGCGACCGTCTTGTACTCGGTGCTGGTCGCGCCGTACAGGTCGGTGGCGGCCTTCAGGGTCGCCGTGCGGGCGGCCTTGTAGTTGGTGGTGGAGGTCATGTAGACGGTCAGCGCGCGGTACCAGATGGCCGCCGCCTTGGTCCGGCCGATGCCGGTCACCGTCGAGCCGTTGGAGGTCGGGCTGTTGTAGCTGACCCCGTTGATCACCTTGGCGCCGCTGCCCTCGGCCAGCAGGAAGAAGAAGTGGTTGGCGACGCCGGAGGAGTAGTGGACGTCCTTGTTGCCGACGGTGGAGGACCAGTAGTCGGCCGAAGCGCCGTCCTTGGAGGGCTTGTCCATGTAGCGCAGCGGGGTGCCGTTGCCGTTGATGTTGAGCTTCTCGCCGATCAGGTAGTCCGGCGGGTCGGCGGGCAGGTTGGCGGACCACTCGACCATGGTGCCGAAGATGTCCGAGGTGGCCTCGTTGAGGCCGCCGGACTCGCCCGAGTAGTTCAGGCCGGCGGTGGCCGAGGTGACGCCGTGGCTCATCTCGTGGCCGGAGACGTCGATCGCGGTCAGCGGGTGGGTGTTGCCGGAGCCGTCGCCGTAGGTCATGCAGAAGCAGGAGTCGTCCCAGAAGGCGTTGACGTAGTTGGTGCTGTAGTGGACCCGGCTCGCCGCGCCGACGCCGTTGTTCTTGATGCCGCTGCGGCCGAAGGTGTTCTTGTAGTAGTCCCAGGTGGCCGCGGCGCCGAACTGGGCGTCCACCGCGGCGGATTCACGGTTGGACGGCGAGCCGTTGCCCCAGGAGTTGGTGGTGTTGGTGAACAGCGTGCCGCTGCCCGAGGTGCCGCCCTTGAGGTCGGTGGTCGACTGGTTGCCCCGGGAGGCGTCCTTGAGCTGGTAGTTCGAGCCGCTCTGGGTGGTGGTCAGCGTGACGGTGCCGACGTTGACGCCCTTGCCGGTGCCGGTCGCGGTCTGCACGTGCTCCTGGCTGGAGAGCACCTGGCCGGTGGCGGCGTCGGTGACGACGTCCTGGCGGCTCGGGGTGCCGTCCGCCCGCTCGCCCGTGACCACCGTGCGGTGGGCCAGGCGCGGGGCGCCGTCGGCCGCCCAGACGACCAGCTCGGTCGCGCCGGCGCCGTCGACCTTGCTGAGCGCCGCCTCGTCCGCGTCGGCGGCGATGCCGACCGTGGCGCGCACCGCGGCGGTGGCCCGCTCGGCCGCCTGGCCCGCGGCGACGGCCGGGGTCAGGGTGGGCACGGACAGCCGGCCGGCGAAGGCGCGGTCGACCGAGCCCACCGAGCCGTCGGCCTTCTGGTGGACGACCAGGTCGCCGCCGAGCACCGGCAGGCCGGCGTAGGTCCGCTCGTACCGGAGGTGGCGGGTGCCGTCCCGGTCCACCACGACGTCCTTGGGGACCAGCTTCTCCTGGCCGCCGAGGGCGAGGGCCTGCGCGACCGGGGCGCTCTGCCCGGCCGCGAACGTGAGCAGCGCGGACTGCTGCTGCTCCGGCGCGGGGGCGGCGGCCTGGGCGGGGACGGCGGCGATCTGGACGACGCCGGCCAGCAGGGCGGTGGCGGAGAGTACGGCTCCGACGGTCAGCTTTCGCTTCATGGACGGGGGTTCCTTCCACGAGACCCGCGGGTGCGTGCGGGTGCGCCGCGTACCGGGGCGCCGGGGTTGGCACCGTTGGGGCGGTAGGGCGCGGACGTGCCGTTCCCGTGCGGTTCCTGACGCTCCGCCGATGGGTGGGGGTGGCGGAGGTCGGACGGGATGTGGTCAGAAGCATGACAATTTCGGGCCCGAATGGACAGACCGCGTCCGGGGATTGGCCAGGAACCGCCAGTCCCGGTACGGATGGTTCGGTTGCTGCCCGATGCCCGGTATGCCGCGTTCGCCCCCCTGGCGGGACTCCGCCAGCCGGGTGGCCTTGACAGGCGGACGGCCCCGAAGCGGCAGTTCCGAACGAACGGCCCGAGCGAACGGCCCGAGCGAACGCCCCCGAACGAGCGGCCCCGAACGAGCGGACGCCCGGGGCCTGCCCTCCCTCCGAGGGGCCCCGGGCGTCCGGATCGCGTGCGCCGTACGTCAGTTGACGTTGACGGCGGTCCAGGTCGCGGCGACGGCGCTGTACTCGGCGCTGCTCGCGCCGTACAGGTCCGCAGCGGCCTTCAGGGTGCCGGTGCGGGCCCCCGCGTAGTTGGTGGTGGAGGTGAAGTAGGTGGTCAGCGCGCGGTACCAGATCTGCGCGGCCTTGTCCCGGCCGATGCCCGCGAGGGTGGAGTTGTTGTAGGTCGGGCTGTTGTAGCTGACGCCGTTGACGGTCTTGGCGCCGCTGCCCTCGGCGAGCAGGTAGAAGAAGTGGTTGGCGACGCCGGAGGAGTAGTGGACGTCCTTGCTGCCGACGCTGGAGGACCAGTAGTCGGCCGAGGCGCCGTCCTTGGAGGGCTGGTCCATGTAGCGCAGCGGCTTGCCGTCGCCGTTGATGTTGATCAGCTCGCCGATGAGGTAGTCCGGCTTGTCGGCGGCCAGGTTGGCGTAGAACTCGACCATGGTGCCGAAGATGTCCGAGGTGGCCTCGTTGAGGCCGCCGGACTCGCCCGAGTAGTTCAGGTTGGCGGTGGCGGAGGTGACGCCGTGGCTCATCTCGTGGCCGGCCACGTCGAGTTCGGTCAGCGGGTGGGTGTTGCTCGTGCCGTCGCCGTAGGTCATGCAGAAGCAGCTGTCGTCCCAGAACGCGTTGACGTAGTTGCGGCCGTAGTGGACCCGGCTCGCGGCGCCGACGCCGTCGTTCTTGATGCCGTTGCGGCCGAAGGTGTTCTTGTAGAAGTCCCAGGTGGCGGCCGCGCCGAACTGGGCGTCCACCGCGGCGGACTCCGCGTTGGAGGCCAGGCCGTTGCCGAAGCTGTCGGTGGTGTTGGCGACCAGGGTGCCGGAGCCGGACGTCTTGCTCTTCAGGGTGTAGGTGGCCTGCCCGCCGCGGGTCGCGTCCTTGAGCTGGTAGGAGGAGCCGCTCTGGGTGGTGGTCAGCGGGACGGTGCCCACGAAGACGCCCTTGCCGGTGCCGGCGGCGGTCTGCACCTCCTCGTGGGTGGAGAGCACCTGGCCGCTGGCCGCGTCGGTGACCAGCAGCTGACGGCTCGGGGTGCCGTCGGCGCGCTCGCCCTCGACGGTGGTGCGGTACGCCAGGCGCGGGTTGCCGTCGGTGGCCCAGACCACCAGCTCGGCCTTGCCGGTCTGGTGCACCGCCGTCAGCGGCGCCGCGTCCGCGTCGGCGGTGATGCCGACGGTGGACTGCACGGCGCCGGTCGCCTGGGCGGCGGCCTTGTCGGCGGGGATCTGCGGGGTGAGGCTCGGCAGGGCGATGGTCGCACCGGTGGCCTTGTCCACGGAGGTGGTCGAGCCGTCCGCCTTCTGGTGCACCACCAGGTCGCCGCCCAGGACCGGGAGGCCGGCGAAGGTGCGCTCGTAACGGAAGTGACGGGTGCCGTCGGCGTCCACCACGGCGTCCTTGGCCACCAGCTGCTCCTGGCCGCCCAGGGCCAGGGCGTGCGCCACCTTGCCCGCCTGGCCGTTCGCCAGGGCGATCAGGTCGGCGCGCTGTCCGGCCCGGGAGTGCGGGGCGGGGTCCGCCACGGCCACGGTGCTGACCTGGACGACGCCGGTGAGCAGAGCGGTGGCGGAGAGTACGGCGACTGCGGCGAGCTTTCGCTTCACGGACGAGTCCTTCCGGGAAACCGCGTGTGGGCGCGGTCGCGCCGCGTCCCGGGGGCCGGGGTCGGCACCTGAGGGGCGGGACGGGCACTGACGTTCAGGGCCCCGAGCGGTCGAGCGGCCGGCCACCGGGGGTGGGGGTGGTGGAGGGCCGTACGGGGTTGGCGGAAAGCATGACAATCGAGCAAAACAAATGACAGGTCTTGCTCATGAATTGGCCAAGTCCCGCCAGGGGGAAGGATTGTGAACGAGCGGACAAAAGGAACGGATCACCCCTCCGTTCGACGGGTTACCGTCCGAACCGAGGCCTGTTGGAGCGGTGTTGGCGCGATCGGTGGTCAACCCCGGTGCGCCGTACGTCCGTTGCAATCCGTTCACATCGGTGCAATGTCCTGGTATGGACCTGGCCGTCCGATTGGCGGGATCCCGCCACACGTTGCGCTTGTCCACCATCAGGACAGCTGGTAGCACCCGTACCGTCCGCCGGTACGGTAAGGAGGTGGCCAAGCCCCTCGCACTCGACTTCGACCCGATCGCCCGCGCCGACGAGCTGTGGACCCGCCGCTGGGGCGGAGTCCCCTCGATGGCGGCGATCACCTCGATCATGCGCGCCCACCAGATCCTGCTCTCCCGGGTGGACGCGGTGCTCAAGCCGTACGGGCTGACCTTCGCCCGCTACGAGGCGCTGGTGCTGCTGACCTTCAGCCGGACCGGCGAGCTCTCGCTCTCCAAGATCGGCGAGCGGCTCATGGTCCACCCGACCAGCGTGACCAACACCGTCGACCGCCTGGAGCGGGCCGGCCTGGTCGCCCGCCGCCCGAACCCGCTGGACGGCCGCGGCGTGCTGGCCGCGATCACCGGGCGCGGCCGGGAGGCGGTCGAGGAGGCCACCCGGGAGCTCATGGCGATGGAGTTCGGGCTGGAGGAGTACGGCCCCGAGCAGTGCCGCCAGGTGTTCGACCTGCTGAAGCCGCTACGGATCGCGGCCGGGGACTTCTCCGAGCCCGACGAGGGGGCTGCGCAGGCGGAGGCGTGAGGACGGCTACCCTCGTGGGAGCGGTGCGCGGATCCGGGCGTACCGGCGGAAACTGCCGAGCGAGGCGAGGAAGAGTATGAAGGCGACCCCCCTGCTGGGCTGGTACCGGGCCCTGGCCATTGCGACCGGTGTGGCACTGCTGGTGTTCTGCGGTTTCATGGTCGCGAAGTACGGCTTCAGCACGGCCGAGGACGTGACCACGTACGTCGCGATGCTGCACGGCTACCTGTACATCGGGTACTTCGTGGTGACCTTCCTGCTCGGGCAGAAGCTGAAGTGGCCGCTCGGCCGGCTGGTGCTGACCCTGGCGGCGGGCTGCATCCCGTTCCTCTCCTTCGTCTTCGAGCGCAAGGTGGCCCGCGAGGCCGCCGAGAAGCTGCTGGCGGGCACCGGTGCCCGCCAGCCGGCCGGCGTCTGAGCCGACCGGCCGCCCGGGAGCCCGTGCGGCGGTCCGCCGCCCGGGAGCCCGCACGAGGGCCCCTTCCCCGCCGCGGGGGAGGGGCCCTCGGCGTTCCCGGACCCGTCCGGCCCGCCCCGCCGACCCGGTCGCCCCGGCTCGCCGGCCCGGCCGCTCTCGCCCGCCGACCTATTCGGGGGTGTCGTCCGTCGACAAGTACTAGGACGTCCGAGTAAATTAGTAGGACGTCCTAATAGCTGTGCCGCCCGTCGCCGTGGCGGCCGTACGGAGCGGAGTTCGGGGTCATGGACGCCGAGGAGATCGAGCGCGGACGGCAGCGCTGGCAGCAGCGGTACGACAAGGCCCGCAAGCGGGACGCGGACTTCACCACCCTCTCCGGGGACGAGGTCGAGCCGGTCTACGGCCCGCCCGCCGGGCAGGCCTACGAGGGCTTCGAGCGGATCGGCTGGCCGGGCGAGTACCCGTACACCCGCGGCCTGCACCCGACCGGCTACCGGGGCCGCACCTGGACCATCCGCCAGTTCGCCGGCTTCGGCAACGCGCAGCAGACCAACGAGCGCTACCGGATGATCCTGGACGCGGGCGGCGGCGGCCTCTCGGTCGCCTTCGACATGCCCACCCTGATGGGCTACGACTCCGACGACCCCAAGTCGCTGGGCGAGGTCGGCCACTGCGGCGTGGCCATCGACTCGGCCGCCGACATGGAGGTGCTGTTCAAGGACATCCCGCTCGGCGAGGTCACCACCTCGATGACGATCAGCGGCCCGGCCGTCCCGATCTTCTGCATGTACCTGGTCGCCGCCGAGCGCCAGGGCGTCGACCCGGCGGTGCTCAACGGCACCCTGCAGACGGACATCTTCAAGGAGTACATCGCGCAGAAGGAGTGGCTCTTCGCCCCCGAGCCGCACCTGCGCCTGATCGGCGACCTGATGGCCTACTGCGCCGAGGGCATCCCCGCGTACAAGCCGCTGTCCGTCTCCGGCTACCACATCCGCGAGGCCGGGGCGACGGCCGCGCAGGAGCTGGCGTACACCCTCGCGGACGGCTTCGGCTACGTCGAGCTGGGCCTGTCCCGGGGGCTGGACGTGGACGTCTTCGCGCCCGGACTGTCCTTCTTCTTCGACGCGCACCTGGACTTCTTCGAGGAGATCGCCAAGTTCCGTGCCGCGCGCCGGATCTGGGCCCGCTGGATGCGCGACCGCTTTGGCGCCAGGACCGACAAGGCGCAGTGGCTGCGCTTCCACACCCAGACCGCCGGCGTCTCGCTCACCGCGCAGCAGCCGTACAACAACGTGGTCCGCACCGCCGTCGAGGCGCTGTCCGCGGTGCTCGGCGGCACCAACTCGCTGCACACGAACGCGCTGGACGAGACCCTGGCGCTGCCCTCCGAGCAGGCCGCCGAGATCGCCCTGCGCACCCAGCAGGTGCTGATGGAGGAGACCGGCGTCGCCAACGTGGCGGACCCGCTGGGCGGTTCCTGGTACGTCGAGGCGCTGACCGACCGGATCGAGCAGCAGGCCGAGGCGATCTTCCAGCGGATCCTGGACAAGGGCAGCGAGGACCACGAGATCGGCCCGATCACCTCCGGCATCCTGCGCGGCATCGAGGAGGGCTGGTTCACCGGCGAGATCGCCGAGGCGGCCTTCCAGTACCAGCAGGGCGTGGAGAAGGGCGAGAAGCGCGTGGTCGGCGTCAACTGCCACCCGCGCAGCGTCACCCCCGAGCTGGAGATCCTGCGGGTCAGCCACGAGGTCGAGCGCGAGCAGGTGCGCGTGCTGGGCGAGCGCAAGGCGGGCCGGGACGACGCGGCCGTGCGGGCCGGGCTGGACGCCATGCTGGCGGCGGCGCGCTCGGGCGAGTCGATGATCCCGCCGATGCTGGACGCGGTGCGCGCCGAGGCGACGCTGGGCGAGATCTGCAACGCGCTGCGGCAGGAGTGGGGCACGTACCAGGAGAACGCGGCGTTCTGACCGGGCCGGCGAACGGCCGCAGGAGCGCGGGGAGCCGCCCGTACGGAGTTCCGTACGGGCGGCTCCGTCATGCCCTCAGCAGGTGGTGAGCGGGCCCAGCAGCAGGTCGGTGAAGCGGCGGGTCCACTCGGGGGTGATCGGCTCGCCGCTGACCAGGACGCGGTGCTCGACGGTGCCCGCGATGGTGTCGAAGATGATGTCGACCTCCTCGCAGGCGGACCCGGCGTCGGTGTCCGGTTCGAGTTCGCCGCGCGCCTGGGCGGCCGTCCGGCCCTGGCGGACCAGCCGCTTCTGCGGGTCCACGATGGCCTCGCGGATCCGGCGGTGCAGCTGCCGGTCGCGGATGCCCTCGGCGAACAGCGCGAGCAGCGCGGCCTGGGTCTCCGGGCGGGCCAGCAGGTCGGCGAACTGGGCCACCACGGCCTCGATGTCGGCCCGCAGGCTGCCGAGGTCGGGCATCACCAGGTCGTCGAAGAGGGTGGCGACGGCGTCGACGACCAGTTCGTTCTTGGAGGGCCAGCGGCGGTAGAGCGTGGTCTTGGCGACCCCGGCCCGGCTCGCCACGTGGCCCATGGTCAGTCCGCCCCAGCCGAGTTCGGCGAGGGCTTCGCGGGTGGCGGCGAGGATGGCGCGGTCGGCGGCGGCGCTTCGCGGGCGGCCCTTGGCCCGGGCGGTGCCGACGGCCTCCGGGGTCGGGTGCACGGCCTCCGGGGCCGAGCTCGCCGGGTCCGTGCACGTCGGGACCGTGCTCTCCGGGCTCGCGGGGGGCTGGGCGGCCGGCACCGGGCCTCCTTGCGCTTTACTGGTAAGTAACTTGGGTGGGGCAGGTAACGGTAGCGACTGTTGGCCGATTCGGGCAGCCGGGCCGCCCGGGAAAGTGGGGCAGGTCACGTCGCCGAACCGCCGGTGGGGCTTGCGGCCGGGGCACCGCCTCCAGTTACGCTACGACTCGTAGCGAAAGAACAGTGACAACCAGGCGCCGCGACCGTGGGACGGGAGCGGCGCGGGCGCGGGTGGGGATCCGCGCCGAACGGTCCAGGCTACCGGGGGGCGGGTACGACGCCCGGGAACCGGCGCAGCGCGCCCCGCGCGAGCCGACTTTCCCGAGGATGGTGCCCGCGAGCAGCGCGGACGGGGGAGGATGGTGCCATGCAGCCACGGAATTCGCGTCCCAACAGCTCCGCCCTGCGCGGCGCGGTCGACCTCGCCGCAGTGAAGGCGGCCGGCGAGGCCGCACAGAAGGCCGAGCAGGCCCGGGCCGAGCGGGCCCGTCAGGCGGCCGCCGCCGAAGCGGCCGGAGTCGCCCCCGCCCAGTCCGCCCTCCAGCTCGTCATCGACGTCACCGAGGACACCTTCGAGTCCGACGTCGTCCAGCGCTCCACCGAGGTGCCGGTCGTCATCGACTTCTGGGCCGAGTGGTGCGGCCCCTGCAAGCAGCTCAGCCCGGTCCTGGAGGGCCTGGCCGAGGAGTACGCCGGCCGCTTCGTGCTCGCCAAGATCGACGTGGACTCGAACCAGCTGCTGGCCCAGCAGTTCGGCATCCAGGGCATCCCGGCCGTGATGGCCGTGGTGGCCGGCCAGCTGGTGCCGCTGTTCCAGGGCGCGGAGAGCGCCGCCAACATCCGCAAGATCCTGGACCAGCTGATCCTGGTCGCCGAGCAGCGCTTCGGCGTGGGCGGCGCGGTCGCCCCGGGCGAGGCCCCGGCCGCGGCCCCGGAGCGTCCCGAGGACCCGGCGCTGGCCGCCGCGCACGACGCGCTGGACGCCGGTGACCTGGGCGGTGCCATCCAGGCGTACAAGAACGTGCTGACCGACCAGCCGGGCAACACCGAGGCCAAGCTGGGCCTGGCCCAGGCCGAGCTGCTGCAGCGGATCGAGGGCCTGGACCTGCAGGACGTCCGGGCGGCGGCCGCCGCCGAGCCGAAGAACGTCGCGATCCAGCTCCAGGCGGCCGACCTGGACCTGGTCGGTGGCCACGTCGAGGACGCCTTCGGGCGCCTGGTGGACACCGTCGGGCGGACGGCCGGCGAGGACCGGGACACCGCCCGGCTGCGCCTGCTGGAGCTGTTCGAGGTGATTGGGTCGGACGACCCGCGGGTCACCGCGGCCCGTACGGCGCTGGCGCGCGTCCTGTTCTGACCCCGGTCCGGGCCCGTTCCGACGCCGGTCCGGGCTCGTTCCGAGAGCGCTTCGGGTCCGCGCCCGGGCCGGGTCCGACCCGGCTCCGGCCGGTCGGCTGGCACGGCGGATGACCTGCGGTGTCGCCAGGTGATTTGGCGACAATCCGGTCAACCGGACAGAGGTTTACCAAATCTTGATTTCACCCGTGGGTGGTCACTATCCGTGACCACCCACGGGTGTTTCGGCGGTGTTTCCGGCAGATTTCGCCGTCACCGTTCCTTCAAGACGTCACGTACGGTGCTCGTCGCGTCCAGTTCATGATCGACGCCACCGAATGTTGGATTACCCGTCAGTAAGGCACCCCTTGTGCTTCGCCCGGGATTCAAGCAGCATCGGCGTCGCCCGGTCCCGGACTCCACACCCTCCGACAGTCGTCGGCCAAGCGGAGCGCGGGATCCCCACCGGGTGATCCGCCGGCCCCGGTCGGCGGTAGGGAGGGCAGGGGGGTATCCGCGGTCCCACGGCGGTTCCTGTCCTTCGACCGGCCGCGCGGCCCTGCGCGGTCGCTGGTTGTCGCTCGGGGGTGATCGCCGATGTCGTCGGTCCTGCCCGCCGCCCCACAAGGTCGGTCGGTGCTCGGCCGGGAGGGCCGCTCTACGCAGGCCGCTCCCGCGTCCGACGACGCCCAAGGCGCTCTCCGCTACCGAGGACGTAGCTCTCTCCCATCCCAGGCCCCCACCGGCGCGCGCCACGCCGCCGGGGAGCCGGAGATGTACGTCCTAGAAGGAGGACTCGCATGTCCAAGACCTACGGCAAGACCCGCTGGAAGCGCTTCGCCCTGGTGATGGTTCCGAGCGTCGCGGCCACCGCGATGGTCGGCGTCTCGATCGCCAACAGCGCGCTCGCCGCTTCGTTCAGCATTTCCGGCCAGCAGTTCAAGGTCAGCACCGACCAGCTGCACGGCACCAACTTCGCCCAGTTCGGCTCGGTCGACATCGAGGCGAACGGCAAGCCGCACCCGGTCGCGGTCTCGGCCTTCGACCACGCCGACATCACCAACCTGTGCCAGTCGGTGGTGACGGACCTGACCGGCTTCGGTCTGGGCAAGATCACCCTGCAGCTGCACGCCGGTACCGAGGCGGGCAAGCCGGTTCAGGCCGACAACCTGCTGATCGACCTGGAGCAGCTGAAGGCGGACGCGACCTTCACCAACATCAACATCGGTCAGGACGCCTCCACCCTCTCCGGCTCGGCCACCCAGGGCTGGACCCCGCACCCGGGCGTCACCAAGGCCGGCGGCGGCGCCGGCCTGCCCTCCGGTGCGACCGGTTTCGCCCAGGCCGCCAAGGCGGCGGACCTGAGCGGCGTTCAGCAGGTCGCCCGGGCCACCTCGGCCGGCACGTTCAAGCTGAACGGCCTGAGCCTCGCGCTGAAGAGCGGCGACGGCGCGGGCAACGAGTGCTTCTGAGCCTCGCTTTGACCGGGACGCCCGCCCGGCACGCCTGACGGCCTGCCGGGTGACGCGACCCGACGACGGGTCCACCCGGGGCCGGGGGCGGCGGAGCATCGCCGCCCCCGGCCCACCCCCATTGTTCTCCCCTCGTAGCGACATCGAGGAGCTGCACCATGTCCAGCGCAACGGTCGAACCCCGGACCGGCCACCAGAGCCCGATCGGGTGGCTCTGGCGGCACTTCCGTGATTTCCGCCGCACCAGGCCCTTCTGGGGCGGCCTGCTGGCCATGATCGCCGGCGTCCCGATCCTCTACTTCCCCTATGCGCACCTGACGTTCGGTGGCCTGACCATCGCGATGTCGACCACGGCCGGCGCGGGGTCGCTGATCATCGGCGTGCTGATGATCATCCTCGGTCTGACCGCCTGGTTCCAGCCCGCGGTGCGGGTCTTCGGCGGCATCGCCACCATCCTGCTGACCCTGGTCTCGATCCCGGTCTCCAACCTGGCGGGCTTCGGACTGGCGCTGCTGCCGGGCCTGATCGGCGGCGGGCTGATGGTCTCCTGGGCGCCGCTGCCGGAGCCGAAGACCGCTGCCGAGGGCCGTCGTCGTGGCCGCCGCAAGGGCACCGAGGACGCGGCGGCCGCGGACACCGGGACCGGTGAGGCCGTGGCGCAGAGCGTCGCCACCGAGCCGGCCGCCGAGGCCGCCGCGGAGACCGCCGCCGCGGCTGCCGCCGAGGCGCCCACCGCCCAACTGCCCGCCCAGGGCGAGCCGCAGGAGCCGGCCGCCCAGCCCGTCGCCGAGGCGTCCGTCCCGAAGCAGGCCGGTGCCACCGACCCGGAGGCCGCGCGGTGACCGGGCCGGCCGAGCAAGCCGACGACGCGGCCGTGCCGGCGCGGCGCTCCGGTCGGCACGCGGCCCCGCGCACGCCCGTACGGGTCAGACTCAGAGGCCGCGCACTGGCGATGGCCGCGGTGCCGACCGCGCTGCTGATGGCCGCCGCCTACACGCCCAACCCGGCGATCGCCGAGGCGGCGGCGGGCAAGCCCTGCGGTGCCGCGCCGGCCACGGTGCCGGACGTCGCGCCGATCGAGACGCCCGTCCCCAAGAGCGAGCTGCCCGAGCCGCCGCCGGGCCCGACCGCCGACCCGACTACGGGCCCGACCGCGGGCCCGACCACCCCGCCGACCGCGCCCACCACCGCGCCCACCACGGCGCCCAACCCTGGGCCCTCGACCGGCCCGAGCTCGGTGCCGACCCAGCCGACCGGCCAGACGCCGACCGTCGCGCCGGTCAAGCCGCCGGCCGCGGCGGAGCCCGGCACCCAGCCGCCCGCCGCCCGGGCGGCCGCGCAGCCGCAGACCGGGGCCGCCACCACCGGCGCGGTCGCGCCGGGCACGGACCGGCCGGGCGTCGGCAGTGGTCCTGGCACGGCGACCCAGGCGGGGCTGATCGACGACATCGTCGGCGGCATCAACCACCTGCTGAACCCGACGGCTTCGCCCAGCCCGACCGCCACCCCGACCCAGGCGCCCAAGCCGGGCACCACCCCGGCGCCGGCGGCCACCACCCCGACCGCCCCGGCCCCGCGGGCCGGCGCGCCGGCCCAGCCGCAGGTCCACGGCGCGACCCCGGACGCCGCGCCGACGACGACCCCGTCCTCCGGCGGCGCGCCCTCGCCGGCCGCGACGCCGAGCGGGAAGGCGAGCCCCAGGGCGACGCCCTCGGCCGGCGCCTCCGGCACCGCCTCGCCCACCGCGGGCGCCACCGGCACCCCGTCCGCCACGCCCACCGACAACCCCAACTGCGACGTGGACACCCGGGGTCTGACCGCGGGCGCGGCCACGACCGGCCACGTCGTCCCGGAGCAGAACTGGACGCTGCTGACCAGCCGTCTGGCCCTGCACGGCGCGGCCTTCCACGGCGTCTACGACGTGAAGACCCCGACCGGCAGCAAGCGGGTGCTGAAGTTCGTGGTCGACAGTGTGGACATCGACAATCTCGACATGTCGACACTGGAGGGGAACGGCGTCACCTTCCACGTCCAGGGCGCCAAGGGCTCCACCTCGACCATGCGCAACGGCCCGGTCACCATGTACGTGGAACGGCTGTCCGGCCATCTCTCCAAGGTGCTCGGCCTGCCGATCCCGATCGACCTGGGCGAGATCACCCTCACCCCGGACACCCTGCCGCGCTGGCTGTACGACCTGATCGGTGCCATCCCGATCCCGCTGGACCTGGAGCTGACCGGCGTCACCGCCAAGCAGGCCGGCCAGTTCGGCGGCACCCTGCACATCCCGGGGATGCACCTGTTCAACGACGACGCGCCCTACAGCAACGAGTGAGCGACGGGCTCCGGACGCACTGACGCCCGTGGGGCGGCCCTCCGTACGGGAGGACCGCCCCACGGGCGTTCTCAGGTCCTGGGGCTCACTCGCCCCGGGTGCCCAGGTGGTGCACCTGCACCATGTTGGTGGTGCCGGGGATGCCGACCGGGACACCGGCGGTGACGATCACGGTGTCGCCGTCGGCGAGCCGGCCCATCCGCAGCAGCTCACGGTCGACCTGGGCGACCATGGCGTCGGTGGTGGCGACCTGCTCGGTCACGTACGCCTCGACGCCCCAGCTCAGCGAGAGCTGGTTGCGGGTCGCGGAGTCCGGGGTGAACGCGATCACCGGGATCGGCGAGCGGTAGCGGGACAGTCGGCGGGCGGTGTCGCCGGACTTGGTGAAGGCGACCAGCGCCTTGCCGTCGAGGAAGTCGCCCAGCTCGCACGCGGCGCGGGCGACCGAGCCGCCCTGGGTGCGCGGCTTGCGGCCCGGGTTGAGCGGCTGCAGGCCCTGGGAGACCAGCTCCTCCTCGGCCTTCTCGCAGATCCGGCTCATGGTGCGGACGGTCTCGACCGGGTACTTGCCGACGCTGGACTCGGCGGAGAGCATGACCGCGTCGGCGCCGTCCAGGATGGCGTTGGCGACGTCGGAGACCTCGGCGCGGGTCGGGCGCGAGGCGTGGATCATCGACTCCATCATCTGGGTGGCGACGATGACCGGCTTGGCGTTGCGGCGGGCCAGCGTGACCAGCTGCTTCTGGACCAGCGGCACCCGCTCCAGCGGGTACTCCACGGCGAGGTCGCCGCGGGCGACCATGATGGCGTCGAAGGCGAGGACGATCTCCTCCATGGCCTCGACGGCCTGCGGCTTCTCGATCTTGGCGATGACGGGCACCCGGATGCCGACCTCGTCCATGACCTCGTGGACGTCCTTGATGTCGTCCGCGTTGCGGACGAAGGACAGGGCGACCATGTCGACGCCCAGGCGCAGGGCGAAGCGCAGGTCGTCCTTGTCCTTCTCGGACAGGGCGGGCACGTTCACGGCCGCGCCGGGCAGGTTGATGCCCTTGTTGTTCGAGAGCACGCCGCCCTCGACCACCACGGTCTTCACCCGCGGGCCGTCGACGCTGACGACCTCCAGGGCGATGACGCCGTCGTTGATCAGGATCGGGTCGCCGGGCTTCACGTCGCCGGGCAGGCCCTTGTAGGTGGTGCCGCAGATGTACTGGTCACCGGGGACGTCCTCGGTGGTGATGGTGAACTCGTCGCCGTTGTCGACGGTCACCGGGCCGTTGGCGAAGGTCGCCAGACGGATCTTCGGACCCTGGAGGTCGGCCAGGACGCCGATGGCCTTGCCGGTGTCCTCCGAGACCTGGCGGACCTTGCGGTACCGCTCCTCGTGGTCCGCGTGGTTGCCGTGGCTCATGTTCAGTCGGGCGACGTTCATGCCCGCCTCGACGATGGCCTTCAGCTGTTCGTAGGAGTCCGTCGCCGGACCCAGGGTGCAGACAATTTTCGCTCGGCGCATATCGATCAGTCTATCCGTTCGGGTTATGGGTGCATTCGGCACGGACCGGGAGGAATCGCCGACGAATGATTCCGAGGAGTGAGACGATTTCGTGTCAGTCCTCGGACATGTGAGGTTCCCGGTGCACCAGTGCGAAGGCCTGCCGGGCGATCTCCAGCTCCTCGTCGGTGGGCACCACCGCGACCGCCACCCGGGCGTACGCGGGCGAGATGATCCGGGCCGCGCCCGAGCGCACCGAGTTCAGCTCCGGGTCCACGGCGATGCCCAGCTCGTCCAGCCCCGCGGTGGCCGCCGCGCGCACCGGCGCCGCGTTCTCCCCGACGCCCGCGGTGAAGGCGATCGCGTCCACCCGGCCGAGCACCCCGTAGTACCCGCCGATGTACTTGCGCAGCCGGTGGACGTAGCTGTCGAAGGCGAGCCTGGCGTCCGCGTCCCCCTCGTCGGCGCGGCGCATGATCTCGCGCATGTCGTTCTCGCCGCACAGGCCGCGCAGCCCGCTGCGGCGGTTGAGCAGGTCGTCGATCTCGTCGATCGACAGTCCGCCGACCCGGTGCAGGTGGAACACCACGCCGGCGTCGATGTCGCCCGAGCGGGTGCCCATGACCAGGCCCTCCAGCGGGGTCAGGCCCATCGAGGTGTCGACGCAGCGCCCGCCGCTGACCGCCGAGGCGGAGGCGCCGTTGCCCAGGTGCAGCACGATCACGTTGACCTCGGCCGGGTCCTTGCCGAGCAGCCGGGCGGTCGCCCGCGAGACGTACTGGTGCGAGGTGCCGTGGAAGCCGTAGCGGCGCACCCGGTGCTCGTCGGCGACGTCCTTGTCGATGGCGTAC
Source organism: Kitasatospora sp. NPDC038210 (assembly GCF_055600605.1). Classification (NCBI taxonomy): domain Bacteria; kingdom Bacillati; phylum Actinomycetota; class Actinomycetes; order Kitasatosporales; family Streptomycetaceae; genus Kitasatospora; species Kitasatospora sp. NPDC038210. The sequence continues at coordinate 95,037 of NZ_JBVJYK010000006.1, read as the reverse complement.
CGCGCCGCGTACTCGGGCATCGAGGCGTGGAAGGCGGTGTCGAAGACGGCCACCTGCGGGAGGTCGGGGCGCAGCGCCCGGGCCACCTCGATGCCGGTGATGTTGGCCGGGTTGTGCAGCGGGGCCACCGGGATGAGCCGGCGGATCTCCCCGAGCACCTCCTCGGTGATCACGGTCGGCTCGGTGAACCGCTTGCCGCCGTGGACCACCCGGTGGCCGATCGCGGCCAGCTCGGGGGAGTCCAGCCCGAGGCCGTCGGCGGCCAGCTCCTCGGCGACGGCCTTCAGCGCGGCCGAGTGGTCGGGGAACGGCTGCAGCGCCTCGCGCGGTTCGCCGGTGCGGGGGGTGTGCACCAGGCGCCCGCCCGACTCGCCGATCCGCTCGACCAGCCCGGAGGCCAGCCGGGTGCCGTCCAGCATCTCGATCAGCTGGTACTTCACCGACGAGGAGCCGGCGTTCAGCACGAGAACGCGGGTTCCTTCGCTCATGCCTGGGGCTCCTTGTCGTCCTGGGACTGGATGGCGGTGATCGCCACGGTGTTGACGATGTCCTGCACCAGCGCCCCGCGGGAGAGGTCGTTGACGGGCTTGCGCAGCCCCTGCAGCACCGGGCCGACCGCGACGGCGCCGGCCGAGCGCTGGACCGCCTTGTAGGTGTTGTTGCCGGTGTTGAGGTCCGGGAAGATCAGCACGGTCGCCCGCCCGGCCACCGGGGAGCCCGGCAGCTTGGTGGCCGCGACGTGCTCGTCCACCGCCGCGTCGTACTGGATCGGGCCCTCGACCAGGATGTCCGGCCGCAGCTCGCGGACGAGCTCGGTGGCCTTGCGCACCTTGTCGACGTCGGCGCCGGAGCCTGAGGTGCCGGTCGAGTACGAGAGCATCGCGACCCGCGGCTCCACCCCGAACTGGGCGGCGGTGGCGGCGGCCTGGATCGCGATGTCGGCCAGCTGCTGGGCGTCCGGGTCGGGGTTGACCGCGCAGTCGCCGTACACCAGCACCTTGTCGGCCAGGCACATGAAGAAGACGGAGGAGACGATCGCGGCGCCCGGCGAGGTCTTGATCACCTCGAAGGCCGGCCGGATGGTCGCCGCGGTGGAGTGCACCGCGCCGGACACCATGCCGTCCGCGATGCCCTCCTGGACCATCAGGGTGCCGAAGTAGGAGACGTCCGTGACGACGTCCAGCGCCAGCTCGACGGTCATCCCCTTGTGGGCCCGCAGCCGCGCGTACAGCTCGGCGAACTGGCGGCGCAGCGGGCTGGTGGTCGGGTCGACGAGCCGGACCTGGGCGCGGTCGGCGCCCGGCGCCTCCAGCGGCAGCTCGATGCCGAGGCCGGCGGCCTTGCGGCGCACCGCGTCCGGATCGCCGAGCAGGGTGAGGTCGCAGATGTTGCGGCGCAGCAGGATCTCGGCCGCGCGCAGCACCCGCTCCTCGGTGCCCTCGGGCAGCACGACGTGCCGGCGGCCGGCCCGGGCGCGCTCCAGCAGCTCGTGCTCGAACATCATCGGGGTGACCCGCTCGGACCGGTCGACCTCGATCAGGTTGGTCAACTCGGCGGTGTCGACGTGGAGTTCGAACAGGCCGAGGGCGATCTCGGCCTTCCGGGGACTGGCCGCGGTGAGCTTGCCCTCCAGGTGGGTCAGGGTGGCGGCGGTCGGCCAGCTGCCCTCGGGGACGACGGCGACCGGGGTGCCCGGGGCGAGCCGGGCGGCGAGCGCCATCACGTTCGGGCCGGGGTGCTGGCCGAGCGTCAGCAGCACGCCGGCGATCGGCGGGGCGCCGGCGGCGTGCGCGGCCAGCGAGCCGATCACCAGGTCGGCGCGGTCCCCGGGGGTGACGACGAGCGCGCCCTCGGTCAGCGCGTCCAGGAAGGTCGGCAGCATGGCGCCGCCGAAGACGTAGCCGCGCACGTCGCGGGCCAGGCCGGCCGCGTCGCCGAGCAGCACCTCGGCGCCGGTCGCCTCGACCAGCTGGGCGACGGTCGGCGCGGCCAGGGCCGGCTCCTCCGGGATGACGTAGGCGGGGATCGGCAGCTTCTCGGTGAGCTTGCGCTGGATCCGCTGCTTGGCGCTGGCGGCGGTCCGGTTGGCGATCATCGCCAGGGTCTCGCAGCCGAGGTCGGTGTACGCCCGGTGGGCGTTGCGCACCTCGGCGATCACGGCCTCCGGGTCCTTGCCCTGGCCGCCGACCACCGGCAGCACGGCGGCGCCGAACTCGTTGGCGAGGCGGGCGTTGAAGGCCAGTTCGTCCGGGATGTTGGTGTCGGCGAAGTCGGTGCCGAGCACCAGCACCGCCTGGCAGCGCCGTTCCATCGCGCGGAACCGGTCGACCAGGACGGAGACCAGCTCGTCCTGCCCCTGGGCGGCCTGCAGCGCGGCGGCCTCCTCGTAGGTGAGGCCGTACAGCTCGGTGCTCGGCAGGTCGATCCGGTAGCGGCCGTGCAGCAGCTCGACGACGTGGTCCGAGCCCGGCTCACCGGGGGCGGAGGCGTGCACCAGCGGGCGGAAGAGCCCGACCCGGTCCACCTGGCGGGTGAGCAGTTCCATGACCCCGAGTTCGACCGCCTGCCGGCCGTCCCCCCGGTCGATCCCGGTCACGTACACGCTGCGCGCCACGTGGGTTTCTCCGTCCCGTCGTCTCGGAAGGTGGTCATATCGACCATACCTTCGCACCCCGAACGACCGTCCGCGAGCAGAGGCGGGCCGGAGCGGCAAGGGACGAACGTCCTGCCGGGGGCGCCGGTGGTCAGTACCCGGCGTTGGTGATTTCCGAGCCGGACAGCTCCACCGTCCGCCCGCTGACGAAGGCCTCCGACACGCGCCGGTCCACCAGCCAGCCGTGCGGGTGCACGAGGGCGCCGTTGCGGCCCGGGGTCCAGCCGTCGGCGGCGAGCGCGGCCCGCAGGCGGGCCTCCACCCGGTCGGCCGTCACGCCGGCGGGGCTGCCGATGGTGAGGGTCCGGGAGCAGAAGTTCGAGCCGCAGTAGCCCCCGTCGTCGTGCTCGACGGTCACCCCGGGTGGCAGCGGCATCTCGGCGGCGCTCGGGAGGAAGGCGGTTTGGGCGAATGCCCCGTAGCCGAACGCGATCGCCGAGCCCGCCAGGGCGTGGACGGTGATCGCGATGGCCGATCCGGCCACCGGGTGGTCGTACTCCTTCGCGGGCCGGGGGCCGCGCAGGCGCCGCTCGGCCAGCCCGCCCGCGAGGACCACCAGGCCGGCGGCGATCGGATAGCCGGCCTCGACCTCGGCGGCGGCGCGGGTGAAGTACCAGTCCTCCGCCAGGCCGGCGAGCGCGAGGGCCAGACCGGCGAGGACGGCGAAGACGGCCACCCCGACCGTCCGGGTGCGGACCAGGAACGCCCAGCAGACCGCGGGCAACAGAAGGTAGAGCAGTTCCAGTACCAGCAACACCTGCAAGCCCCCCGCCTGCTGACGACCCGTCCCAGGCGGGGAGCCTAGGCGATCACGCCGGGCGGAGCCAGAGCGTGGCGAGCGGGGGGAGGACCAGTTCCGCGGAGCGGGTCTGGCCGTCCCACTCCACCGCTTCGGCCTTGACCGGGTGGGAGTTGCCGATGCCGCTGCCGCCGTACTCCTCGGCGTCGGTGTTCAGCACCTCCTCCCACAGCTGGTCGCGGCCCGCCAGGCGGGGCAGGCCGACCCGGCGGCCGTGCCGGACGACCGGGGAGAAGTTGCAGACCGCGACCAGCGGTGTGCCGTCGGCCGCGTACCGGACGTAGGAGAGCAGGTTGTCGTCCGCGGCGCCGCCGTCGAGCCAGCGGAAGCCGTCCGGGGTGGTGTCCAGCTCCCACAGCGCCGGGGTGTCGCGGTAGTGCCGGTTGAGGTCACGGACCAGGCGGCGCACCCCGCGGTGGTCCTCGTGGGCCGGCCACTGCTCGTCGAGCACCCACCACTGCGGGCCGTGCTCGTGGTCCCATTCCGCGCCCTGGGCGAACTCCTGCCCCATGTAGAGCAGTTGCTTGCCCGGGTGGGACCACATGAAGCCCAGGTAGGCGCGGTGGTTGGCGCGCTGCTGCCACCAGTCGCCGGGCATCTTTGAGACCAGGGCCTGCTTGCCGTGGACGACCTCGTCGTGCGAGATCGGCAGGATGTAGTTCTCCGAGTAGGCGTACACCATCGAGAAGGTGATCTCGTTGTGGTGGTACTTGCGGTGCACCGGCTCCTTGGAGATGTAGACCAGCGAGTCGTGCATCCAGCCCATGTTCCACTTGAGCCCGAAGCCGAGGCCGCCGGCGTCGGTGGGGCGGGTGACCCCGTCCCAGGCGGTGGACTCCTCGGCGATGGTGATCACACCGGGGCAGCGCCGGTAGACGGTGGCGTTCATCTCCTGCAGGAAGGAGGCCGCGTCCAGGTTCTCCCGGCCGCCGTACTGGTTGGGCGTCCAGGCGCCGCCCTCGCGGGAGTAGTCGAGGTAGAGCATCGAGGCGACGGCGTCGACCCGCAGGCCGTCGATGTGGAACTCCTCGCACCAGTAGACCGCGTTGGCGACCAGGAAGTTGCGCACCTCCTTGCGGCCGTAGTCGAACTCCAGGGTCCCCCAGTCGGGGTGCTCGGCGCGCAGCGGGTCGGCGGGCTCGTACAGCGGCTCGCCGTCGAAGCGGGCGAGCGCGAAGTCGTCCTTGGGGAAGTGCGCGGGCACCCAGTCGACGATCACGCCGATGCCGTGTCGGTGCAGGGCGTCCACCAGGTACCGGAAGTCGTCCGGCCCGCCGAGCCGGGCGGTGGGGGCGTAGTAGCCGGACACCTGGTAGCCCCAGGAGCCGCCGAAGGGGTGCTCCATCACCGGCATGAACTCCACGTGGGTGAAGTTCAACTCCTTGAGGTAGCGCGGGAGCTCCTCGGCGATGGCGCGGTAGTCGGTGAGGTCCGGGCGCCACGAGGGCAGGTGCAGCTCGTACACCGACATCGGCGCCCGGTGGTGCGGGGCGCGGGCCCGGCGGGCCATCCACTCGCCGTCCTGCCACGCGTAGGCGGAGGAGGTGACCACCGAGGCGGTGCCGGGCGGGCACTGGGCCGCCCGGGCCAGCGGGTCGGCCTTGTCGAGCACCCAGCCCTGCCGGGTGTGCACCTCGTACTTGTACGTGGTGCCCTCGGCCAGGCCCGGGACGAACAGCTCCCAGATGCCGGAGGAGCCGAGCGAGCGCATCGGGTGCCCGGTGCCGTTCCAGTGGTTGAAGTCGCCGATCAGCCGCACTCCGACCGCGTTCGGCGCCCAGACCGCGAACGCGGTGCCGGCCACGCCGTCGACGGTGCGCACGTGCGAGCCGAGCGCCCGCCACAGCTGCTCGTGCCGGCCCTCGGAGATCAGGTGCAGGTCCAGCTCGCCGAGGGTGGGCGCGGTGCGGTAGCCGTCCTGCTGGCGCAGCGGCTCACCGTCCGGGTAGGTCACCAGCAGGGAGTAGTCCCGCAGTTCGCCGCCGGTCACCAGCCCGGTGAACAGCCCGCTCTGCTGGTGGGTGAGTTCGGCGGGGCCGTGCGGGGTCTCGACGACCACCCGCTCGGCGAACGGGCGCAGCACCCGGACCGCCGTGCCGCCGTGCACCGGGTGCGCGCCGAGCAGGGCGTGCGGGTCGTGGTGCTGCCCGCTCACCAGCCGGTCCACCTCGGACGGCGGCAGCGGCGCCTCGGGCAGGCGAAGGGCCCCGACGGGGGCGTCCGCCGGAACGCCCGCGGGAACGGGGGCCGCGCGCGGCGTGGTCCGCCCGCGCGGCGCCGGGCGCTCGGGCCCGGCGTCGGCGCCCGCCGTTGCGGCACCCCCTCCTTCGTCGGTCGCTCGGCCCGCTCCGCCGTCGGCGTCGGCGAGCCCTTCGGCTCGGGGCGGGTCGGCGGCGTCGGCCAGGAAGGTGGCCGGAACGGTGCGGTCGGGGCGGCCGGTCGGGTCGAGCGGCGTCACGGCGTGGTCCTCCTGCGGCGGGGGTGGGCGAACTCCTGCGGGCGGTACGGGAAGCGGCGGTGCGGCGAGCGGCGGTGCGGGTGGCGGGCGAGCGGGGATCGGGGGAGTCAGACGGACAGGGCGAGCCGGTTGATCGCGGCCAGCGGGATCGGCAGCCAGCTCGGCCGGTGCCGGGCCTCGTACACCACCTCGTACACCGCCTTGTCGATCTCCAGCGCCCGCATCAGCTCCGGCGAGGCCGCCGGGTCGGCGCCGCCCCCGGCCGTGTAGCCGGCGCTGAAGGCGGTGCGGTTGCGCTGGGCCCAGGCGGCGGCCAGGTGCGCCAGTTCCGGGTCGACCGGGCCGCCGGCCAGCAGGTGGGCGGCGGCGTAGTCGAAGGAGCGGAGCATGGCGGCGACGTCGCGCAGGGCGGGCTGCGGTTCGCGCCGTTCGTTGACCGACTTGGCTGGCTCGCCCTCGAAGTCCAGCAGGACCCAGCCGTGCGGGGTCCGCATGGCCTGCCCGAGGTGCAGGTCGCCGTGGATGCGCTGGACCGGCAGCCCGTCCGGGTGGGCGTCGGCGAGCTGCTGGAAGGCGGTGCGCAGCGCGGCCCGGAAGCGCAGCAGTCCGGGGACGGCGGCGACGGCGCTGTCCAGCCGGTCGGCCATCGCGGTGGCGAGCCGTCCGGTCTGGGTGCGGTCGAGCCGGGCGACCGGCATCGACCGGGCCAGCACCCGGTGCACCTCGGCGGTGGCCCGGCCGAGCCGGTGCGCCTCGATGGCGAAGTTGCCCGGCGAGCGGTCGCCCTTGAGCCGGCCGACCTGGTCGAGGGCGAGCTCCCAGCCGTCCTCGGCGTCCGGCAGGTAGCGCTGGAGCAGGCCGAGGGTGGCCGGTTCGGCGCGTTCCATCCGGCTCTCGAACCAGGCGGCGACCCGCGGGATGCGGGTGGAGCCGGCCCGGGAGAGGGCGAGCGAGAGTTCGAGGTCGGGGTTGGTGCCGGGGTGGATGCGGCGGAACAGCTTGAGGATGTACGAGGTGCCGTAGATGACCGAGCTGTTGGACTGCTCGGCGGTGGAGGCGCGGCCGGGGAGGTTGGCGGGCAGTCCGGAGCCGGGGGTGCGGCGGAAGGACAGTGAGCCGAAGCGGTCGCCGGTGGCGAGGTGTTCCAGCAGGCGCCCGGTGAGTTCGGGGTCGTGCACCGCGTCGTAGAGGGTCGCGCCGTCGTACGGTCCCTGGCTGAGCCGGCCGAGCACCGCGCCGGGCCCGATGTCCCCGAGTCCCTGCGAGCGGATGCCGAGCAGCAGCTGGTAGATGTCGCCGTGCGGCGCGCCGGCCGTGGTGGCGTGCTCGACCCGCAGCAGCAGGTGCAGCAGGGCCGGGTCGCCGACCTGCAGCGGGGTGCCGACCACCGGGGTGAGACCGGTGATGGGCCGTCCCTTCCCGGCGTACCAGCGCTGGGTGGGCAGCCACGCCGCGATCAGCGGCAGCGCCGCCTGGACGAGCTCGCTGACCCCCAGGGCGGTTCTCCGGACCCCGGAGCCCCGCGCGCCGGTCGGCGTGGTGGAGCCGCCCGGGGCGTCGTGCTGCACATGGGCTTGAGAACGGGAGGTTTCGGACATGACTCCCTTTCCCCGGAAGCACGCGGACTGCCCGACGGGTCGTGGCCGGGTCCGTCAGTCTTCCGGATTGCGGCGGCGCGGCGGTCGCGGCACGCGAGCGTGGCTCGGGTGTCACGCCTTCGTGTGGGTGGCCGTTGGGCTGTTCTCCGTACGCGGTGGTGCAGAGAACTCCGGGGGCGCTGGGGTTCAACTGGCGCCCCCGGAGGGTCTGGTGGTGCCGGTGTGGCGGTGCGGCCGTGGCGGATCGTTACTTCGACCGCCTGGTCCCGCTCAGACGCGGGGGCTGCCGGAGCTGGAACCAGTAGAAGCCGTGCCCGGCCAGGGTGAGCAGGTAGGGCCACTCACCGATCGACGGGAAGCGCACCCCGCCGATCAGCTCGACCGGGTACCGCCCGCCGTACTGCCGCAGGTCCAGCTCGGTCGGCTGAGCGAACCGCGAGAAGTTGTTCACGCACATGACCAGGTCCCCCTCGTGCTCGCGCACGAAGGCCAGCACGGCGGGGTTGCTGGACGGCAGTTCGGCGTAGCTGCCGAGGCCGAACGCCGGATTGAGCTTGCGGATCTCGATCATGCGACGCGTCCAGTGCAGCAGCGAACTCGAACTGCTCTGCTGCGCCTCGACGTTGGTCACCTGGAAGCCGTACACCGGGTCCATGATGGGCGGCAGACTGAGCCTGCCCGGGTCGGCGGAGGAGAAACCCGCGTTGCGGTCCGGGGTCCACTGCATCGGAGTGCGCACGCCGTCCCGGTCGCCGAGCCAGATGTTGTCGCCCATGCCGATCTCGTCCCCGTAGTAGAGCACCGGCGAGCCGGGCAGGGAGAGCAGCAGGGCGGTGAACAGCTCGATCTGGTTGCGGTCGTTCTCCAGCAGCGGGGCGAGCCGGCGGCGGATGCCCACGTTGGCGCGCATCCGGGGGTCCTTGGCGTACTCCGCGTACATGTAGTCGCGCTCCTCGTCGGTGACCATCTCCAGGGTCAGCTCGTCGTGGTTGCGCAGGAAGATGCCCCACTGGCAGCCGTTGGGGATGCGCGGGGTCTTGGCGAGGATCTCGGACACCGGGTAGCGGGACTCGCGGCGCACCGCCATGAAGATCCGCGGCATCACCGGGAAGTGGAACGCCATGTGGCACTCGTCGCCGCCCGAGGTGAAGTCGCCGAAGTAGTCGACGACGTCCTCCGGCCACTGGTTGGCCTCGGCGAGCAGCACGGTGTCGGGGTAGTCGGCGTCGATCTCCTTGCGGACCCGCTTGAGGAACTCGTGGGTCTCCGGCAGGTTCTCGCAGTTGGTGCCCTCGCGGGCGAAGAGGTACGGCACCGCGTCCAGCCGGAAGCCGTCGATGCCGAGGTCGAGCCAGAACCGCAGCCCGGCGATCATCTCGTCCTGGACCCGGGGGTTGTCGTAGTTGAGGTCCGGCTGGTGCGAGAAGAAGCGGTGCCAGTAGTACTGCTTGCGGACCGGGTCGTAGGTCCAGTTGGAGGTCTCGGTGTCGACGAAGATGATCCGGGCGTCCGGGTACTGCTTGTCGTCGTCGGCCCACATGTAGAAGTCGCCGTAGGGCCCGTCCGGGTCCTCCCGGGAGGCCTGGAACCACGGGTGCTGGTCGCTGGTGTGGTTCATGACGAAGTCGATGATCACGCGCATGCCGCGGGCGTGCGCGGCGTCGGTGAACTCCATGAAGTCGGCGAGGTCGCCGAACTCCGGCAGCACCGAGGTGTAGTCGGACACGTCGTAGCCGCCGTCGCGCAGCGGCGAGGCGAAGAACGGGGGGAGCCAGAGGCAGTCGATCCCGAGCCACTGGAGGTAGTCGAGCTTGGCCGTGAGCCCCTTGAGGTCCCCGACCCCGTCGCCGTTGCTGTCCTGGAAGGACCGCACCAGCACCTCGTAGAAGACCGCACGCTTGAACCACTCGGGGTCCAGGTTCTTCTTCGAGGTCTCGGGGAAGGTGTCGGGGACGGGCTCGTTCACTGTCACGCTGGGTTCCTCCGAACCGTGAGGAGGTGAGCCGGCTCGGCTGAGGGATCGAGCCGGACGTAGTTGTGCCGGCCCCAGGTGTAGACGGCGCCGGTGAGCTCGTCGTGCACCGCGTACGGGCCGTCGCCGTCGAGGCTGACGGTGGCCTCCTGGACGTGGTGCGGGTCGAGGTTCACCACGGTGATGACCTGGTCGGTGAGGCCCTCGGGGGTGGTCGCGGTCTTGGAGTAGGCGAGCACCTGGTCGTTGTCGGTGGGGTGGAAGCGCAGGTCGCGCAGCTGCTGCAGGGCGGGGTGGCGCCGGCGCAGCCGGTTGAGCACGGTCAGCAGCGGGGCGAGGGTGTCGGTGCGGTTCCAGTCGCGCGGGCGCAGCTCGTACTTCTCCGAGTGCAGGTACTCCTCGGAGCCCGGGTGGGCCGGCTCGTTCTCGTGGAGCTCGTAGCCGGCGTAGACGCCGTAGCTGGGGGAGAGGGTGGCGGCGAGCACCGCGCGGACCGCGAAGGCGGCCCGGCCGCCGTGCTGCAGGTAGGCGTGCAGGATGTCCGGGGTGTTGGCGAAGAAGTTGGGGCGCATGTAGGCGGCTGCGTCACCGGTGAGTTCGGTGAGGTACTCGGTGAGTTCCGGTTTGGTGGTGCGCCAGGTGAAGTACGTGTACGACTGGTGGAAACCGATCTTCGCCAGGGTGTGCATCATCGCGGGGCGGGTGAAGGCCTCCGCCAGGAACACGACATCGGGGTCGGTGCGGGCGATGTCGGAGAGCACCTTCTCCCAGAACACCACCGGTTTGGTGTGCGGGTTGTCGACCCGGAAGATCCGCACGCCGTGTGACATCCAGAACCGAAGGATTCGGACGGTTTCCTTGACGATTCCGTCCATGTCCTGGTCGAAGTTGACCGGATAGATGTCCTGATACTTCTTCGGCGGGTTCTCGGCGTAGGCGATGGTGCCGTCCGCGCGGTGGCTGAACCATTCCGGGTGCTTGTTCACCCAGGGGTGGTCCGGCGAGCACTGGAGGGCGAAGTCGAGCGCCACCTCCAGGTTCAGCTCCCGCGCCTCGGAGACGAAGTGGTCGAAGTCCTCGATGGTGCCGAGGTCCGGGTGGACGGCGTCGTGGCCGCCCTCCGGGGAGCCGATCGCCCAGGGCGAGCCGACGTCGTGCAGACCGGCCGTCAGGGTGTTGTCAGGGCCTTTGCGGAAGGCTCGGCCGATCGGGTGGACCGGCGGCAGGTAGACCACGTCGAAGCCCATCGCGGCGACCGCCGGTAGCCGTTCGGCGGCGGTGCGCAGGGTGCCCGAGCGCGGCGGCTCGACGCCGCTCGGGTCCACCACGGCCCCCTCCGAACGGGGGAAGAACTCGTACCAGGAGCCGAACAGTGCCCGCTCGCGGTCCACCTGCAGCGGCAGCGGGCGGGAGGCGCTGAGCAGCTCGCGCAGCGGGTAGCGGGCCAGCAGCTCCAGCACCTCGGGGGCGAGGGCGGCGGCCAGCCGGGACAGCGGCGGCATGGTCGGGTCGCGCAGCGCCTCGGCGGCGGCCAGGACGTCGGCGCGGCCCTCCTTCTTCGGCACGCCGGCCGCGGCCTGCTCGAACAGCCGGGCCCCCTCCTCCAGGACCAGCGCGGTGTCGATGCCGGCGGGCAGCTTCACCGAGGCGGTCCTGCGCCAGGTGGCGACCGGGTCGCTCCACGCCTCCACCAGGTACGACCAGCGGCCGGGCGCGGTCGGGGTGACGTACGCGCCCCAGCGGTCGGTGCCCTCGGCGAGCTCGCGCATCGGCGTCCACGGGCCGCTGCGGCCGCGCGGGTCGCGCAGTACCACGTTGGCGTTGACGGCGTCGTGGCCCTCCCGGAAGACGGTCGCGGTGACCAGGAAGGTCTCGCCGACGACGGCCTTGGCCGGGCGGCGGCCGGCGTCGACGAGGGGACTGACGTCCAGGACGGGGATGCGGCCGATCACGGTGTCGCTCTCTGTCTTGCGGGCGGAGGGCTTGGCGGCGGTCTTGCGGGCCGGCCCGGCCGCCGGTTCGGCGGCGGTCTTCGCGGCGGGCGCCTTCGGGGCGGCCGCCTTCCTCGGGGCGGTCTTGCGGGGCGCGGGCTCGGCCCCGGCTCCGGCCTTCGGGGTGGCGGCCGACGCGGTGGCGGTGGTGCGGCGCGTGGTGGTGCGCCTGCGGGGTGCCGCGGTCCGGTCCTCCTCGGTCCCGGGTCGTCGGGCCGTTTCGGGGGACCGCGCCGTCGAGGTCCGGTCCGCGGGGGGTTGGGATTCGGAGGATCCGGTACGGACCGCGCCGGACGCCCTGGGCGCAGGCATCGCCGGATCTGTCCGAGTGTCAGAATCCATCCGTCCGGCGGATTCCGCGACCGCTGAGTCGAGGGCTTCGGCCACCGGTGTGGACTGGTCCCGCGTGTCGCCGTGCATGCCAAGCTCCTGCCCGAGATCGGCGGCAGCTCCCGCGGGCCGGGGGATCGGGCCAGGGGAGTACCGGGAGGACTGCTGGGTGGGGAGGACGTGCGACCGGAGCCTGCCCGCGCCGCTGTCCCCGGCAACCTGCCCGGCGCCCGCCGAGCCGGTGGCAGGACGCCCCCGAGCCCGTGCGCGTCCCGGCGCACGCCTCCGGGGGCGCGCCCCTGGGCGGTCCGGTCCACCCGTGAACGAGCGGGCCGGGCGCGAGGACACGCGTCGGTGCGCGGTGAGCGCCGAATGGGCTAAGAAGAACGGGAACGGCCAACGCGAAAAGGATTCGGACGTGCTGCTTCAAGGGGGACGCCACCCGTCGCCGCACTCCCCACAGCATCAACGACCTTCGGTCATCCTCGCACCGGCGACAAGGTTTTTGCAGCAGTACGACAGTAGTTTCGGGTCTTCTCCCGAGCGGATGCGCCATCGGAAATGGATCCGTACCGAAGAGTTCACGTATTGGTAGCGCGGCTCCTCGAAATGTGCGCCTCGCGCGCCCCCCGTGCAGTCCAATGCGCCGAATGCGATCTCATCAATAGCCCGAACGGATGCCCAATAGCCCACTTGACGCACTGTCGGACCGGCCGCCACGGCTACGCTTCACGCCGTGAAGGCAATCCGCAGATTCACCGTCCGCACCGTCCTGCCCGAACAACTCCAGCCGTTGCACGAGCTGGCCCTCAACCTGCGCTGGTCCTGGCACCCCGAGACCAGGGACCTGTTCCGGTCCGTGGACCCGGAGGTCTGGGCCGCGACCGGCGAGGACCCGGTGCGGCTGCTCGGGGAGGTCCCGGCCGGCCGGCTCGCCGCGCTCGCCGCCGACCGGCGGTTCCTGCGCAGACTCGGCGACCTCGCCGACGACCTGCGCGACTACCTGACCGGCCCGCGCTGGTACCAGACCCGGCAGCAGGAGGCCGAGGCCGCCCCGCTGCCCGCCGCGATCGCCTACTTCTCGCCCGAGTACGGCATCGCCGCCGCGCTGCCCCAGTACTCCGGCGGGCTCGGCATCCTGGCCGGCGACCACCTCAAGGCCGCCAGCGACCTCGGCGTCCCGGTCATCGGCGTCGGGCTGTTCTACCGGCACGGCTACTTCCGGCAGTCCCTCGGCCGGGACGGCTGGCAGCAGGAGCGCTACCCGCTGCTCGACCCGGACGAGCTGGCGGTCAGCCCGCTCCGGGAGGCCGACGGCACCCCCAGCCGGGTCGACCTCGCCCTGCCCGGCGGCCGCACCCTGGCCGCCCGGATCTGGAAGGCCCAGGTCGGGCGGGTCCCGCTGCTGCTGCTCGACTCCGACATCGAGGCCAACTCGCCGGCCGAACGCGACGTCACCGACCGGCTCTACGGTGGCGGCAGCGAGCACCGGCTGCTGCAGGAGATGCTGCTCGGCATCGGCGGCGTCCGGGCCGTGCGCGTCTACTGCCGGCTCACCGGACACCCCGCCCCCGAGGTCTTCCACACCAACGAGGGCCACGCCGGTTTCCTCGGCGTCGAACGGATCCGCGAACTCGTCGCCGAGGAGCCGGACGGTCCGGACTTCGCCGCTGCCCTGGAGTCCGTCCGGGCCGGCACCCTCTTCACCACCCACACGCCGGTCCCGGCCGGCATCGACCGCTTCGACCGCGACCTCGTCGCCCGCCACTTCGGCGGCGACGCCGCCCTGCCCGGCGTCCCGGTCGACCGGGTGCTCGCGCTCGGCGCCGAGACCTGGCCCGGCGGGGACCCGAAGCTGTTCAACATGGCCGCCATGGGCCTGCGGCTGGCCCAGCGCGCCAACGGGGTCTCCACCCTGCACGGCGAGGTCAGCCGCTCGATGTTCAACGGCCTCTGGCCCGGCTTCGACCCCTCCGAGGTGCCGATCACCTCGGTCACCAACGGCGTGCACGCCGCCACCTGGATCGACCCGGCGGTCGTGCGGCTCGGCGCCGCCGAGATCGGCGCCGAGCGCGCCGAGGAGGCGATGACCACCGGCGAGGCCACCCGCTGGACCGGCCTGGAGACGATCGGCACCACCGAGATCTGGGAGCTCCGCCGCACCCTGCGCGCCCAGCTGGTGGAGGAGGCCCGCCGCCGGCTGCGCGCCTCCTGGCGCCAGCGCGGGGCCGGGGAGGCCGAACTCGGCTGGGTCTCCTCGGTGCTCGACCCCGACGTGCTCACCATCGGCTTCGCCCGCCGGGTGCCCTCCTACAAGCGGCTCACCCTGATGCTGCGCGACCCGGAGCGGCTGCGCGGCCTGCTGCTGCACCCCACCCGGCCGGTGCAGATCGTGGTGGCCGGCAAGGCCCACCCGGCCGACGACGGCGGCAAGCGGCTGATCCAGCAGATGGTCGCCTTCGCCGACGACCCGGCGGTCCGGCACCGGATCGTCTTCCTGCCGGACTACGACATGGCGATGGCCCGGCACCTCTACCCGGGCTGCGACGTCTGGCTGAACAACCCGCTGCGCCCGCTGGAGGCCTGCGGCACCTCGGGGATGAAGGCAGCGCTCAACGGCTGCCTCAACCTGTCCGTCCTGGACGGCTGGTGGGACGAGTGGTACGACGGCCGCAACGGCTGGGCGATCCCCACCGCCGACGAGAGCGGAGGGGTGCTCGACCCGGACAGCGGCGAGGCCGAGCGGCGCGACGACATCGAGGCGGCCGCGCTCTACGACCTGATCGAGCACCAGGTCGCCGCCCGGTTCTACGACCGCGACGCGGACGGCCTGCCGCACCACTGGATCGCCATGGTCCGGCACACCCTGGTCACCCTCGGGCCCAAGGTGCTCGCCGGGCGGATGGTCCGCGAGTACGTCGAACGGCTGTACGCCCCGGCGGCGCTGGCCCAGCGGGAGCTGGCGGCGCCGGAAGCCGGGCGCGCGGAGGCGGGCGGGCGGTCCACCGGGCGGTTCACGGGCGCCCGGGAGCTGGCCGGCTGGAAGGCGAAGGTCCGGGAGGCCTGGCCGGCCGTCCGGGTCGAGCACGTCGAGGCGGAGTGCCCGACCGAGGCCCAGGAGCTGGGCAGCTCGCTGGCGCTGCGGGTGCAGGTCGCGCTCGGCACCCTGCAGCCGGGCGACGTCGAGGTCCAGGTGGTCTCCGGCCGGGTGGACGAGTCGGACGGCATCTCGGACGCCTGCCTGCTCGCCCTGAAGCCGGTCGGCGGGCCCGACCTGGACGGCCGCACCCGCTACGAGGGCACGCTGGAGCTGTGCCGGACCGGCCCGTTCGGCTACACCGTCCGGGTGCTGCCCGCGCACCCGCTGCTGGCCTCCCCGGCCGAGCCGGGCCTGGTCGCTCTGCCCGTCGAGTCGGCCGGGATGGACGCGGGGCTGCTGCGCTGACGTCGCGCCGGACGACTGCCGTCCGTGCGTCCGAGACGGACGGACGGCAGTCGTCCGAGGTGCGGCCCGGCCGGGTGCGTGACGGCGCACCCGGACGGGCACATCGAGGGGCCGGGGGTGTCGGACACCCCGCGGCTAGACCAGGCTGTCCCGCCAGGCCCGGTGGAGGGCGGCGAAGCGGCCGGAGCCGTCGATCAGCTCCTGCGGGGAGCCGTCCTCCACGATCCGGCCCTGGTCCATCACCAGGACGCGGTCGGCGATCTCCACGGTGGAGAGCCGGTGGGCGATGATCACCGCCGTCCGGCCGGCCAGCACCGTGCGCATCGCCCGTTGTACGGCCTGCTCGCCCGGGACGTCCAGCGAGCTGGTCGCCTCGTCAAGGATCAGCACCGCCGGGTCGGCCAGCAGGGCACGGGCGAAGGCCACCAGCTGGCGCTGGCCGGCTGAGATCCGGCCGCCGCGCTTGCGCACGTCGGTGTCGAAGCCGTCCGGCAGCGCGGCGATGAACTCGTACGCGCCGATGTCGCGGGCGGCCCGCTCGACCTCCTCGCGGGTGGCGCCGGGGCGGCCGATCGCGATGTTCTCGGCGACCGTGCCGGAGAACAGGAAGGACTCCTGGGTCACCATCACCACCCCGCGCCGCAGCTCGGGGGTGGCCAGCTCGCGCAGGTCCACGCCGTCCAGCCGGATCCGGCCCTCGGTCGGGTCGTAGAAGCGGGCCAGCAGCTTGGCGACCGTCGACTTGCCCGCGCCGGTCGCGCCGACCACCGCGACCGTCTGCCCGGCCGGGATCAGCAGGTCGAAGGGCGGCAGCACCTCCTTGCCGGTGGGGTAGGAGAAGCGGGTCGCCTCGAAGGACACCTCCCGGCCCTTCCGAGCCGCCTGCGGCAGCTCCTTCGGCTCGGCCGGTTCGGCGACGGTCGGCTCGTGGGCGAGCAGGCCGGCGATCTTCTCCAGCGCGGCGGCGGCCGACTGGTAGCTGTTCAGGAACATCGCCAGCTGGTCGATCGGGTCGTAGAGCCGGCGCAGGTAGAGCACGAAGGCGGTGAGCGTGCCCAGCGCCAGCGAGTCGTCGACGGCCAGGTACGCGCCGAACAGCAGCACGCCGGTGAGCCACAGGTTGGCGGTGGCCCGGGAGAGGCCGACGTAGCGGGCGATCTCCAGCAGGCCGTCCGCGGTCGCGGTGGCGGACTGCCGGTTGACCACCGCGAAGGCCGCGTCGTTGGCCTTCTCGCGGCGGAAGGCCTGCACCGGGCGGATGCCGTTCATGGTCTCGGTGAAGCGGACGATCAGCGAGGCCGCCGAGGTGCGGGAGCGGCGGTACACCCGGCGCGAGCGGCTGCGGAAGGACCGGGCGATCAGCGCCAGCGGCACCGCGGACACGAGTGAGACCAGCCCGAGCCGCCAGTCCAGCACCAGCAGCAGCACCGAGATGTAGCAGACCGACAGGAAGACCGTCAGCAGCTCCTGCAGGCCCTCCGAGAGCAGCTCGCGCAGCGCGTCGATGTCACTGGTGGCCCGGGAGATGATCCGGCCCGAGGTGTAGCGCTCGTGGAAGTCCAGGCTCAGCCGCTGGGCGTGCCGGAAGATCCGGCCGCGCAGCTCCAGCAGGATGTCCTGGTTGATCCGGGCGCTGATCTTGATGAACACCCACTGCAGCACCGGGCTGAGCAGTGCGCAGAACAGGTACGCGGCGATGACCGCGACCAGCGGGCCGGAGTCGTGCGCGCGCAGCGCCGGGATGGCGCGGTCCATCGCCACGGCGACCAGCAGCGGGCCGGACTGCAGGGCCGCCTGCTGGACCAGGATCACCACCATCGCGACGGCGATCCGGGCCCGGTGCGGGCCGAGCAGCGAGCGCAGCAGCGCCCGGGGCGCGCCGGGCGGGACGGGGATGTCCTCCTCGTCGGCCGGGGGCGGGGGAAGTTCCTCCTCGGCGGACGCGGCGGACGCGGCGGGCCCGGCCTTCGTGGGTTCGGCGGTCGTGGTCACGGGGCTGCACTTCCTTCGGGCACGAGGGCGGCCTCGCCCGACATCAGTTCGCGGTAGAGCGCGCAGTCGCGGAGCAGTTCCTGGTGGGTGCCGACGGCCTCGATCCGGCCGTCCGCCAGGACCGCGACCCGGTCGGCGAGCAGCACGGTGCTGGGACGGTGGGCCACCACCAGGGCGGTGGTGGTGCCGAGGACCTCGCGCAGCGCGCGCTCGACCAGGGCCTCGGTGTGCACGTCCAGGGCGGAGAGCGGATCGTCCAGCACCAGGAAGGCCGGGTCGCCGACCACCGCGCGGGCCAGGGCGAGGCGCTGGCGCTGGCCGCCGGACAGGCTCAGGCCCTGCTCGCCGACCTCGGTGTCGGCACCCTCGGGGAGCTTCTCCACGAAGCCGGCCTGGGCGGTGGCGAGGGCGGAGCGCAGCTGCTCCCCGGTCGCGCCCGGGGCACCCATCAGGACGTTCTCCCGGACGGTGGCGGAGAACAGGGTGGGCTCCTCGAAGGCGACCGCGACGAGTTCGCGCAGCCGCTCCCGGGGCAGGTCGCGGATGTCCCGGCCGTCCAGCGTGATGGTGCCGGCGGTGGCGTCGTACAGCCGGGGGAGCAGGGCGGTCAGGGTGGTCTTGCCGCTGCCGGTGGCGCCGACCAGGGCCATCGTCTCGCCGCTGCGGACGTGCAGGTCGATGCCGGTCAGCAGGTCGGGGCTGCCGGCCGGGGCGTCGGGGTAGCGGAAGCGGACGTCGGTGAAGCGGATGCCGTCCCGGGTGGCGAGGCCGGTGGCGGAGCCCGGGTCGGGGGTGTCCGGCTCGTCCAGCACCTCGAAGAAGCGGTCGGTCGCGGTGGCGGCCTCGTTGGCGTACGCGAGCAGCCAGCCGAGCGACTCCACCGGCCAGCGCAGCGCGAGCGCGGTGGAGAGGAAGGCGACCAGGGCGCCGGCGCTCAGCTCGTCGTGGGCGACCAGGTACGCGCCGACGGCGAGGGCGCAGCCGAGGGCGATCTCCGGCAGGCCGACGATCACCGCCCAGAGGTTGGCCAGCAGGTGGGCCTTGTGCAGCTCGGTGCGGCGCAGCTCCCGGGCCTGGGCCCGGAAGCGCTCGGCCATCGAGCGGTGGCGGCCGAAGGCCTTGAGGATCCGGATGCCGAGGACGGACTCCTCGACCACGGTGGCGAGGTCGCCGTTCTGGTCCTGGGCGAGGCGGGAGGCGCCGGAGTAGCCGGACTCGAAGCGCCGGGTGAGGACGAACAGCGGGACGACGGGCACCAGGGCGATCAGGGCGAGCCGCCAGTCCTGGGTGAACATCACCACCGTGCCGGCCAGGAACATGACCGAGTTGACGATCAGGAACACCAGCGGGAAGGCCAGGAACAGCCGCATGGTGTACATGTCTGCGGTGGCCCGGGACAGGAGCTGGCCGGAGCCCCAGCGGTCGTGGAAGGAGACCGGCAGCCGCTGGAGCTTGGCGAAGAGGTCGCCGCGCATCGCCGTCTCCAGCCCGGCCAGCGGGCGGGCCAGCACCACCCGGCGGGTGAAGAACAGTCCGGCCTCGAAGAGCCCGACCAGCAGCACCAGGCCGATCAGCGGCCAGAGGGCGGCGAGGTCGTGCGTGGCGAGCGGGCCGTCCACGATCCGGCCGAGGAGCACCGGGACGGCGAGGGTGCTCAGCATGCCGAGCGTGGCGGCCGTCACCGAGACGACCAGCCGGCCGCGGACGGCGCGCGCGTACGGCCACAGGCGCAGCAGCGAGCGGACCGTGGAGTGGCGGGGCGCGGCCGGCGGTGCGGCTGCGGCGGTGGTGGCCGCCGCGGCGGGTTCGGCGGTCCCGTCGGCGGGCGGGTTGTCGGTGTCTTGTCGGTTCTCGGCCATCGCGGTGAGGGTAGGCAGAGAGCCCGTCACTTCTCATCCGGTTTTTCGCCCCTGTCGGCGGTGTGCGGCGAGAACCGGCCACCCGGACGGGACGTGTGCGGGTGGCCGGTGGGGCGCGCGCGGCGGTTCGTGCAGGGAGGAATGCGCCGTGCGCCTCTTGCGAGCCCCGGCCGATCGGCCGATGGATCTTCTGACGGATGCTCATCGATGCCCGAGTGACAGGAGTGCGGACATGACGGTCGAGACCGAGTCCACCCCGACCCCCGGCCCGGGATCCGCGACAGTGCGGGTGCGGGCCCAGCTCAGCCTCAGCACGACCGCGGCGCGCAACCTGGCGACGACGACCAAGTCGAAGCCGCAGATGCAGGAGATCACCTCCCGCTGGCTGCTGAAGATGCTGCCCTGGGTGCAGGTCAGTGCCGGCACCTACCGGGTCAACCGCCGCCTCAGCTTCGCCGCCGGCCGCGGCCGGGTGGGCTTCTCCGTGGCCGGCTCCGCGGTGAGCGTGATCGCCCCCTCGCTGCGCGAGGTCCCGGCGCTGCGCGGCTACGAGGACGACACCGTGCTGGAGGAGCTGGCCCGCCGGTTCGTGCAGCGGGACTTCGCGGTCGGCGACGTGCTGGTGCAGGAGGGCGCGCCGATCGAGGAGGTGTTCCTGGTCGCGCACGGCAAGGTGGACCGGATCGGCACCGGCAAGTACGGCGAGCAGGCGGTGCTCGGCTCGCTCGCCGACGGCGACCACCTCGGCGACGAGGCGCTCACCGAGCCGAGCGGCACCTGGCCTTACACCGTGAAGGCGGCGACCTCCGGCACCGCGATGGCGCTGTCCTGGTCGGTCTTCCAGGAGCTGGTCGACCGCTCGGACTCGCTGCGCGAGCAGCTGCTGGGCTTCGCCGCCGACGCCGCGCAGGCCCAGAACGCGCACGGCGAGGCGGAGATCGACCTGTCGGCCGGGCACGAGGGCGAGTACGAGCTGCCCGGTGCCTTCGTCGACTACGAGCTGAGGCCGCGCGAGTACGAGCTGAGCGTCGCCCAGACGGTCCTGAAGGTGCACACCCGGGTCGCGGACCTCTACAACAAGCCGATGAACCAGACCGAGGAGCAGCTGCGGCTGACCGTCGAGGCGCTGCGGGAGCGGCAGGAGCACGAGATCATCAACAACCCGGAGTTCGGCCTGCTCAACAACGCCGACTTCGACCAGCGGATCCAGACCCGCTCCGGGGCGCCCACCCCGGACGACCTGGACGAGCTGTTGAGCATGCGCCGGGACACCGACTACCTGTTCGCCCACCCGCGGGCGATCGCCGCCTTCGAGCGGGAGTGCAACAAGGCCGGCGTCTACCCGGCCACCGTCGACGTGCTCGGCAAGCAGCGGCCGACCTGGCGCGGGGTGCCGATCTTCCCGTGCACCAAGATCCCGGTCTCCGACCAGCAGACCAGCGCGTTCATCGCGATGCGGGTCGGCGAGGACAACCAGGGCGTGGTCGGGCTCACCCAGATCGGCATCCCGGACGAGGTCGAGCCGGGGCTGAACGTCCGGTTCATGGGCATCGACGAGAAGGCCGTCGCCTCGTACCTGGTCAGCACCTACTACTCGGCGGCGGTGCTGGTGCCGGACGCGATCGGCGTGCTGGAGAACGTCGAGCTCGGGCACGCCCGCGGCTGAGCCGGCCGCGGTGCTCCGGCCCTAGGCCCCCGGGGCGGGCGCGCGCAGCAGCTGCAGGGAGCGCCCGCCCAGGACGACGGTGCCCCGCGGGTGCGGCTCGCCCGTCCCCGCCTCGGCCGTGTCGACCACCGTCTCGTACCCGGCCTCCGGCGCCGCCCAGGGCTCGCCCGGCAGGGTGAACACCGTGGTCCGGTGGCCGGCGTTGAGCAGCAGCAGGAAGCTGTCGTCGCGCAACGGCTTCCCGGCGTCGTCCCGTTCGGACATCGCGGTGCCGGACAGCAGCATGCCCAGGCAGGCGGTCGGCGCGAACCAGTCGGCCTCGGTCATCTCCTTGCCCAGCGGGGTGAACCAGGCCAGGTCGGGCTGGCCGCCGGGGGTGGCGGCCCGGCCCGAGAAGAACGCCCGCTGCCGCAGCACCGGGTGGGAGCGGCGCAGCCGGATCAGCCGGGCGGTCAGCTCGGACAGCTCCCGCCAGCCGGGCTCCGCCAGCAGCGACCAGTCCAGCCAACTGACCTCGTTGTCCTGGCAGTAGGCGTTGTTGTTGCCGCCCTGGGTGCGGCCCAGCTCGTCCCCGGCGGTGAGCATCGGGACGCCCGCGGAGAGCAGCAGGGTGGCGGTCAGGTTGCGCAGTTGGCGCAGCCGCAGCGCGTTGACGTCCCGGTCGGCCGTCTCGCCCTCGGCGCCGTGGTTCCACGAGCGGTTGTCGTCGGTGCCGTCCCGGTTGGCCTCGCCGTTCGCCTCGTTGTGTTTGCGGTCGTAGGAGACCAGGTCGCGCAGGGTGAAACCGTCGTGCGCGGTCACGTAGTTGACGGAGGCGTACGGGCGGCGCCCGCCGCGCTGGTAGAGGTCGGAGGAGCCGGTGAGCCGGTAGCCGAGCTCCCGGACGTCCGGGCGGGCGCCGCGCCAGAAGTCCCGCACGGTGTCGCGGTACTTGTCGTTCCACTCGGCCCACAGCGGGGGGAAGCCGCCCACCTGGTAGCCGCCCGGGCCGACGTCCCAGGGCTCGGCGATCAGCTTCACCCGGCTGAGCAGCGGGTCCTGGGCGACGGCGGCGAGGAAGGGGTGGTCCATGTCCACGCCGTCGCCGCCGCCCGGGCCGCCGCGGGCCAGGGCGGCGGCGAGGTCGAAGCGGAAGCCGTCGACGCCCATCTCGGCGACCCAGTAGCGCAGCGAGTCGGTGACCAGCCGGATCGCCTGCGGGCGGCGGGTGTCCAGGGTGTTGCCGCAGCCGGTGTAGTCGGCGTAGCCGCGCGGGCGGTTGGGCGGGAGGCGGTAGTAGGCGGCGTTGTCGATGCCGCGCAGCGAGAGCATCGGGCCGAGCTCGCCGCCCTCGGCGGTGTGGTTGAACACCACGTCCAGGATCACCTCGATCCCGGCGGCGTGCAGGGCGCGGACCATCCGCTTGAACTCGCCGACCTGGCCGCCGCGCGAGCCGGAGGCGGAGTAGCCGGCGTGCGGGGCGAAGTAGCCGATCGTGTTGTAGCCCCAGTAGTTGACCAGGCCGCGCGCCTGCAGGTGGTCCTCGCTGGCGTACTGGTGGACCGGCAGCAGCTCGACGGCGGTCACGCCGAGGCGGGTGAGGTGGGCGATCGAGGCGGGGTGGGCGAGGCCGGCGTAGGTGCCCCGCAGGTGCGGAGGGACGTCGGGGTGGCGCATGGTGAAGCCGCGCACGTGCAGTTCGTAGAGCACCGTCTCGGCCCACGGGGTCTTCGGGCGGTGGTCGTCGTACCAGTCGTCGTCGTCGTGGACGACCACGGCTCTGGGCACGTAGGGGGCGGAGTCGCGGTTGTCCCGGACGGTGTCGGCGACGTCCGCCTCCGGCCAGTTGCGCACGGCGGCGCAGGCGGCGTCGTGCGAGGTGTAACAGCCGTCGACGGCGCGGGCGTACGGGTCCAGCAGCAGCTTGGCCGGGTTCCAGCGGGCGCCGGTCCACGGGTCCCACCGGCCGTGCACCCGGAAGCCGTAGCGGGTGCCGGGGCGCACGCCGGGCAGGAAGCCGTGCCAGACCTGGAAGTCCTGTTCGGTGAGGCGGTGCCGGCTCTCCCGGCCCTCCTCGTCGAAGAGGCAGAGGTCGACGGCCTCGGCGCCGGCCGCCCAGAGCGCGAAGTTGGTGCCCCGGCGGCCGAGCCGGTCGGTGCGGACGCGGGCGCCGAGCGGCTGCCAGCTGCCGGGCCGCGGTGGCTCGGCGGTGTGCGGGCCGCCGTCCGGCCGTGCCCCGGCTTCCAGCTCCTGCCCTGACGCCATGGCCGTACCCTCCCTGGGCGGGGTGTCCCGGACCCCGTTCACTTCCTCTTTCCCGGATTGCGCAGATCGGAAGCCGCTGAACGGGGGCTTACCGGCGGATGGCCCCCCGGGGGAGCGGGGATTCCGGGAGTCGTCCGGCGTGTCCCCCCGTCCGCGGGCGTCGTTGTTCCGGGCGTCGGACGCGAACAGTGGGAGGCCCCGGGATGCGGCGCCGAGGACGGGTGTGGGCGCGGGGTGCGGCGGCGGTGGCCTGCTGCCTGGCCGTTCTCACGGGGTGCGGCGGTGGCGGTGGCGCGCCGGGCGGGGACGCGGCGGTCGGGGCGGCCGCCGACGACGTGGGGCCGGTGCCGTACACCGCTCCGCCGCCGCCGTCCCGGGCGGTGGTGACCGCGCTGCCGGCCGACGGCGCGCAGGACGTGCAGCCGGAGGGCGCGGTCCGGGTGAGTACCGCGCAGGGCCGGCTGGTGTCGGTGCGGCTGGCGGACGCCAAGGGCACCGAGGTGCCCGGCACGATCACCCGGGACGGCGCCGGCTGGGCGCCCGACGGCCCGCTGCCGCTGGGCACCGCGTTCACCCTGGACGCCGTCGCCGAGGACGACCAGGGGCAGAAGGCCGCCCAGCACTCGGCGTTCTCGACCGTCGCCCGGGCGCACACCTTCGTCGCGTTCTTCACCCCGGAGGACGGCTCGACGGTCGGCGTCGGCATGCCGGTCTCGCTGCGCTTCAGCCGGCCGATCGCCGACCGGGCGGCGGTGGAGCGGGCCGTCCAGGTCACCGCCGACCCGCCGGTGCCGGTGGCCGCGCACTGGTTCGGCAACCAGCGGCTGGACGTCCGCCCGCAGCGGTACTGGGCGGCCGGCACCAGGGTCACGGTGGTGCTGCGGCTGAAGGACGTGCAGGGCGCGCCGGGCGAGTTCGGCACCCAGAGCCGGGACCTGCACTTCACCGTCGGCCGGGCGCAGGTCTCCACCGTGGACCTGGACGCGCACACCCTGACCGTCCGGGCCGGCCAGGGCGGCAAGGTGGTCAAGGTGCTCAAGGTCTCCGGCGGCAGCCCCGACCACTCGACCTACCGGGGGGTGCTGGTGGTGTCGGAGAAGTACAAGGTGACCCGGATGAACTCGCAGACCGTCGGCATGGGCGACGAGTACGACATCAAGGACGTCCCGCACGCGATGCGGCTGACCACCTCCGGCACCTTCATCCACGGCAACTACTGGGCGGCCCCGGGCGTGTTCGGCACCGCCAACACCAGCCACGGCTGCATCGGCCTGGCCGACGAGAAGGGCGGCACCAGCAAGGACTCCCCGGCGGGCTGGCTGTTCGAGCACACCGTCCCGGGGGACGTGCTGGAGGTGAAGGCCTCGACCGGGGACGTCGTGCCGCCGCAGAACGGGCTGAACGGCTGGAACGTGGCCTGGGACCAGTGGGTGGCCGGGAGCGCGCTGCGCTAGCCGGCCCCGCTCCCGCTGCCCGCCCGCCGATTCACGGCCGGTTCACCCCCGCTCCACCCGGGACCCCCGGAGATCCGTTCGAACGGCCCGGTTATCCTGCTCCGACGCGTCCGCAGCCCGGCGCGAAAGATCGGCGCCCGGTGCAACTCATGGGGGCACTCAACGCGTCAAGAGAGTGGATACCGGGAGGGGAGAAACCGTGAAGACGGGTAAGACGGCCGGCGCCGCGATACGCACCAGCAACCGCTACGGGCGGATGAGTGCGATGGCGTTGGTCATGGGTGGGGTACTGCTGTTCACCGCGGCCTGCAACGACGACAAGGGCAGCGGCTCCGGGGGCTCGGGAGGGGGCAACGCGGCCGCGTCGTCCTCGGCGGACGCCGGGGGCGCGGGCGGTTCGGGCACGACGAAGGCCTCGGCAGCGGTGATCGCCGTCGAGCCGAAGGACGGCGCCCAGGACGTCCAGCCGAACGGGCTGCAGGTGTCGGTCTCCAACGGCAAGCTCACCACGGTCGACGTGACCGACAAGGACGGCAAGCCGGTCACGGGCGCGATCACCGCGGACGGAACCGGCTGGAAGCCCGCGGCGGCGCTCACCGTCGGCATGGCGTACAAGGTGAACGCCCAGGCCAAGGACGCCGAGGGGCTGGTGGCCGCGTCCACCACCTCGTTCACCACGCTGACGCCGGACAAGAAGATCTCCACCAACGACAACATCAGCGACGGCGCCACCTACGGCGTCGGCATGATCGTTTCGGTGGAGTTCAACAAGGCGGTCAAGAACAAGGACGCCGTCGTCCAGGGCATCACCTTCGAGACCAGCAACGGCACCGCGGTCAAGGGCCACTGGTTCGGCGACAAGCGGGTGGACTTCCGCCCCGAGCAGTACTGGGCGCCGGACACCAAGGTGACCATCAAGTACCGGCTCAAGAACGTCGAGGTCGCCCCGGGCGTCTACGGCGACGTGGACAAGGACGAGCCGTTCACCATCGGCCGCTCCCAGGTCGCCACCGCGGACGCCAAGACGCACCAGATGACCATCGAGCGGGGCGGTCAGAGCACCACCGTGCCGGTCACCCTGGGCGCGGACGCCACGCCGTCCTGGGGCGGGACCATGGTGGTGATGGACAAGGAGAAGGTCACCCGGATGAACTCGCAGACCGTCGGTCTCGGCGGCGAGTACGACATCCAGGACGTGCCGCACGCGATGCGGCTGACCACCTCCGGCACCTTCGTGCACGGCAACTACTGGGCGAACCCCTTCGGCAAGTCCAACGCCAGCCACGGCTGCATCTCGATGCAGGACGTGAAGGGCGGCAGCGACACCTCGGTGGCCGGCAAGTTCTTCAACGACTCGATCGTCGGCGACCCCATCAAGATCGTGAACACCAAGGAGAAGACCGTCGCCCCGGACAACGGGCTCGGCGGCTGGAACGTGGACTGGGCCAACTGGTAGGCCCTACCCGGAGGTCGGCCCGGCCAGTCCGGGCACTCCGGTGAGTTCTCTCCGAGCGGTCCGATCCTCACCCGTTGGGGTCGGGCCGCTCGGGTTTCCGGGGCGGCGAGCCCCGCGCATGGCGCAACCTTTCCGGTGACCGGGTGCGTATACCCGGTCGGGCCGGCGCAGGGCCGTCGCACGGTCCTGCGCCGGCCCACGGGGAGTCCGGGGAGTCCAGAGGGAGGGAATCGACGTGAGGTCGATACGCAGAGTGGTGGCCGTCGGCCTGGTCGGCGGAGCGATGACGCTGACGGCCGCCTGCGGTGGGGGCAGCGGGGGCGGCAGCGCGGCCAAGGCCGACCTGGGAGCCGGCGCGGCCGCCTCCCAGCCCGCGGCGGCGGTGCCCACCAGCGCGGCGCCGAAGGTCTCGAAGGCCGCGGTGAGCATCGAGCCCAAGGCCGGTTCGGTGGACGTGGCGCCGAACGCTCTCAAGGTCGGTGCGACGGGCGGCAAGCTCACCACCGTCAAGGTGAGCGACAGGACCGGCAAGGAGGTCCCCGGCACCATCTCCGCCGACGGTGCCTCCTGGACCCCGTCCGCCGCGCTGGCGGTGGGCACCGCCTACCAGGTCAGCGCGATGGCCGCGGACGCCGAGGGCGCCGTCGCCACGGCGGACAGCGACTTCACCACGCTGACCCCGACCGCGCTCGCCAAGGCCTCGGACAACGTGGACAACGACGCCACCTACGGCGTCGGCATGATCGTCTCGGTGGACTTCAGCAAGGACGTCAAGAACAAGGACGAGGTCGCGAAGGGCATCACCTTCGAGACCAGCAACGGCACCGTGGTCAAGGGCCACTGGTTCGGCGACCGCCGGCTGGACTTCCGCCCGGAGCTGTACTGGGCCCCCGGCACCAAGGTGGTCGTGCACTACCGCCTCAAGAGCGTCGAGATCGCCCCGGGGGTGTACGGCGGAGACCGGGACGAGCCCTTCACGATCGGGCGATCCCAGGTTTCGACGGTTGACGCCGCCGCGCACAAGATGACGGTCGTCAGCGCCGGCCAGAGCTCCGACATCGACATCACCTCGGGCTCGGACGACCACCCGACCTGGAACGGCACCATGGTCGTCATGTCCAAGGAGGGCACGGTGCGGATGCAGTCCAGCACCCTGCCCGGCATGACCGGAGCCCCCTACGACCTCCAGGTGCCGCACTCGATGCGGCTGACCACCAGCGGCACCTACGTGCACGGCAACTGGTGGGCCAAGAACAGCATCTTCGGCGGGGACAACGTCAGCCACGGCTGTGTCGGGCTCAAGGACGCCGAGGGCGGCAGCGACTCCAGCTCGATGGGCAAGTTCTACGCGGGCTCGCTCGTCGGCGACGTGGTGGTCGTCAAGAACTCGATCAAGAAGGAGAAGCTCGACCCGTCGAACGGGCTGAGCGGCTGGAACCTGCCGTGGGGCTCCTGGTAGGAGGGCGCGGGGGTCAACCCGGGCTTGACGGACGTCGGCCCGGGTGGCCCCCTCCTTGCATCCGGCATATGCCGACTCGGGGGAGATCGTTTGCTCATTGTCCGTACGCGGCTGCTTGCGTTCCGCAATGATGGTCCGCATGGCGGGTTGGGGCGAAACAGATCAGTCATCAGTTCCCGGGGCCGGCACGGTCGCCGAGGCGTCCTGGATCGACGTCCAGGGAGCGCTCTCGGCGCTGGAGCGGCTCAGCTCCGAGGAGCTGGAGGAGATGTATTCCGGCAGGCTGTGCGATCAGTCCTCGCCGAGCGAGGTTCGGCTGCCGTCCCGGCCCGAGTCGGGCCCGGTGGCCCGGAGGCTGGTGCTGTCCGTCCTGGAGTCCTGGGACCTCCACCAGCACCTGGAGGCGGGCGAGTTACTCACCAGTGAGCTGGTGGCCAACGCGGTGCGGCACGCCGCCGGGCGCACCATCGGCCTGCACGTCAGCCGCAAGCCGGGCTGGTTGCGGGTCGAGGTCCGCGACTCCTCCCGGGCGCTGCCCTGCATGATCCTGGCCGAGCCCCGGCCGGTGAACGAGCGCGGGCGGGGGCTGAAGATCGTCGACGACCTCGCCGACCGCTGGGGCGCGGACCTGTTGCCGCGGGGCAAGGGGGTCTGGTTCGAGCTCAAGGTGCGCGAGCGGCACTGACGCGAGTGGTGCCGGTGCGAACGGCATCGATGCGAGCGGTGCCGACGTGAGCGGTGCCGGGTCGTGCGGGTCGTGCCGCCCGGAAAACACGCAGGGCCCCCGGAGTCGCCGTGGTCCGGCGGGTGGGGGCCCCTGCAAGTCATCGCGCCGGCCAAGGGGGTGCGTGCCGCGCGATGGGCGTCGGCAGTGCCAGGTCGGGCCCGCCGAAGTATGCCTTGACTATCGCACGGATCTCAGCATGTGGGCAAACTGGGTGACTGGGAATCCAAGGTTTGTAACCTAGTTCACCTTTGGATTTTGCATAGGTTCACGCTGTTGCCTGTGAATATTCATGATCGTGGAAATCCGATGATGCCGGTCGGCGCCCCTGGGTACCATCGGCCCGTGGACCTCTACTGGCGCGTCGTGCTGCCACCCCTCAGCGCCTGACCGGGCGCGCGTCGGTGGCTTGACTCCCGGACCCCTGGTACGGCCCGCTGGGGCCGCCGCGGGGCGGTGACGTGCGCCCGTTCTCGAAACCAGTCCTCCTGACGGTCTTCGACGACGGAAGTTCACGACTGTGCCGAATCGTTCGTCCGAGCGTGCGCGCTCGACCCGCCTCACCCGCCCGACCCGCCTGACCGGCCCGACCCGCCAGGCCCACTCCGCCCCTGCCGCCCGCCGTACCGCCGTGCTCGGCGGGCCGGTGCCGATCCTGGCGGCCGCGCTGCTGTGGGGCACCACCGGGACCGCCAGTTCACTGGTCCCGGCGGGCGCCCCGGCAGCCGGTGTCGGGGCCGCCGCCCTGGTGCTCGGCGGGCTGCTGCTGTTCCTGTCCGACCGCTCCGCGCGGGAGTTGCCCCGGACCTGCGGGCCGCGCGGGCGGTGGCTGCTCGCGGCCGGCGCGGTCGCGGTGACGGGGTACCCGCTCACCTTCTACCCGGCGGTGACCCGGACCGGGGTGGCGGTGGCCACCGTGATCGCGCTGGGCAGCGCGCCCGTGTTCACCGGGCTGCTCGGTTGGCTCGCCCACCAGGGGCGCCCGAGCGGACGCTGGGCCGCGGCCACCGCACTGGCCGTGCTCGGCTGCGCGGTGCTCGTACTCGGGCCCGAACTCGCCGGGCACGGCGCCGCGGTGGACGTCATCGGGGTGCTGCTGGCGACGCTCTCCGGGCTCTCGTACGCCGTGTACTCCCTGATCGGCGGCCGGCTGATCGCGGCCGGCCGGCCGTCGGCCGGGGTGATGGGGGCGATGTTCGGCGGGGCGGCGCTGCTGGTGCTGCCGGTGGTGGTGCTCGGGCCGGTGGGCTGGCTGCTGACGGTGCGGGGCGCGGGCGTCGTGCTGCACCTCGCCGTGATCACCACCTTCCTCGCGTACCGGCTGTTCGGCCACGGTCTGCGGCACGCCGGCGCGCAGACCGCCACGACCCTGACCCTGGCCGAGCCCGCCGTCGCCGCCGTCCTGGGCGTGACGGCACTGGGGGAGCGGCTGCCGGCCGTCTCCTGGTGCGGGCTGGCGGTGCTGGCCGGCGGGCTGGCGTTCCTCGCGCTCCCGGCCCGCCGGTAGCCGCCCCGCTGCGTGGGAAGTCGGCCCGGCCGACTTCCCATGCGGGTGGGGCGGGGTGTCGCGCGTCAGCCGGTGCCCGCCGGGCACTGGGCGGCGAAGCAGAAGCCGGTGAGCTCCGCGTCCCGGAGGCCCTGGATCAGGGTGGGCCAGTCGCCCTCGGGGCCGGCCACGATGACCGAGTAGGCGACGCCGCCCGGTCCGACGAGGATGTGGTCGACCGCCCGTCGGAGGGTGCCGGTCTCGGAGTGGTTGTAGGAGTACTCCAGTTCGGCGGTGCCGTCGGCGGCCTGTTCCAGACGGATGCGTCGGTAGCCCGCGGATGCCTTGTTCTTCGCGAGGTCGGCGTCGATCGACTTGGCCTGCTCGTAAGGGGACTCGGTGTTCATGGAGAACACCTGAACCAGGCTGGCCCCGTTCGCGGTCTCGTAGAACGTGGAGTTGTTCTGCTCCCTCCGCTGCCACCCGTCCGGGACGAGCAGGGTGAAGCCGTTCGGGTCCTGGACCCGGTTGAGGTGCAGCCCGGTGGGGGTGGGCGTCGGGGTGGTGGGCGTGGGGGAGGGCGACGCCGTGGCGGTGGGGGCCGGGGTGGACGGCGGGCCGGACGCGGAGCCGGGGGCCGTGGCCGTCGGTCCGCCCGGAAGGGTCGCCGCGCCGCTCGGCTTCCCTCCGCCGTCGTGCCGCGTCAGCAGGTAACCGCCGCCGCCCGCGAGCACGCCGAGGAGCGCTCCGGCGAGGGCGACCAGCACCACCCGCCGCGTCCCGGTGATCGGCGGGCGCTGCGGGCGAGGGGCGCGCGGTGTCGTGATCAGTGGCGGCTCGCCCGGCGGTGGCGGCGTGAAGGGCGGGTGTGACGGTGGCCGGCGCGGAGGGGGCGGAGGCGGCGGGGCCGCGCCGCCCGCCGGTGGCCGGCTCACCCACTGCTGGCTGTTCTTGTCCCAGTACGTGCCCGTCATGGCCGTTCCCCCCGTTGTCCCCGGTCCCCGCTCAGTGCAGGAACTGCTCGATCGCCTGGACGACTGCCAGCGCCGAGGCGAGTCCGGACACTACCGTGGTCGAGCTCCGCAGGAGGTCACGGAGTCGTTCCAGCCGGGTGCGCGGGGCGGTGCCGGTCTGTTCGAGGGCCGCGCCGACGGCGTCCAGCTCCTGTTCCACCTCGGCCACACCGTTGCCCTCGGCCCGGGTGAACATCGGCAGGTGGCCGCGCAACGCGTGGACCGCCGCGAGGAGTTCACGGCCCGAGGCGGTGAGGCGCACCGAGGCGTCGACGGCCGTCGAGTCCTTCCCGGCGGCGACGGCCCCGCCCGTCATCGTGCCGATCGACACTCCGCCGGGCGCCGACACGGGCACCGTCAGGCCGCTCACGTCCGGCAGCGGGTCGGGCGCTCCGGCCCGCTGCGAGCGGTCCTCCGCCCGGGCGCCGTGGCCCGAGGCGACGGCGCCGCCGGTCATCGCGCCGATCGACACCCCGCCGCTCGGCGGGGGCGTGGTCTCCTCGTCGTCCCGCACGTTCCGCTCCTCGCTCATTCGAATGCTCAACTCCCCACCCATGCACGCGGATCCGCGTGGCTACGAAGGTTTCCCGCCGGACGGCGGTGCCGCCGCCGTGCCGCCCGACTGCGCCGTGCCCCCGTTGGTGGCGACGGCGCCGCCGCTCATCTCGCCGATGTGGATCCCTCCCTGCATCACCTGGATCACGGTCTTGTCGAAGCGGTCGGTCTCGTACCCCGACTGTTCCAGTGCGACGCGGACGCCCTCGATGATCCGCTGCTCGATCGTCCGCAAGTACCGTCTGACGTCCAGCTCCTGGAAGATCGAGATGGTCGAGGTGGTGGCGGCCTCGCGCAGGGAGACGATCGGCCGGGCAGCGACGGTCAGCAGGTCCTCGTCGTCGGCCGTCCCGCCGGCGGCCCGGCCGCCGCCCGGGCGCAGCAGCGAGCGGAGCGCGGCCGGGCCGGCGGTGAAGGCGGACATCGCGGGGCCGCGACGTCCCGGTCGGGTGCCCTGCTGGGCCACCGCCTCCGCCAGCAGCTCGTAGTCGCGGCGGACCGGCCCGAGCACGTGCGGGACGACCTCCACCATCAGCAGGTTCCCCTGGGTGTGCACCCTCAATTGGACGGTCAGCACCACCTGTTCGTCCCACGCGCCGACCCGGATCCGCAGGAAGTGCCGGCGCCGCTCGCCGCCCTCGTCCACCGCCTCGGCGATGTGCCGGGCGATCTCCTCGGGTCCGCGCGGGACCTCGTCGCGCGCCGGGCCGTACGGGAGGTAGACGATGTGCTCGATCTCCAGGTCCTGCAGCCGGTCCAGGCTGATGTCGGCGGTGGCCTGCCGCAGGGCGGCCAGCCGCGGGACGACCAGGTCGAGGACGGCGCGGGCGGTGAGGCTGCCCTCCGGGGCCACCGGGCCGGTCTTGCGGCGCTTCAGTTCCAGGGTGAACTGCCAGGCCTTGAAGGGGAATCCGGCGCCGAGGAAGGGGTCGGCCGGGTCGTAGACGACGAGCTGCGAGTGCTGCTCCCGGGCGATGGCCCGCTGCACCTCCAGGTAGCGCGGCCGGAAGGGCACCCGGCGCGGGTGCCGCGGGAAGTTCTCCCGGGTCAGCTCCTTCCGGAGGGCCTGGGCGACCTGAAGGCGGTGCCAGCCCACCGTCACCGCGAGCGCCAGCGGGAACAGCGTGCCCTCCCAGCCCCCGTCCTTCAGGGAGGTCAACGCCAGCGCCCAGTACAGGACCTGGGCGGTCACGGCGAAGGCGGTGAGCAGTCCGGCGGCGGTGCGCCGGGGCTCGGAGGCCCGGGAGTCGGCCGGAGCGACGGGGGCGTACAGCGCGTGCCGCCGGACTTCCGGGGGCTTGGCGTACCAGGACAGCAGACACACCACGGCGTACAGGACGGCGAAGGTCGCGGTGAAGGGCGGCAGGTAGTGGGAGATCGCACCCCATGCGGTGTCGGACGCCGACTCCCGGCCGTACGGGTCGTAGTCGTGGTACCCACTGGTCAGCCCCTCGCCGTACGCCTTCCAGTAGTCGGCGGACGGCGGGTGCTGGATCAGCGCCCAGTAGTCGGTGAGGAAGAAGCCCGACCAGAGCGCGGCGAGCACGGCGCCGGTGCGGATCTCCAGCGCCCGGGCCCGCAGGGCGTGCGCCAGGACGGTGACCAGGTCGAAGCCCAGGGACGGCGGGACGGAACGCTCGTCGTGCTCGACCAGTTCGGTGATGACGCGTCGCCGGTAGTCCGGGTCGAGGTAGACCCCGGCGCAGAGCAGCCGGGTGGCCTCGGACTTCGCGTGGGGCGACGGTGGCGGCTCGTCGGGCGGCGCGGGTGGTCCGGGTGGCTCGTCGGGCCGCACCGGCCCGGGCTGGAAGGTCATCCGCCTCCCCCTTCGGCGTGAACCAACTGGCCGTGATTATGGACCTCCTGACGGTCAGTCGGCCAGTAAAAATGCGCACCGGGAGGACGAAGGCCCCCGGGCGGAGGGGAATCCGCCCGGGGGCCTGGGCCCGGTCAGCCGTGGATCAGCACTCGATGACGTTCACGGCGAGGCCGCCGCGCGAGGTCTCCTTGTACTTGATCTTCATGTCGGCCCCGGTCTCCTTCATCGTCTTGATCGCCTTGTCCAGCGAGACGTGGTGACGGCCGTCGCCGCGCAGCGCCATCCGGGCGGCGGTGACGGCCTTGACCGACGCCATGCCGTTGCGCTCGATGCAGGGGATCTGGACCAGGCCGCCGACCGGGTCGCAGGTGAGGCCGAGGTTGTGCTCGATGCCGATCTCGGCGGCGTTCTCGACCTGCTCGGGGGTGCCGCCGAGGACCTCGGCGAGGCCGCCCGCGGCCATCGAGCAGGCGGAGCCGACCTCGCCCTGGCAGCCGACCTCGGCGCCGGAGATGGAGGCGTTCTCCTTGAACAGCATGCCGATCGCGCCGGCCGCGAGCAGGAAGCGGACGATGCCGTCGTCGTCGGCGCCCGGGATGAAGTTCAGGTAGTAGTGCAGGACGGCCGGGATGATGCCCGCCGCGCCGTTGGTCGGCGCGGTGACCACCCGGCGGCCCGAGGCGTTCTCCTCGTTGACCGCCATCGCGTAGAGGGTCACCCACTCCATCGCGTTGGCCGGCCCGATCCCCTCGGCGCGCAGCGCCCGGGCCCCCGCGGCGGCGCGGCGGCGGACCTTGAGGCCGCCCGGCAGGATGCCCTCGCGGCTCATGCCGGCCCGCACGCACTCCTGCATCACGGCCCAGATCTCCAGCAGGCCGGTGCGGATCTCCTCCTCGCTGCGCCAGGCCTTCTCGTTCTCCAGCATCAGGCCGGAGATGGACAGGCCGGTCTCGCGGGTGAGCCGCAGCAGCTCCTCGCCGGTGCGGAAGGGGTAGCGCAGCGCGGTGTCGTCGGGCTTGACCCGGTCCGCGCCGATGGCGTCCTCGTCGACGACGAAGCCGCCGCCGACCGAGTAGTAGGTCTTCTCCAGCAGCGTCGAGCCGTCCGCCGCGTACGCCCAGAGGGTCATGCCGTTGGCGTGGTACGGCAGCGACCGGCGGCGGTGCAGCACGAGCTGGCCGTCGGGGTCGAAGTCGATGACGTGCTCGCCGAGCAGGTTGATCCGCTTCTCGGCGGTGATCCGCTCGATGTCCTTGTCGGCCTGGTCGACGTCGACGGTGCGGGGCGAGTTGTTCTCCAGGCCGAGCAGGACGGCCTTCGGGGTGCCGTGGCCGTGGCCGGTGGCACCGAGCGAGCCGTACAGCTCGGCGCGCACACCCGTCACCTGGGCCAACAGGCCTTCGGACCGCAGTCGGCGGGCGAACATCCGGGCGGCGCGCATCGGACCCACGGTGTGGGAGCTCGACGGGCCGATGCCGATGGAGAAGAGGTCGAAGACACTGATGGCCACGGAGGACGTCCTTGTCTGGTCTCGTGGAAGGACTTGCGGGCGGGACGTGGGGGGCTTGCTTGCTTCGGGTGGGTGGGCGCGAGCCGACACGGGACGGGGCACCGCGCGCACTGTCCAGTGTGCGCGGTGCCCCGGGGTCCCTGGTCCACCGGCGGGGTGAGGCCGGTCACTCGGGCCCTGTCCACCGGCCGGTCGTCCACTCCCGGCCGACGCGGACTAGTCCTGGTTGGCCAGGTTCGGGTACAGCGGGTACTTGTCGGCCAGCGCGGTGACGCGGGCCTTCAGCGCGGCGGCGACGGTCTCGTCGAAGGCGGGCTTGAGCGCCTCGGCGATGATGTCGGCGACCTCGCGGAAGTCCTCGGCCTGGAAGCCGCGGGTGGCCAGGGCCGGGGTGCCGATGCGCAGGCCGGAGGTGACCATCGGCGGGCGGGGGTCGTTCGGGATCGCGTTGCGGTTGACCGTGATGCCGACCTCGTGCAGGCGGTCCTCGGCCTGCTGGCCGTCGAGCTGGCTGTTGCGCAGGTCGACCAGGACCAGGTGGACGTCGGTGCCGCCGGACAGGACGGACGCGCCGGCCTCGGCGACGTCGGCCTGCAGCAGGCGCTCGGCCAGGATGCGCGCGCCGTCCAGGGTGCGCTGCTGGCGCTCCTTGAACTCCTCCGAGGCCGCGACCTTGAAGGCGACCGCCTTGCCGGCGATCACGTGCTCCAGCGGGCCGCCCTGCTGGCCGGGGAAGACCGCGGAGTTGATCTTCTTGGCGTACTCGGCCTTGGACAGGATGACGCCGCCGCGCGGGCCGCCCAGGGTCTTGTGGGTGGTGGTGGTGACCACGTCGGCGTAGGGCACCGGGTTCGGGTGCAGGCCCGCGGCCACCAGGCCGGCGAAGTGCGCCATGTCCACCATGAGCAGCGCGCCGACCTCGTCGGCGACCCGGCGGAACTCGGCGAAGTCCAGCTGGCGCGGGTAGGCGGACCAGCCGGCGATGATCAGCTTGGGCTGGTGCTCCTTGGCGAGGCGCTCGACCTCGGCCATGTCGACCTGGCCGGTCTTCTCGTCCACGTGGTACGCGACCACGTTGTAGAGCTTGCCGGAGAAGTTGATCTTCATGCCGTGGGTCAGGTGACCACCGTGCGCCAGGTTCAGGCCCAGGATGGTGTCGCCCGGCTGGATCAGCGCGAACATCGCGGCGGCGTTGGCCTGCGCGCCGGAGTGCGGCTGCACGTTGGCGTGCTCGGCGCCGAACAGGGCCTTGATGCGGTCGATCGCGATCTGCTCGACCACGTCGACGTGCTCGCAGCCGCCGTAGTAGCGACGGCCGGGGTAGCCCTCGGCGTACTTGTTGGTGAGCACCGAGCCCTGGGCCTCCATGACCGCCACCGGGGCGAAGTTCTCGGAGGCGATCATTTCCAGCGTGGTCTGCTGGCGGTGCAGCTCGGCGTCGACCGCGGCGGCGATCTCCGGGTCGAGGGCGTGCAGGGACTGGTTGAGAACCGTCATGGTGTGGTCTTCCCGGGAGGAGCGACAGGGGGGAGACGGCGCGGGGTGGGCCGCGGCACGGCGGCCCGCCCCGTCACCAGTGGATCAGCCCTGGGGGTTGGTGAGGGCCTCGTACTCGTCGGCGCTGAGCAGCTCGTCGGTGGACTCGACGCGCACCTTGAACAGCCAGGCGCTGCCGAACGGGTCGGCGTTCACGGTGGCCGGGTCGGCGACGACGTCCTCGTTGATCTCGGTGACCTCACCGGTCACCGGGGAGAACAGGTCGCTGACCGACTTGGTGGACTCCAGCTCGCCGCAGGTCTCGCCGGCGGTGATGGTGTCGCCGACGGCCGGCAGCTGCACGTAGACGATGTCACCGAGGGCGTCGGCGGCGTGCTTGGTGATGCCGACCGTGGAAACACCGTCCTCAGCGGCCGTCAGCCACTCGTGCTCCTTGGTGTACTGCAGGTGCTGGGGGTTGCTCATGACGTCATTCTCCAGGATGGGAAGCGGGTACGACGAAGCGGGCCGCCGCGCGGACGGCTTCGACCTGCGTCTATGGGAAAACGGGGGGCCCGGACGGGCGTCAGCGGGCGCGCTTGTAGAACGGCAGCGCCACGACCCGGACCGGCTCGTGCTTGCCGCGGACGTCCACCGCGACGGTGCTGCCGGGGGCGGCGTGGGCCGCGTCGACGTAGGCCATCGCGATCGGCTGGCCCAGCGTCGGGGACGGAGCGCCGGAGGTGATCCGGCCGATCGGGG
Source organism: Kitasatospora sp. NPDC038210 (assembly GCF_055600605.1). Lineage (NCBI taxonomy): Bacteria > Bacillati > Actinomycetota > Actinomycetes > Kitasatosporales > Streptomycetaceae > Kitasatospora > Kitasatospora sp. NPDC038210. Next base: position 58,316 of record NZ_JBVJYK010000006.1, on the reverse strand, counting down.
CACCGTCGGCGGAGACCACGCTGTACTCGGCGCGCGGGACGCGCTTGCCCTCGGAGACCAGGCCGACCAGCACCCGCGGCGGGTTGGCCTCGGCCGCGGCGGCGGCCTGCTCCAGCGCCTTGCGGCCGACGAAGGCGCCCTCGTTGGTGGTCTTGTCGAAGCGGACGACCCGGCCCAGGCCCGCGTCGAACGGGGTGAGGTCGGTGGACAGCTCGTGCCCGTACAGCGGCATGCCCGCCTCCAGGCGCAGCGTGTCGCGGCAGGACAGGCCGCAGGGGACCAGGCCGCGGCCCTCGCCGGCGGCGGTCAGCGCCTGCCAGATCTCCTCGGCGTCGGCCGGGCGGCAGAAGATCTCGAAGCCGTCCTCGCCGGTGTAGCCGGTGCGGGCCAGCAGCACCTCGCGGCCGGCGACCTGCGCCGGGAGGATCGCGTAGTACTTCAGGCCGGGCAGGTCGGCGTCGGTGGTCCCGGCCAGGATGGCGGTCGACTCCGGGCCCTGGACGGCGATCAGCGCGTAGGTGTCGCGGTCGTCGGTGACGACGGCGTCGAAGCCCTTGGCGCGGGCGATCAGCTCGTCGAGGACCAGCTGGGCGTTGGAGGCGTTGGCGACGACCAGGAAGGCGTCCTCGCGCAGGCGGTAGACGATCAGGTCGTCCAGGATGCCGCCGTCCTCGGCGCAGATCATGGTGTAGCGGGCGCGCAGCACGCCCAGCGCGGAGACGAAGCCGACCAGCGCGTGGTCCAGCATCTCGCCGGCCTGCGGGCCGGTGACGGTGATCTCGCCCATGTGGGAGAGGTCGAACAGACCGGCCTTGGTGCGGACGGCGAGGTGCTCCTCGCGCTCGCTGCCGTAGCGCAGCGGCATGTCCCAGCCGGCGAAGTCGGTCATGGTCGCGCCGAGGGCGCGGTGCAGCGCGTCGAGCGCGGTCAGGCGGAGGGACGACATGGCCAGGAACTCCTCGGTCGGGGCACTCAGGGGTGCACGCGCCGGACCGGACCCGCTCGGGGGCCGACCCTGCGCGCGGGCATGCGGCGGCGTGGGTCTCCCCATCTGTCGTCGAACCTGAGAGCTTCACCGCCCGCAGGCCCGCAGCTGTTTCCAGCTTGGGGGACAGCATGGCGGCTTGCACCGTGGGTGGGCGCGCGACAGGGCCGTGCGCCGCTTTCCAGATGTGCCTAACCCGTGCGGTAGGGGGGCCTGAGAGATTCCGGGGAGGACTTGCTCCTTCGGCGCCGGCTCTGCCGCCACGCTGGCGGCACTCCGGGCTCTCCCGCGCGGGTTCGAGCGGCCGGTATGGAGTTGTGGAGCCCGCGGCGCATGCCGTCGGACGCGCACATCATGGCACGTCCCGGACCGGGAAGGGAGAGGGGACCCGGTCACACGGGAGGAGGGGACCGGATCGGGCGGGAGGAGGGGACCGGGTCGGGCGGGAACGGCGGCCCCGCCCGCCCCGCGGGCGGGACGACGGGGGCTTGAAGACGGGCCCTAGACTGCTCCGCGTCGGCGCAGCAGAGGGCGGCCGACCGGCAGAGGGCGGAATCGGCGGCGCATGGGGTACCCGGTGGAGCAGCAGCAGGGGTGGGGCGGTCCCGAGGGGGCGCCGGCGGGTGGCACGTGGCCGGCCAACGAGCTGGAGCAGGTGCTGACCGCGGCCATGGGCGACCCGGGCGCGACGCCGCGGGTGATCGAGGTGCTGGCCCGCAGCCAGGTGTGGGTGCCGCTGCCGGCCGGGGCCGACCCGCAGGGGCAGGCGCTGGACCTGCCGATCATCGAGCTGGGCGGCGACCCGTACGTGCCGGTGTTCTCCTCGCAGGAGGTGTTCCTGCAGCAGGCGCCGGGGATGGCCTTCGCGATCGCGCCGGTCTGGGAGTTCGCCCGCGGGCTGCCGCTGGGCGTGGGCATCGCGGTGAACCCGGAGGCGGCGGTGGGCATCCCCGTGCCGCCGCAGGGCGTGGCCGAGCTGCGCCGTGGTCCGCGCGAGGACCGCTGGGAGGGCGCGGAGGATCCGGCGGCGCCGACCGGCGGCCGGGTGGCGTTGCGCGAGCCGGTTCCGGGCGAGGACCCGGAGCACTTCCTGGCCGCCTGCCGGGCCGAGCTCTCGGCCCTTCCCGGGGTGTTGACCGCGCGCCGGGCGCTGGCCAGCATCGAGGGCGAGCCGACCGTGATGTTCGTGGGCGTCCAGTTGGATCCGGCGGCCCCGGCCGAGCCGGCCGCGGTGAACGACGCGCTCGGCCGAGCGCTGGGAACCGCGCCGCTGCCGGGTGGCGTCCACCTCGTACTGCTCGACCTCGCCGACGACCCGGTGGTCGAGTGGCTGCTCACCCGGGTAATGCCTTTCTACACGCGGGTGTGAGCGGGGTTCGTTCGTAGGCACGTCGCCGTGGCGGTGGCCGGTGCCGCGCCATAGGGTGCGTGCAGACGGCCGACGGGCCGGCGGGTTCGAGGAAAGAGGCGCGGCGAGGTGGGCGCATGAGTGCGGGAACGGGAGCGGGCGGGGCGCCGGGGCCCTGGGGCCAGGCCCCGGCCGGGCACCCGGGAGCGGACCCCGGCGTGTTGGAGCACGCCCTGCGCGAGGTCGCGCCGGAGCGCTACGACGCGTACGAGCGACTGCTGCACGCGCTGGCGGACGGCCGGGTCTGGATGCTGCTCTGGCACGGCACGCCGGGCAGTCCGGACGCGCAGTACGGGAACATGGAGATCAGCGGCCACGGCTACGCGCCGGCCGTCACCTCGCCCGAGCAGCTCGCCGCGTCCGGCTGGGCGCGGGCCCACGAGGTCATCTCCGGCCGGGAGATCGCCGCGTCGCTGTACCGCACCCGCTGGGGCCTGTGGCTCAACCCGCACGCCCCCGGTGGCGGTGTCGGCGTGCCCTGGGCCGACCTGCGGCGGATCGCCGCGGGCCTGGACCGGCTGCCGGCCGGTCCGCTGAAGCTGAGCGAGCCGCAGGTCAACGCGCAGCCGTTCTTCGCGCTGCTGGAGCGGCAGGCCGGTGAGGTGCGCGCGGTGCGGGCGCTGCGCCGGGCCTGGGTGCAGCCGGCGGTGGGGGAGCCGTACCTGGCGATCGGCCTCGACCTGTACGAGAGTTCTCCGCCCGCGGTGGAGGCGGTGCGCGCCCTGATGCAGCGGGCGATCGCGGTGGCCCCGGAGGGGCTCGCGGTGTCCACGGTGGCGATGTCGGACGAGTACGACCCGGTGGCGCTGTGGATGCGCGCCAACTCGCGGCCGTTCTTCGACCGGGAGTCCGGGCGCCCGGCGACCGGTCCGTACCCGCCGGTGCCGCCGCCCGCGTACCCGGGGCCGTCGATGCCGGGGCAGCCGACGCCGGGGTGGGCGTACGGCACGCAGGCGCCTGCGCCGGGCTGGCAGCAGCAGCCCCAGCAGCCGTGGCCGGGCTACCCCGGGCGCTGATTGCCAAACCCGAAATCCTTGCCACGAAGCCGACTTGATTGTCCATCAAGTCGGCTTCGATGCTTTCCGGACGGATTTCCGGATATGAGGTCCGGTCATCTTGACATGCCTGTTACAGCCATGTGAAGAGGTATATGCCGGAGATCGGGGAGATGCATGCCTGCAGATCACAGTTGGGCATCTGTCGGTTGTCAGGGCTGGCGCAAGCCAGTTCGCATGGCAGAGAGTTCTGCGCAACGCACCGCGCGTCCTGGAACCCCACAAAGGTGAGCGCGCACGCCGACCGCTCGTCCACGCGAAGCCCATGCCGCGTGGCGACAGTGCCCGTGCACGAAGCACTGTCGCGAACACCCGCTCCTCCTACAGCTTTCGCACGTCCGCAGCCGCACCGCCGAAGCCGGCGACCGGCACCCGTGGGCCGGCCACCGTCGGCGAGGGGACCAACTGACCATGACCGCATCCGTGACCACCGCCGGGAACGAGCCGGAGGCAGCCGCCGCCCCGAGCCCGGCCAAGAAGATCGAGGGCCGCTCCCTCGGCCAGATCGCCTGGACGCGCTTCAAGCGCGACAAGGCCGCCGTCATCGGCGGCGTCGTGGTGATCCTGCTGATCCTGCTCGCCGTGCTGGCCAAGCCGATCGAGTCGATGTTCGGGCTCGACCCGGACGCCCTCCACCAGGACCTCCTGGACGCCGACCTCGGCGGTCTGCCGCTCGGCGACTGGGGCGGCATGAGCGGGGACCACCCGCTCGGCATCGACCCGCTGCAGGGCCGGGACCTGCTCACCCGTGTGATCGAGGGTTCCTGGGTCTCCCTGCTGGTCGCCTTCGGCGCGACCGTGCTGTCCAACACCATCGGCACCGTGCTCGGCATCATGGCCGGCTACTACGGTGGTTGGGTCGACACGCTGATCAGCCGGATCATGGACGTCTTCCTGGCCTTCCCGCTGCTGCTGTTCGCGATCGCCATCTCGACCTCGCTGCAGGGCGGTGCGTTCGGCCTGCACGGCCTGCCGCTGCACATCATGGTGCTGATCTTCGTGATCGGCTTCTTCAACTGGCCCTACATGGGCCGGATCGTGCGCGGACAGACGCTCTCGCTGCGCGAGCGGGAGTTCGTGCACGCGGCCCGCAGCCTCGGCGCCCGCGGCCCGTTCATCCTGTTCAAGGAACTGCTGCCCAACCTGGTCGGTCCGATCCTGGTCTACTCGACCCTGCTGATCCCGACCAACATCCTCTTCGAGGCCGGGCTGAGCTTCCTCGGCGTCGGCATCCAGCCCCCGCAGGCCTCCTGGGGCGGGATGCTCCAGGACGCGATCCGGTACTACCAGGTGGACCCCCAGTACATGGTGGTCCCCGGTCTGGCGATCTTCATCACCGTGCTCGCCTTCAACCTGCTCGGCGACGGGCTGCGCGACGCCCTCGATCCCAAGAGCAACTGACCCTGAGCAGCTGACTCCGCGTCAGGACCCTCCACCGCCTCCACATCCCCAAGGGGTTGATCTCTCCCATGCGTAGGTCCCGTACCGTCGCCCTGACCGCGGCGGCCGCCGCCGCGGTCCTGGTCGTCACCGGCTGCTCCAGCTCGCCGAAGAAGAGCGACGACAACTCGTCCTCCGCATCGGGCGGCGGAGCCAACGCGGCCACCAAGAACATCGTCAACGCCTCGGACAAGAAGGGCGGGACGGTCACCTTCGAGATGAAGGGCACCCCGGACTCGCTGGACCCGGGCAACACGTACTACGCGTACATCTACAACTTCTCGCGCCTGTACGCCCGCCCGCTGACCACCTTCAACCCGGCCGCGGGCGAGGACGGCAACAAGCTCGTCCCGGACCTCGCCGAGTCGATGGGCCAGCCCAGCGCGGACGGCCTGACCTGGACGTACAAGCTGCGCCAGGGCCTGAAGTACGACGACGGCACCCCGATCACCTCGAAGGACGTCAAGTACGCCGTCGAGCGCTCCAACTTCGCGCCGGACGTGAACTCCAACGGCCCGACCTACTTCCACGACCTGCTGGTCGACAACGACACGCCGTACGCGGGCCCGTACAAGGACAAGGCCGGCGGCCTGAACTCGATCGAGACGCCGGACGACACCACGATCGTCTTCCACCTGAAGCACCCGTTCGCGGACTTCGACTACCTGGTCAGCGCCCCGCAGACCGCGCCGGTCCCGCAGGCCAAGGACACCGGTGCCGACTACGTGAAGCACATCGTGTCCTCGGGCTCCTTCAAGTTCGAGTCCTACGAGGACGGCAAGCAGGCCGTCCTGGTGCCCAACACCAACTGGGACAAGAGCACCGACCCGATCCGGAAGCAGCTTCCGGAGAAGATCGTGCTCAAGATGAACATCGACCAGGCCACCATCGACAAGGACCTGCTGGCCGGCAACGCCCAGGTCGACCTGGTGGGCGGCGGCGTCGACCCGCAGACCCAGGCGCAGATCCTGCAGAACCCGAAGCTGAAGGCCAGCACCGACAACGCCTACGGCGGCCGTCTGGTCTACCTGGCGATCAACTCCAAGGTCGCGCCGTTCGACAACGTCGACTGCCGCAAGGCCGTCCAGTTCGCGATCGACAAGGTCTCGGTGCAGACCGCCGAGGGCGGCCCGATCCGCGGCCAGATCGCCAACACGGTGCTCCCGCCGGACATCCCGGGCCACCAGGACTTCAACGCGTTCGAGACCAAGGACAACAAGGGTGACGAGGCCAAGGCCAAGGACGCCCTGAAGGCCTGCGGCAAGGACAGCATCAACACCGTCATCTCGGCCCGCACCGAGCGCGCCACCGAGGTCGCCGCGGCCACCTCGATCCAGGCCGCGCTGAAGAAGGTCGGCATCAACGCCGAGATCCAGCAGTACCCGCAGGGCAAGTACCTGACCGACAGCGCCGGTGCCCCGCAGTTCACCCAGGACCACAACATCGGTCTGATGATGATGCAGTGGGGTGCCGACTGGCCGACCGGCTACGGCTTCCTGCAGCAGATCGTCGACGGCCGCGCGATCAAGCCCTCCGGCAACAGCAACCTGTCCCAGCTGGACGACCCGTCGGTCAACAAGCTGCTCGACGACGCCGCCGTCAACCCGGACAAGGCGGCCCGCGAGAAGATCTACGGCGACATCGACAAGAAGGTCATGGACCAGGCGGTCATCGTCCCGCTGACCTACTTCAAGGTCTTCCTGTACCGCCCGGACAACGCCACCAACCTGGCCTCCACGCCGGCGTTCTCGGGTGAGTACGACTACCTGAACATCGGCACCACCAAGTAAGAGCCTGGCTCCGCATCCCTGAAGGCAGGTGAAGGCAGCGGCGCCCGCCGCCGTCCGGAAGATCCCGGACGGCGGCGGGCCGCCGGAGCCGCCCAACTGTGTTTGCCTACATCATCCGCAGGATCTTCGCGGCGGTGCTACTGCTGCTGGTCGTCAGCGCGGTCACCTTCGCGATCTTCTTCCTGCTCCCGCGCGTCGCCGGCGAGACGGCCGACCAACTGGCCGCCCAGTACATCGGGAAGAACCCCTCACCCGAGGCGATCGCCGCGGTCAAGCAGAACCTCGGCCTCGACCAGCCGCTGTACACCCAGTACTGGAACTTCCTCAAGGGGCTGGTCAGCGGCGCCGAGTACAAGTTCGGGCCGGAACCGGCCACCTGCCACGTGCCCTGCTTCGGCTACTCCTTCAAGAACCACCTGGAGGTCTGGCCCGAGCTGTCCAAGCGGATCCCGGTCACCATCTCGCTCGCCATCGGCGCGGCCGTGCTCTGGCTGGTCTCCGGCGTCGCCACCGGCGTCGTCTCCGCCCTCAAGCCGCGGTCGATCTTCGACCGGCTCTCCATGGGCGTCGCCCTCGCAGGCGTCTCGCTGCCGGTCTTCTTCACCGGCGCGCTGCTGCTCACGCTGTTCAGCTACGAGTGGCCGATCCTGGACAACCTGCAGTACGTCGACTTCACCGACAACCCGCTGATGTGGGCCCGCAACCTGATCCTCCCCTGGATCTCGCTGGCCTTCCTCTACTCCGCGCTCTACGCCCGGCTCACCCGCGCCGGAATGCTGGAGACGATGAGCGAGGACTACATCCGCACCGCCCGGGCCAAGGGCCTGGCCGAGCGCAAGGTCGTCACCCGGCACGGGCTGCGCGCCGCGCTCACCCCGATCGTCACCATCTTCGGCATGGACCTCGGGCTGCTGCTCGGCGGCGCACTGATCACCGAGCAGGTCTTCTCGCTCCAGGGCGTCGGCCAGTTCGCCGTCCAGGCGATCTCCGACAACGACCTGCCCAAGATCCTCGGCGTCACCCTGCTCGCCGCTTTCTTCATCGTCGTCTGCAACCTCGTGGTCGACCTCCTGTACGCCCTCGTCGACCCCCGGGTGAGGCTCTCGTGACCGAGCTCCAGAAGACCACGGAAGCCGCCGCTCCCGCTCCCGCACCGTCCGGCGACCCGTTCCTGTCCGTGCGGGACCTGCGGATCCACTTCGACACCGACGACGGCCTGGTCCGCTCGGTGGACGGCGTCAGCTTCGACCTGCACAAGGGACGCACCCTCGGCATCGTCGGCGAGTCCGGCTCCGGCAAGTCCGTCACCTCGCTGGGCATCATGGGCCTGCACCGCTCCAAGCGGGCCCGCATCAGCGGCGAGATCCGGCTGAACGGCGAGGACCTGATCGCGGCCGGCCCGGACCGGGTGCGCCAACTGCGCGGCCGCGAACTGGCGATGATCTTCCAGGACCCGCTGACCGCGATGCACCCCTACTACACGGTGGGGCAGCAGATCGTCGAGGCCTACCGGGTGCACCACCCCGAGGCCAACAAGAAGAAGGCCCGGGCCCGCGCGATCGAGATGCTCGACCGCGTCGGCATCCCGCAGCCCGACCGCCGGGTGGACGACTACCCGCACCAGTTCTCCGGCGGCATGCGCCAGCGCGCGATGATCGCCATGGCGCTGGTCAACGACCCCTCCCTGCTGATCGCCGACGAGCCCACCACCGCCCTGGACGTCACCGTCCAGGCGCAGATCCTGGACCTCATCCGCGACCTCCAGGAGGAGTTCGGCTCCGCCGTCATCATCATCACCCACGACCTCGGGGTGGTCGCCGAACTGGCCGACGACATCCTGGTCATGTACGGCGGCAAGTGCATCGAGCGCGGCCCGGCCGAGACCCTCTTCGACGCGCCCGAACACCCCTACACCTGGGGCCTGCTGGGCTCGATGCCGCGCCTGGACCGGGAACTGCAGGACCGGCTCGTCCCGGTCAAGGGCACCCCGCCCAGCCTGATCAACGTGCCGACGGGCTGCGCCTTCCACCCGCGCTGCCCGTACGCCGCCCTGACCGACGGGCGCTCCACGAGCGACCTCCCGGTGCTGGCCGAGGCGGCGCCCGGGCACTTCGCGGCCTGTCACCTGCCGGCCGACGAGCGGCACCGCATCTTCGCCGAAGAGATCGCGCCCCGGCTGTGAGCCCGGCCTCGTACCACCTTTCTGGAGAGAACCGATGACGGACACCCAGGCGAGCCAGGCGGCGGCGATCCCGTCGCCGGCACCTGCCTCCGACCGCGAGCCGCTGCTGAAGGTGACCGGCCTGGCCCGGCACTTCCCGATCCGCAGCGGGCTGCTGCGGCGCCAGACCGGCGCGGTGCGGGCCGTCGACGGCATCGACTTCACCGTCAACGCCGGCGAGACGCTCGGTGTCGTCGGCGAGTCCGGCTGCGGCAAGTCGACCATGGGCCGACTGGTCACCAGGCTCGACGAACCTACCGGCGGGAAGATCGAGTTCGAGGGCACCGACATCACCCACCTGAGCGTCGGGGCGATGCGACCGCTGCGCCGCGACATCCAGATGATCTTCCAGGACCCGTACTCCTCGCTGAACCCGCGGCACACCGTCGGCACCATCGTCGGCGCGCCGTTCAAGCTGCAGGACGCGGTGCCGGCGGGCGGGCTCAAGAAGGCCGTCCAGGAACTGCTGGAGCTGTGCGGCCTCAGCCCCGAGCACTACAACCGCTACCCGCACGAGTTCTCCGGCGGCCAGCGCCAGCGCATCGGCATCGCCCGGGCGCTCGCGCTGAAGCCGAAGATGATCGTCGCGGACGAGCCGGTCTCGGCCCTGGACGTCTCCATCCAGGCGCAGGTGGTCAACCTGCTGGACGACCTCCAGCAGGAGCTCGGCCTGACCTACCTGATCATCGCGCACGACCTCTCGGTGGTCCGGCACGTCTCGGACCGGGTGGCGGTGATGTACCTCGGCAAGGTCGTGGAGATCGCCGACCGGGACTCGCTCTACCGCACCCCGATGCACCCGTACACCAACGCGCTGATGTCCGCGGTGCCGGTCCCCGACCCGCGCCGCCGCCAGCGCGCCGGGCGCGAGCGGATCCTGCTCACCGGCGACGTCCCCTCCCCGATCAACCCGCCCAGCGGGTGCCGCTTCCGCACCCGCTGCTGGAAGGCCCAGGAGATCTGCGCCACCCAGGAGCCGCCGCTGACGGCGCTGAAGACCGGGCACCAGGTGGCGTGCCACTTCCCCGAGCACAGCGAGGGGAGCGACCGGCGCAGCCCGGAGGACGCCCCGGGGGAGAAGCCGGTCGCATCCGCTCCCTGACACCAGGCGGAGGGGAGGATTCCGGACAAGTCATAGTTGTGTGGTGACCTCGCAGATCTTCCCCTCCGACGTGCAGCAGTCGCTGGACCTCGTCGGCATCTTCGTCTTCGCCCTCTCCGGGGGCCTGCTCGCCGTCCGCAAGAACATGGACATCTTCGGGATCTGTGTGCTGGCCGAGGTCACGGCCCTCGGCGGCGGGGTGATGCGCGACCTGGTGATCGGGGCGACCCCGGTCGCCGCGTTCACCAACCTCGGTTACTTCGTGACCCCGCTCGTCGCCGCGCTGGTGGTGTTCTTCCTGCACCCCGAGGTCGAGCGGATCAACCGTGCCGTGCAGACCCTGGACGCCCTCGGGCTCGGACTGTTCTGCGTCACCGGCACCGCCAAGGCGCACGACTTCGGGCTCGGCGCGGTCGCGTCGATCGCGCTCGGCATGGTCACCGCGGCCGGCGGCGGCGTGATCCGCGACGTCCTCGCGGGGGAGATCCCCTCGCTGCTCCGCTGGGACCGGGAGATCTACGCCGTTCCGGCCCTGGTGGGCGCCGCCCTGGTCGCGGTGCTGATCGGCGCGGACCGGCTCACCGGCGTGACCGGCACCGCCGCCGCGCTCACCGCCTTCGGCCTGCGGATGCTCGCCCTGAAGTACGGCTGGCGTGCCCCGCGGGCTTGGCACCGCAACGGTTCTCGCACCAGCGAGGAGTAGGCGAACCGCCGTACGCGAGCGAGATCGCCTCGGCCGTGCACAGCAGTTCCGGCACCATCCGGGCGAGTTCGGCCGCGGGCACCTCGGCGGCCGGGGCGCTCAGCGCGCAGGCCGCGACCGTCCGCCCGCCGCTGCCCGCGACCGGCGCGGCCACGCAGGTCACCGGCTCCCGGTGCTCGGCCGACTCCGCCGCCCAGCCCCGGCGGCGCACCGCCGCCAGCTCGGGCTCCTCGGGCGCGCCGTCCGCCGGCAGCCCGGCCAGCAGCACCCGGCCCACCGCCGTGCCCGTCACCGGGGCCCGCCGTCCGATCCGGGACGGCCCGGCGGCCGCCGGACCGGCCACCTCGTCCAGGTACAGCACCTCGCCGTCGTGCAGCACGGCGAGCCGGACGGTGAACCCGCAGCGGGCGTTGAGCTCGGCCAGGTACGGCGCGGCCACCTGCCGGACGTCGAAGTCCTCCAGCGCCCGGTGGGCCAGCGACAGCACCCGGCCGCCGAGCCGGTAGCGCAGGTCCGGCTGGCGCCGGGCGAAGCCGTGCTCCTCCAGGGTGCGCAGCAGCCGCAGCGCGGTGGACTTGTGCACCCCGAGGCTGGTCGCGGCCTGGTCGAGGGAGAGCGGTGCCTCGCCGAGCGCGCCGAGCAGGGTCAGCGCGCGGTCGACCGACTGCGTCATGGCGCCCCCCGTGGTTCCGGCTGAGAAGTGGCGTCAGGCTAACCGCTGGGTGGTGCAGTGGTACAAACCAGTGCCGGACACGGTCGTCCGGCAGTGGTGCAGACCACTGTCCGGGCTCGGACCGTGCGCGCCGCGCCGGATCGTACGCGCGATGGCCGGATCGATGCGCAGCACTGGATCACCGTGAGGCGGCGCCCTCTACAATCGGATGGTTATGCCATACCTGGACCATGCGGCGACCACGCCGATGCTGCCCGAGGCGATCGCCGCGATGACGGCGCACCTGGGGGTGGTCGGCAACGCCTCGGCCCTGCACGCGGCCGGCCGCCGGGCCCGCCGGGTGGTCGAGGAGTCCCGCGAGTCGCTGGCCGAGTCGCTCGGCGCCAGGCCGAGTGAGATCGTCTTCACCGGCGGCGGCACCGAGTCCGACAACCTGGCGGTCAAGGGCCTGTACTGGGCCCGCCGGGACGCCGACCCGGCCCGCACCCGGGTGCTGAGCAGCCCCGTCGAGCACCACGCGGTGCTGGACGCGGTGCACTGGCTCTCCGAGCACGAGGGCGCGTCCGTCGAGTACCTGCCGGTGGACGCGTACGGCCGGGTGCACCCGGAGGCGCTGCGCGCCGCGATCGAGCGGGATCCCGCGTCGGTGGCGCTGGTCACCGTGATGTGGGCCAACAACGAGGTCGGCACCGTCCAGCCGGTGCGCGAACTCGCCGCCGTCGCGGCCGAGTACGGCATCCCGATGCACGCCGACGCGGTGCAGGCGCTCGGTCAGCTCCCGGTCTCCTTCGCCGAGTCGGGGCTCACCGCGCTCACCGTCACCGGGCACAAGATCGGCGGCCCGTTCGGCATCGGCGCGCTGCTGCTCTCCCGCGGCGCCAAGCCCGTACCGCTGCTGCACGGCGGCGGCCAGGAACGCGACGTCCGCTCCGGCACCCTGGACGCCCCCGGCGCCGCCGGCTTCGCGGCCGCCGCGGCGTGGGCCGTCGCGCACCGGGAGGAGCAGGCGGTGCTGCTCGGCGGGCTCCGGGACTCACTGGTCTCGGCGGTGCTGGACGCAGTGCCGGACGCCATCCTCAACGGCGACCCCGCGGGGGCGGGCCGGCTGCCCGCCAACGCGCACTTCTCCTTCCCCGGCTGCGAGGGCGACGCGCTGCTGATGCTGCTCGACGCGGCCGGCATCGAGTGCTCGACGGGTTCCGCGTGCACGGCCGGCGTGCCGCAGCCCAGCCACGTCCTGCTCGCCATGGGCGTCGACCCGCTGCTGGCGCGCGCGTCGTTGCGGTTCTCGCTCGGGCACACCTCGGTACCGGAGGACGTCACGGCGCTCGCCGGGGCCATCGGGCCGGTCGTCCAGCGGGCGCGCAACGCCGGGCTGGCGTCGGTGCGGCGGTAGGAATTCCCGGGGCGGGCATGTTCGGCGGCCACGTACTCTTGTAGTCACCATGACTGACTTCCCGGGTGCCCCGACCACTCCGTCCACCGGCCGTCTGCGCGTGCTCGCGGCGATGTCCGGCGGAGTCGACTCCGCCGTCGCCGCCGCCCGCGCCGTCGAAGCGGGGCACGAGGTGACCGGCGTCCACCTGGCGCTGTCCGCCAACCCGCAGTCCTTCCGGACCGGGGCCCGCGGCTGCTGCACCATCGAGGACTCCCGGGACGCCTGGCGGGCCGCCGACGTGATCGGCATCCCCTTCTACGTGTGGGACCTCGCCGAGCGCTTCCGCGAGGACGTCATCGACGACTTCGTCGCCGAGTACGCCGCCGGGCGCACGCCCAACCCGTGCCTGCGCTGCAACGAGAAGATCAAGTTCGCCGCGCTGCTGGACAAGGCGATCGCGCTCGGCTTCGACGCCGTCTGCACCGGCCACTACGCCCGCATCGTCGACCTGCCGGACGGCTCGCGCGAGCTGCACCGGGCGGTGGACGGCGCCAAGGACCAGTCCTACGTGCTCGGCGTGCTCGACGCGGACCAGCTCGCCCACTCGCTCTTCCCGCTCGGCGACACCACCAAGGACGCCATCCGCGAGGAGGCCGAGCGCCGGGGCCTCGCGGTGGCGAAGAAGCCCGACAGCCACGACATCTGCTTCATCGCGGACGGCGACACCCAGGGCTTCCTGGCCAAGCACCTCGGCACCGCGACCGGCGACATCCTCGACGTCGACGGCACCAAGCTCGGCGAGCACGACGGCGCGTACGGCTTCACCATCGGCCAGCGCAAGGGCCTGCGGATCGGCCGCCCGGCGGCGGACGGCAAGCCGCGGTACGTGCTGGACATCTCGCCGGTGAACAACACCGTGACGGTCGGCCCGGTCGAGGGCCTGGACGTCACCGGGCTCACGGCGATCCGCCCCCGCTGGTGCGGCACCGAGCCGCTGGCGGACGGGCGTTACACCGCCCAGCTGCGCGCCCACGGCGAGGAGGTGCCGGTCTCCGCCTCGGTGGTCGACGGTGAGCTGCGGGTCCGGCTGGACACCCCGGTGCGGGGGATCGCCCCCGGCCAGGCGGTGGTGCTGTACGACGGCACCCGCGTCGTCGGCTCCGCGACCATCGCCACCACCGAGCGCCCGGCCGTCAGCGCCTGAAACGCCAGCGCCTGAAACGGACTCGGCGGCGTCATCCACGGGGATGACGCCGCTGAATCCTCCGGATGACCACGGCCGGAGAATGCATCAATCGGGCTGATCCGGGGGGCCCGGCCGCGAACCTAGTCTCGCGGTCATGAACCGATCCCGCCGCATCGCGGCCCTCGCGGCCCTCCTCCTCGCCCTGCCCCTCCCGATGGCCGGGGCCGCCATGGCATCGCCGTCGCCGTCGCCGTCCGCTGCCGCCCCCGGCGCGGTGACCCCGGCCGCCTTCCACGGTGAACTGCCGCGCCCCACCGGGCCGTACGCGGTCGGCGAGGAGGTGCTGCACCTGACCGACCAGGGCCGCACCGACCCCTGGGTGCCCTCGGCCGGCCCTCGGCAGGTGGCGGTGTCGATGTTCTACCCCGCCCGGGAGGGCACCGGCGTCCCCGCTCCCTACATGACCCTCGGCGAGGCCCAGGGCTTCGTGGCGACGCGGGTCCCGCCGGGCACCGGAGTCCAGCCACAGGACCTCGCGGACACCGTGACCCACGCCTCCACCGGGGCGAAGGCCGCCGGCGGGAAGTACCCGCTGGTCGTTCTCTCCCCGGGCTTCGAGAACCCCCGCGCCACGCTGACCGGCCTGGCCACCGGCCTGGCCTCCCACGGTTACATCGTGGCCCTTATCGGCCACACCTACGAAGACTCCGGCGAGACGCTCGCCGACGGCACCACCCCGGGCTGCACGCTCTGCGAGACCGGGGCACCGGACACGCTCCCCGACAGCCGGGCGAAGGACGTGTCGTTCGTCCTGGACCGGCTGACCGGACACCTCCCGGCCTGGCGCCTGTCCCACCTGATCGACCACGACCGCATCGGCATGGCCGGACACTCCATCGGTGGCGCCTCGACGCTGAACGCGATGGCCGAGGACAAGCGGATCCGGGCCGGGGTGAACATGGACGGAACGTTCTTCCCGCCGGTTCCGGCCGACGCGCTGCAGGGCCGCTCGTTCCTCCTGCTCGGCAAGCAGAGCAACCACGCGGCCGGCGGCGAGGACACGTCCTGGGACGAGGCCTGGGAGGGCTGGAAGGGCTACAAGCCCTGGCTCGCCGTCGCGGGCACCAACCACGCGAGCTTCACAGACGTCCCGATCCTCGCCGCCGAGATCGGCCTGCCGCTCCCCCCGGGGACGACCACCTCGCCGGAGCGCGGCATGCAGCTGACCCGGGAGTACGTCGGAGCCTTCTTCGACCGGACGTTGAAGGGTCTCCACCCGGCCCTGCTCGACGGCCCGTCGGCGGCGAACCCGGAGGTGCTGTTCCAGCATCCGTGAGCGGTGGCCGGGCGGTACGCGGGGCCCGGCCGTCCGGTGCGGACAGCCGGGCCCGTTCAGCGTTGTGGGACGGGGTGGTCGGGGGAGTCCAGCCAGACGTACTGGCCGTCAGGGGTGACGGTCAGACCGAACCGGTCATGGCCGGGGCGGCCCTGGCCGGACCACCACTGGTACGCGGCGGCGGCCTCGTCCCACAGCCTGCGGGGGCCGGACTGGTACACCTCGTACTCCGTGCGGTCCCGCTCGTAGTCGACGGAGGCCCACGACAGGGTGTCGCGGCTGTAGAGCCAGAGCGTGTACGCGCCGTCGTCGTAGCGCTCCGCCCGCCAGAACGCGGCGGGTACCGCGGCGCCGATGACGAACTGCTCCAGCCAGCCTCCGGTGTCGGGCGGGGCCAGCGAGGTGGTGCTCCTCACCCCGTCTGCAGGCCACTCCCTTCCGTGGAGGTAGGCCTCGAAGAGCGGCCGGTCCGTGCGCTGTTGTCGCAGCCTCATGAACGCGGAGCCCCGGGTGAGCCGCCCGCTCGCGCTGGTGCCGTCGTCATCGACCGTGAGGCGGACGATGTGCTCGCCGCCATACTCGGTGCCGAAGGGGGCGACGATGATCCCGCCGGGAGAGATCTGCTCCAGCCATGCGGGAGGGATTTCGAGGAGGGAACACGTGGCGATGATCCGGTCGTACGGAGATTCCGGCGCCCATCCGGATCTGCCGTCGCCCTCGACCACAGTCGGCTTCAGGCTTGCCCGGCGCAGGTTCTCCCGGGCACCCAGAGCAACGTCCGGGTCGTACTCGACGGTCACCACATTGCGGTTGCCCAGGCGGTGGGCCAGCAGGCCGGCGTTCCAGCCTGTGCCGGTACCGATCTCCAGGACCCGATCTCCCGGGCGGACGTCCAGGTCCTGGAGCATCGAGAACACCATCGTCGGCATGGAGTTGGACGAACTCGGCGTTGTGCCTAGTCCGTCTCCTTCGTGGTCTCCGTCGTCCCACTGGGTGGTCAGCGGGATGTCCGAATAGACCACCCTGCGCCACGCCTCGGGTTCGCGGGAGCGGTGCACCACGGGGTTCTGCCGGGTGCCGTCCGCGATGCCCGGCCAGATGCGATCCGGGACGAACAGCTCTCGGGGCACCGCGATCGAGGCGGGGAGCCAGTCCGAGGAGAGCGCGCCGCCGGCCACCAGCGCGGAGGCGAGCCCCAGGGGCCCCGCCTCCTCGTGCGTCTCGCCGGTCACTCGCCGCCACCCGCCGGGGACGAACCGTCCGAGGTGTTTCCGCCCTCGTCCGAACCGCCGCCGCCGTGTCCGGCGCCCTTGCTGCTGTCGTCCTGCTGCCCGCCGCCCTTGCCGTCGCCCGAGCCGCCGCCGTGCTTGCCCATGTGTGTACCTCCGTGCTGGTGTTCGGCCCAACGAGCGGGTGCTTGCCGGGTGTTGGCCATCTCGCGCATGTGTGAGACGGCAGCTCCCCGAGGGTGCGTGACCGCCCTTGGGGATGCCCCTGCTGGGGCATGGGGAGCGCTCGATCAGCGCGCGGGCGTCGAGAGGTCGGCGTGCACGACCTTGCCGAGCGGGCGGGGGCTGACGCCCCAACGACCGTTGGTGAGCCGGTGGATCATCGCCAGGCCGCGGCCGGACGTGGCGTCGGGCCCGGCCTGGATCATCACCGGCATCGCGCGGGAGCCGTCACCGACGAGGATGCGGACGATGCGGTCACTCGGCCGACGCACGGCGACGATCATGCGCGCCTGGCAGCCGGTCTTGACGGCGTTGGTGGTCAACTCGCTGATGATCAGGGAGGCGTCGCCCACCAGGTCGTCCAGCCCCCACTCCCGCAGCTTCGCCGCGACGAAGCGGCGAGCGGCACCCACCGACTCGGCCTGGTACGGCAGACGGACGGTCGCCGGCTCGGAGGGCGATCGGAGCTCCGTGTCCTCGTCGGGTCGGACCACGACGCCGTCTCCTCCGGTGGCCGGGACGAGGGCCATCGATACGGCTTCGCGTCTGAGCTGTAGCTCCAGACGCTTCTGCTTTGCAGGCACGGCAACTCCACATGTTGCTCGGCGCATTCAGCGCCTCACTCGGTGTAGCCATGGTGGCGCTCCTTCCCCTACGATCGCTACGTCTCAACCTTCACTGTTCTGCTGGGTCACAGAGGGGCAGCGGTCGTGGAGTTGAAGGAATATGACGCATCGTCATCACCGGCAATCCGCTTCGGACAGGAGATCCGCAGGTTGCGGCGGGCGAGGGGCTGGTCGCAGGCCTATCTCGGCAAGCTGATGGGCTACTCGCACGGCTTGGTCTCGTACATCGAACGAGCGAAGAAGCCCGTCACCCTTAAGTTCGCGGTGAAAGCCGATGAGGTGTTCGAAACCGGCGGTACCTTCCAGGAGTTGTGGCGGATGTACTCCCGCGCCTCCCTGCTGGAGGGGTTCCCCGAGTATGCGCTCCACGAGACCCGGGCGATCGAGGTCCGCCACTTCGAACTCGGCATCTTGCCGGGCCTGCTCCAGACGCCGGACTACGCCGAGGCGTTCGCCTCGGCGGCCGTCCGGCGCGGCAGCATCACCGAGAAGCAGGTGCTGGAACGCCTGGACTTCCTCATCACCCGCCAGCGCCTGCTGGACCGACAGCCGGCCCCTCGTCTCCACTTTGTCCTGGACGAAGGGGCGTTGCGACGGGCCGTCGGAGGATCAGGCGTCATGGCGCGGCAGTTGGAGCATCTCGAAGCGCTCGCCGCCCGCCCGAACATCACGATCCAGGTGGCCCCCTTCTCGCTCGCTGAGGAGTTGCCGTTCACCATGATGGTCACGTTGCTGACAATGACGGATCGAACACTGCTGGCATACTCGGAGTGCCAGCTGCGCGGCTTCCTCGCACGGGACAACGCGACTGCCAGGGCCTGGGAGCGGGACTACCACCAGCTCCAGGTGGAAGCGCTGTCGAAGGCCGCGTCACTGGAGATGATCCGCAGTTCGCAAGGCGTGAGAGGAACATCATGATCCCCCCTGTAGACCTGTCCGGCGCCGCGTGGTTCAAGTCCAGTCACAGCAACAACGGTGGGTCTTGTGTCGAGGTGGCCCCGAACTACCCCGGCCTGGCCCCCGTCCGTGACTCCAAGGACCCGCAGGGCCCTGCCCTCGTCTTCCCGGCCGACGCCTGGACGTCGTTCGTCACCGCTGTCCAGCTCGGCGAGTTCGGCGAGATCTGAGCCTGGAGAGAGCCGGGAGAGAGCCCGGAGAGGCCCCTGCCCGACTCGGGCAGGGGCCCCTTCTCGGCAGTCTGATGTCCGGTAGGGCTCGGCAGCTTGCCGAGGTGGCAGAGGTCATGGCGTGCAGGGGGCGCAGCGCTCAGCGTGACGACGTGGCCGGACCGGCCGGCCCGAGTCAGGCTGCCGAGGAGCGTCCGTCCGCAGGTGCCTGGTCGGGCTCGGGGGCGCGGTGCGGGGTGAACACGAACGCCGAGGTGGCGCCGTCCAAGTCGATGGTCAGCGATGCAGCCAGGGACTTGGCCAGGCGGGTGAGCAGTGGCAGGGTCGGTGCGGCGTCGCCGCCCTCGATGTTGGAGATCTGTGGCTGGGTCATGCCTGCGCGCCGTGCCAACTCGGCCTAAGAAAAGCCGAGTTCAGCGCGGCGGTCGTATACGGCTTGACCCAGCGCGAACGCGTATCCGGCTTCCAGGTAGGCCGGGGACTCCTCGACCGGCTCTCCGAGGAGTCTCTTGGTCCGGCGGGTCTTCCACTGCGAGTGGTTCACGGGCTTCCTCCTTGATCCGGTCATAGCTGTGCTCGGCAGGACCGTACGGAAGCTGAGATTAGCGGTCGGCGCGGCTACAGCGGCGGGTTGTCGTCGGCGGTGAACGGGGCGCCGTGGCCGGGGACGATCACGTCCGCCGCCGCGAGCACCCGGCGGCGGGAGGCCCGCAGGACCTCGCGGTCGGGGGCGACCGGGTCGTCGGCCGGGCCGTTCCGGTGCCACCACAGGTCGCCGGCGAAGGCGACGACGCCCGCGTCCGTCCCCGCCAGCAGGGTGATGTCCTCGTGGCTGTGGCCGGGGGTGCGGATGAGGCGCAGGGAGGGGGTGAGTTCGTAGCCCTCGGCGTCGCGGTTGGTCCAGTGGTGCCCCTGGTACTCGACCTTGTGGTCGTGGACCCGGGCCTTCCCGAACAGGCCGACGTTCATGGTGTTGTCCGGGTGGTGGTGGCTGAGCACGACATCGGTGATGTCGTCGGGGCCGAGCCCCAACTCGGCGAGCGGGGCGAGGATGTCGTCGTGGGCGGCGACCATGCCCGGATCGAAGATCACGTGCCGTTCCGCGTCCGCGACGTAGGAGACGGTGGCGGCGACCCCGGGGCCGGTGGAGCCGACGTAGCCGGTGGTCAGGACCTGGTACTTGGCGCTGCGGCCGAGCGGTGCGTCGTTCATGCCCCGATCCTTTCGGACGGGCCGGCCCCCGACGAGTGGCACGGATGCCACTGATCGCAGGAAATGTGCCATCATCCGCGGATGGCTTCCACGGCTCCCTTCACGACCGTCGCTGCGTACGTCCCGCCCGGCGTCGGCATGCTGGCCGTCGGCATCGTCGCCGAGGTGTTCGGCCCGCACGGGGAAGCGGCGCCGGGCTTCGACTTCGCCCTCTGCGCGGACCGGACAGGAAGCGTCCCGACCGACCTGGGCGTGCCGATCGCCGTCGAGCACGGCCTGGACCGGCTGGCCGCCGCCGATCTCGTGCTCGCCCTGCCCGGCGCCGGATTCCGTACGCCGCCCCCGCCCGCCGTGCTCGACGCGCTGTCGGCCGCGCACGAGCGCGGTGCGCTGGTCGCCGCCCACTGCGTCGGCACGTTCGCGCTCGCCGCCGCCGGCCTGCTCGCCGGCCGCCGGGCCACCACGCACTGGCGGTTCGCCGGGTTGCTGGCCCGCACCTACCCGGACGTCACCGTCGAACCCGACGCGCTCTACCTCGACGAGGGGCGGATCACCACGGGAGCGGGAGCCGCCGCCGGCTTCGACCTGTGCCTGCACCTGATCAGGCGGGAGCACGGAACCGCCCTGGCCAACCACATCGCCCGGGACATGGTGCTGCCTTCCCACCGCGACGGCGGGCAGGCCCAGTACCTGGCCGTGCCCGTCCCCGAGGACGGCCAGGACGAGCGCCTCGCCGAGGTGCTGGCCTGGGCCCGCGAGCACCTCCACGAGCCGCTGCCGGTCGCGGAGTTGGCGCAGCGGGCGATGATGAGCAAGCGCTCCTTCCTCCGCCGCTTCGCCGCGGCCACCGGCACCACACCGCACGCCTGGCTGCGGGACCTGCGGCTGAGCGGCGCCGAGGAACTCCTGGAGACGACCGACCTGCCGGTCGAGGAGATCGCGCGCCGGGTCGGCTACGGCAGTGCGGCCGTCCTGCGCGAACAGTTCGTCCGCCGCCGGGGAGTCCCGCCCCGCTCCTACCGCCGGGCGTTCACGCGCGTGCCGAATCCGGCGGGCACGATGGAGTCGGGGAGGGATGAGGTGCGTTCAGTCCCTGGCCGCCTACGCTGAGGAGGCGCAGCGGCCGGCGCGGCCCGAGGCACACCCTCCGGAGAGGACGGCATGACCTTCTACGAGCAGCACCGCGACTTCATCGAGGAGCTGGAGCGCATTGCCCCGGAAGGCGTCCGGATCGAATGGTCCGGAGACACGCTGATCATGCAGGCGTCGCCGTCCAACATCCATCAGCTCAATGTGGCTCAGGTGCGTCGGCAGTTCGAGCAGCACGCCCCCGACGGCTACCTCCCCAGCGAACGGAGTGAGATCGTCAGCCCGGACGTCTCCAAGGGGCGGGAGCCGGACCTGACGTACCTGCCCCTGGACGTCCTCTCCGAGCCGGGCAACAAGGCCCCTGCCGCAGAAGCCCTGATCGCCGTCGAGATCGTCTCGCCGTCCAACCCGGGCAACGACTGGATGGACAAGCTGCACGACTACGCCGCCATGCGCATCCCGCTCTACCTGATCGTCGACCCGCGCCGGCAGACGGTGACACTGTTCTCCGAGCCGAACCACGACCGGTACCACACCCGCAGCGACCGGGAGTTCGGCGACGCGATCGCCATTCCGGAGCCGTTCGGCTTCACGCTGAGCCTGTCGAAGCTCGTTCCGTACAAGGACTGACGGGCGCTACTGCACCTCGCGGTACCAGCGCCGGTGCACCAGCGGCTCGACGCACAGGACCGCCGCACCCGCGACCGCGCCGACCAGCAGCGCGGGCGCCCCACCACCGTTGACCACGGCGGCGAGGCAGGCCGCTGCCACGGCGACCGGCCGCAGCAGCGTCAGCGGGCCGAGGCCGATGACCATCGCCAGGGTGCCGGCGCGGAACGGCAGGGTGAAGTAGGCCGCCAGCGACAGCAGGACCGCCACCGCGTAGACGGCCAGCGGGAGTAGGTAGCCGAGAGCGCCGGCGGTCAGGTCGGCGTACGTCCGCTCCCGGTCGGCGGCCGTCACCAGCAGGAGGCCGGCCACCACCGCCGGGGCGGTCAGCAGGACGGTCCCGACCGCGAACCCCCGCCGGGCGGCCCGGAGGTTGCCCCAGTGCTTGCGGATGCGGGCGTCGCGTCCGGCGTAGGCGCGGAAGCCGCTGAAGGCCGAGTCGACCAGGCCCAGCAGCAGGAGGGCGGCGGCGAGCGTCATCGGGCGGCCCCGACCAGGTGCTCGGTCCCGACCAGCCGTCGGGCGCGCCGTCCGAGGGCCTGCCGCAGCGGCTCCTCCAGCTGCGGGCGCACCCCGATCACCGGCCGCAGCGTGGTGCAGAACGGGTTGGACAGCCCGCGCGGCTCGTACACCAGCGCCCGCATGCCGGGTGCCGCCGCCGCCCGCAGCAGCACCTCGTCGGGGTGCGCCCGCATCGCGGAGACGACGCCGTCGTGGCGGCCGAGGGGGTGGCGCATCCGGGCGCGGTGGAAGACCCAGGCGCCGATGGGCGCCAGGCCGGTCGCGGCGATGTCGAAGTGGCAGAAGGCGAGCGCGGGCGACGCCGCCTGGGCCCGGAAGAACTCCCCGAGGGCGTCCGCGCCGAAGTGGTGGAGCACCCCGGTGGAGACGTAGACCGTTGCGGCTTCCGGCAGTTCGAAGGCGTTGCCGTGGACGAAGCGGCAGTCGAGCCCCTCCGCGCGGGCGAGCCGGTCGGCCTCGCCGACGAGCGCGGCGTTGAGGTCGACGCCGACGAGCTCGACGTCGGGGCCGAGGGCGCCGGTCGCGGCGAGCCAGCGGACCAGGTAGCCGAGGCCGCAGCCGATGTCGACCAGGCGGTACGGCCCGGGGCCGCCGCCACCGGCCCGGATCGCGGTGAACAGCGGGCCGAGCAGGTGGACGAGGCGGTCGCCGATGCGCAGTTCCTCGCTGAGCCGCTGGAGTTCGGTGTGCACGCCGACGAGCAGCCGGTCCACGGCGTCGGGGTCGAGCACGCCGTCGCGGTCGGCGGGCAGCCCGGCGACGATCCGGGCGGCGCGTTCGTCCCCGCCCTCCCGCAGCTGCCGGACGACCTCGTCGCGGGAGACCGGGAGCCGACGGCCGTCGCGCAGGTCCACGGACGTGATCAGGTCGGATATCTCAAGCTGGCGCACGCGCAGCACCCTAGGGGTTGCCGGCTCGTGCCGGCGCCGGCGGCCGGGCGTAATGCCGGTGAGCTCCGGCGGCGGGGCGTGATAGACCAGTGCGCACTATGAATATCTGCGTCTTCTGCTCCGCGTACTCGCTCGACGACCGCTACGCCGCCCCCGCCGCCGAGTTCGCGCGGCTCCTGGGGGAGGGCGGGCACACCCTGGTGTGGGGCGGCTCGAACGCCGGGCTGATGGGCCTGCTCGCCGACGGGGTGAAGGCGGCCGGCGGCACGCTGGTCGGCATCATGGTCGAGATGCTGCAGCACAAGGGCTACGTCGGCGCCGACGAGCTGGTCATGACCGCGGACCTGGCCGAGCGGAAGGCGGAGCTGGCGGCCCGCGCGGACGCGATCGTGGTGCTCGTCGGCGGCCTCGGCACGTTGGACGAGGTCACCGAGGTGCTGGAGCTCAAGAAGCACGGGATGTTCGACAAGCCGGTCGTCGTCCTGGACACCGAGGGCTTCTACACGGGCCTGCGGACCCAGCTGGAGCGGATGGACACCGAGGGCTTCCTGCCCCGGCCGCTCACCGAGCTGATCACCTTCGCCGACACGCCCGCCGAGGTGTTTGCGCAGCTCAAGGCCTGAGAGGATCGGACCCATGGCTGCACATCTGATCACCGGCGCCGGCTCCGGCATCGGCGCCGTCCTCGCCGGGAAGCTCGCCGAGCGCGGCGACGACCTCTGGCTGCTGGCCCGCGACGCCCGCCGGGCCGCGGAGCTGCGGGAGCGCTTCCCCGGCGCCCGCACCCTCGTCGGGGACCTCGGCGATCCGGCCAAGCTGTCCTGGGCCTTCGGGCACCAGCAGCTGCCCGTCACCCTCGACTCCCTGCTGCACGTGGCGGGCGTGGTCGAGCTGGGCACGGTCGGTGAACTGCCGGTCAAGGCGTGGCAGGAGACGCTGAACGTCAACCTGGTCGCCCCCGCCGAGCTGACCCGCCTCCTGCTGCCCTCGCTCCGGCTCGCCAAGGGCCACGTGGTCTTCGTCAACTCCGGCGCCGGCCTCAACGCCCACGCCGAGTGGTCGGCGTACGCGGCGAGCAAGCACGGCCTGAAGGCGCTCGCCGACTCGCTGCGCCAGGAGGAGCACGCGGGCGGCGTCCGGGTCACCTCGGTCTACCCCGGCCGTACGGCGACCGCGATGCAGGTCAAGGTGCACCAGCAGGAGGGCAAGGAGTACGACGCCGCCCGCTGGATCGAGCCCGAGTCCGTCGCCAAGGCGGTGCTGGCCGCGCTGGACGCCTCCCGGGACGCGGAGATCACCGACATCAGCGTCCGCCCGGGGCACTGAGGAACGCCCGGGGGCGCCGGGGCCCACCGGAACGAGGTCCCGGCGCCGCGCACTAGGCTCGGTGGGGTGAGCACCGATCACCCCTTCCCCGACCTGCGCGGCGCCGCCACCGGCGTCGGCTCGCTGCCCGGCACCGACGCCCGGGAGGCCGCCAAGACCTCCACCGGGGCGCTGGAGCACCTGCCGTTCCTGCCCGAGCTGCCCGCGCGCGGCCCGGGCGCCGACATGATCGGCCGCGGCGCCGGCTTCCTGGTCGAGCTGTTCGCGCAGACCGAGCCCAGCGGCTGGCGGTTCACCGACCGTCCGGGCCGGGACACCCGGCGCGCCCACTCCTGGCTCGGCGAGGACCTGGACGCCCTGGAGGAGTTCACCCAGGGGTACGAGGGCGCGCTCAAGGTGCAGGCCGTCGGCCCGTGGACGCTGGCGGCGAGCATCGAGCTGAAGCACGGCGAGAAGGCGCTCGCCGACCACGGCGCCTGCCGGGACATCGCCGGTTCGCTCACCGAGGGCCTGCGCCGCCACCTCGCCGACGTCCGCAGGCGGATCCCGGGCGCGGAGGTCGTGCTCCAGCTCGACGAGCCCTCGCTGCCCGCCGTGCTGGCCGGGGCGGTGCGGACCGCCAGCGGTTTCCAGCGGCTGCGCGCCGTCGACCGGCAGGTCGCCGAGGAGGTGCTGCGCGAGACGATCCGCGGTCTGGACGCGCCGGTCGTCGTGCACAGCTGCGCGCCGGACGTCCCGGTCCCGTTGCTGCGCCGCGCCGGAGCCGCCGGGATCTCCCTCGACTTCTCCCTCCTCACCGAGCGCTCGGACGACGACCTGGGCGAGGCGGTGGAGGCGGGCACGACGATCCTCGCTGGTGTCGTCCCCTCCACTGACCAGGCGGTGTCGGACCCGGCCGGTAGTGTCCAGGGTGTCAGGACCTTGTGGCGCAGGCTCGGGTTCGCCCCGGAGCTGCTGGGCCGCCGCGTGCTGGTGACGCCGACCTGCGGGCTGGCCGGGGCCTCCCCGGCGTACGCGCGCAGGGCGCTGTCCCAGAGCGTACGGGCGGCGCAGAGCCTGGTGGACAACCCGGAATGAGAACGTAGGAGGGCTTGCGGTGACGGCTGTCGAGGGCTGGGAGGACGTCCCGGCGGAGGTGCGCCGGCGGCACGCCGAGCTGGCGCAGGAGATCACCGACCACCGCGCCCGCTACTACGAGCAGGACGCCCCGGTCGTCAGCGACTCCGAGTTCGACGCCCTGATGCGCGAGTTGGAGGCGCTGGAGGCCGAGCACCCGGCCCTGGTCACCCCCGACTCCCCGACGCAGAAGGTCGGCGGCGCCCCGACGGAGCTGTTCGCCGAGGTCGAGCACCGCGAGCGCCTCCTCAGCCTCGACAACGCGATGGACGACGACGAGCTCGCCGCCTGGGCCGAGCGCGTCGCCGGCGAGCTGGCCGGCATCGACTACCACTACCTGTGCGAGCTCAAGGTGGACGGCCTGGCCGTCAACCTCACCTACGAGAACGGCCAGTTGGTGCAGGCGGCGACGCGCGGCGACGGCCGGGTGGGCGAGGACATCACCGCCAACGTCCGCACCATCAAGGAGATCCCGCACCGACTCAAGGGCGAGAACGTCCCCGAGCTG
The DNA here is from genome assembly GCF_055600605.1 of Kitasatospora sp. NPDC038210. Lineage (NCBI taxonomy): Bacteria > Bacillati > Actinomycetota > Actinomycetes > Kitasatosporales > Streptomycetaceae > Kitasatospora > Kitasatospora sp. NPDC038210. The sequence goes on along the minus strand of NZ_JBVJYK010000006.1, from coordinate 32,503 downwards.
GTGGAGATCCGCGGCGAGGTCTACTTCCCCACCGAGGCCTTCGAGGCGCTCAACGCCTCCTTCGTGGCGGAGAACGAGCGCCGCCGCGCGGAGAACGAGGAGCGCGCCAAGGAGGGCAAGCGGCCCCGGGCGATGATCCGGCTGTTCATGAACCCGCGCAACGCCGCGGCCGGTTCGCTGCGCCAGAAGGACCCGCTGGTCACCGCCTCTCGCCCGCTGCACATGGTGGTGCACGGCATCGGCGCCCGGGTCGGCTTCGACATCGACAACCAGTCGCACGCCTACCGGCTGCTGCACGACTGGGGCCTGCCCACCGCCCGGCACAACGAGGTGGTGGGGACGCTCGACGAGGTGCGGGCGTTCATCAAGCACTTCGGCGAGCAGCGGCACTCGGTCGAGCACGAGATCGACGGCGTGGTCGTCAAGGTGGACGAGATCGCCCTGCAGGGCCGGCTCGGCGCCACCTCCAAGTCCCCGCGCTGGGCGATCGCCTGGAAGTACCCGCCGGAGGAGGTCACCGGCAAGCTCGCCGAGATCAGGGTCGGCATCGGCCGCACCGGCCGGGCCACCCCGTACGCGGTGCTGGCCGAGCCGGTGAAGGTGGCCGGCTCGATGGTGCAGTACGCGACGCTGCACAACCAGGAGGTCGTCAAGGCCAAGGGCGTGCTGCTGGGCGACACCATCGTGCTGCGCAAGGCCGGCGACGTCATCCCGGAGATCCTCGGCCCGGTGGAGAGCCTGCGGGACGGCACCGAGCGGGAGTTCGTGATGCCCTCGCACTGCCACGAGTGCGGGGCCGAGCTGCGCCCGATGACCGAGGGCGACATCGATCTGCGGTGCCCCAACGCCCAGTTCTGCCCGGCCCAGATCCGCGAGCGGATCGCCTTCCTCGGCGGGAGGTCGAGCCTGGACGTCGAGGGCCTCGGCTACGTCGCGGCCACCGCGCTGACCCAGCCGCTGGAGCCGGCCGAGGCGCCGGTGAAGGACGAGGGGGACGTCTTCGGGCTGACGATGGAGCAGCTGCTGCCACTGCAGGTGCTGGTGCGCGACCAGAAGACCGGCATGCCCAAGCTGGACGACCGCACCGGCAAGGAGAAGAAGGCCACCTTCTTCGCCAACCAGAAGGGCGAGCCCAAGAAGACCGCCGGAGTCCTGCTGGAGAACCTGGAGAAGGTGAAGGACCGCCCGCTCTGGCGGTTCCTCAACGGTCTTTCGATCCGGCACGTGGGGCCGGTCGCGGCGCAGGAGCTGGCGCGGGAGTTCCGCGACCTGGACCGGATCTTCTCGGCCACCGAGGAGGAGCTGGCCGCGGTCGAGGGCGTCGGGCCGATCATCGCCCGGTCCGTGGTGGAGTGGTTCCAGGAGGAGTGGCACCGGGAGATCCTGGAGAAGTGGCGCGCCGCCGGGGTGCGCTTCACCGAGGAGTTCGCGGACGAGGAGGAGGCGGAGCGCCCGCTGGAGGGTCTGACCGTCGTGGTGACCGGCACGCTGGCCGGCCACACCCGGGACGGTGCCAAGGAGGCGCTGACCTCGCGCGGAGCGAAGGTGACCGGTTCGGTTTCGAAGAAGACCGATTTTGTGGTCGCCGGTGACAACCCGGGATCCAAGTACGACAAGGCCGTTCAGCTCGGACTGCCCGTCCTGGACGACGCGGGCTTCGCCGTCCTGCTGGCCGACGGACCGGCCGCCGCCCGTGCCCACCTGGGACTTCCGGAGCCGGAGGAGGCCGCCGAGCCGGAGCAGGTGCCCGCCGAGGGCTGACCCGGAGCCGACCCGAGCGGCGCGCGGCCGGATCCGTGTTGTTATCGTCCTGATGCAACGTCACCGGGTACGTGCAGTGAAAGCGGGCATTGTGTCACTGTGTGACACTCGTGCGCGGTGGCGCGTTTCCGGTTGTCCGAAAGTCTGCCCACCGGGTGGGCCCAGGCATACCCTGGTGCGCAACAGAGTGTCAGCAGGGGTGGGGGCACCGGCTGAGCCGGTGCTCCGCGGGGTCGCTCCATGCCCGGCAGCTGTCGGTACCGGCACGGTGCCTCACCGTAAGGCGGCCTGACGGGGCGGGCCCGACGGAGGACAGGGCTTATGGATCGTACGACCGGCGGTGCGCCCACACGCCCGCCGCAGGGGGTGGCGGGTGCGGTCCTGCTGCTCGGCGTGCTGCTGGCCGGTGCTGCGCCGCTCATCCCGCTGGCCGTCCTGGTCTACCGGTACGAGCCCGAACTGCTGCCGCTGTTCGCGGTGCCCCTGGCCGTGCTGGTGGCGGCCTGGCGGATCGCCCGGGACCGCGCCCGTGACCAACTGACCGACCCCCTGACGGACCTGCCCAACCGTCAGGCCTTACTGCTGGCCGCCCAGGAGGCGATCGCGGAGTGCGACCAGGGGTACAGCGTCGGTCTCATCCTGCTTGACCTCGACCGCTTCCGATCACTCAACGACACACTCGGTCATACGGCCGGTGACCGGTTGCTGGTTCACATCTCCCGCCGACTGCACCGCGCACTGCGCTCCGGCGGCCCGGCCGGCAGCGCCACCCGGGAGTCCATCGACGACGTCTTCGCCGGGCTGCCCCGGCACTACCGGCGCGGCCGCCCGATGGTGGCGCGGATGGGCGGCGACGAGTTCGCCGTCCTGCTGCCCGGCATCAACTGCCCGGACAGCCTGGAGCGGGTCGCCAAGGCGCTGATCGCCGAACTGGCCGCCCCGATCCGGCTGGACGGGCTGCTGCTCGTCCTGGAGGCCAGCGCCGGCGTCTGCGTCTACCCGCAGCACGCCCAGGACGCCGAGTCCCTGCTGCGCCGCGCCGACGTCGCGATGGGCCACGCCCAGCGCGGCTGCAGCGGCGTCGCCCAGTACGACGAGACCCAGGACGCCGACACCCCGTACCGGATCGGGCTGCTGGGGGACCTGCGGCGGGCCCTGGAGACCGGCGAGGTGCAGCTGCACTACCAGCCCAAGGTGGCCTTCGACGGCCGGGTGGTCGGCCTGGAGGCGCTGCTGCGCTGGGAGCGCCCCGGCCAGGGCCGGGTCTCGCCGGACGAGTTCGTCGGGCTCGCGGAGTCCAGCGGCCTGATGCCGCGGCTCACCGACTACGTGCTGGAGGCGGCGGTCGGCCAGCTCGCCTACTGGCGCGACCAGGGGCTGCAGGTGCAGGTCGCGGTGAACGTCTCGCCGCGGGACGTGCTCAACCCCGGCTTCGCCCAGCGCGTCGCCGGCCACCTCGTGCGCCACCAGGTGCCGGCCCACGCGCTCCAGCTGGAGATCACCGAGCGGCTGCTGCTGGACGACTCCCGGCGGGCCGCCGACACCCTCGCCGAGCTGCGCGGCTACGGCGTCGGGATGTCCCTCGACGACTTCGGCACCGGACACTCCTCGCTGGTGCGGCTGCGCAGCCTGCCGGTCGGCGAGCTGAAGATCGACCGCTCGTTCGTCTCCCGGATGGTCGCCGACGACCACGACGCGGCGGTGGTCCGCTGCTCGGTGGAGCTCGCTCACTCGCTGGGCCTGACCGTGGTGGCCGAGGGCGTCGAGGACGACGAGACCTGGGAGCGGCTGCACTGCATGGGCGTGGACGCCGTCCAGGGCTGGCTGGTGTCGGCCGCGCTGCCGGCCGAGCAGGCCACCGCCTGGCTGCGGGTGCACCGCACCGGCGCGCCGCCGGTGGAACGGCTCGGCGCGCCGCCGCAGCTGCGGGCCGGCCTGCAGCCGCTCCAGGGCGGCAAGCCGGTCCAGGGCAAGCCGATCGTCCAGCCGGCCATCCCGCCGGTGCTGCCGCCGACGCTCCCGCCCGTCCTGCCCCCGGTGCTGCCGCCGGTGGTCCAGGCCGTCCAGGCCGCGCAGATGGAGATCAACGCGCCGGGCACGCAGAGTTGGGCCCGCTTCCGGCCGCAGTGACGGACGCGGTGATCGAAGCGGTGATCGCACGGTGATCGAAGCGGTGATCGCACGGTGATCGAAGCGGTGATCGACGCCGTGCCGGACGCCGCCGCGGGGGTGGTGGCGGGGACGCGACCCGGCGGCGACGGGCGGCTCGGCTCACTCGTTGGCCGGTGGCCGGGCCGGGCCCCATAGGATGGGGTCCAAAGACCACGAGGACGGAGCGCCGAACCCGGCTGCTCCTGCCCGGGCCCGGCACCGCCCGCAAGGCACGCCGGGCCTCACCAGAACTCACCCTGAGGATCGCTGCATGCCTGGCATCACGCGCGAGGAGGTCGCCCACCTCGCCCGGCTGTCGCGTCTTGAGCTGAAGCCCGAAGAGCTGGACCACTTCGCCGAGCAGCTCGACGTGATCATCGGCGCGGTAGCCCGCGTTTCCGAGGTCGCCGGACAGGACGTCCCGCCGACCTCCCACCCGCTGCCGCTGACCAACGTCATGCGCGCGGACGAGGTGCGGCCCTCGCTCACCCCGGAGCAGGCGCTGTCCGGCGCCCCCGCCGCCGAGGAGCAGCGTTTCCGTGTGCCGCAGATCCTCGGGGAGGACTGACCGAGATGACCGAGCTGATCCGTTACACCGCCGCCCAGACCGCGAGCGCCATCGCCAAGGGCGAGGTGTCCGCCGTCGAGGTCGCGCAGGCGCACCTGGACCGCATCGACGCCGTCGACAAGAAGGTCAACGCCTTCCTGCACGTCGACACCGAGGGCGCGCTGGCCGCCGCCAAGGCCGTCGACGAGAAGCGCGCCAAGGGCGAGGAGCTGGGCCCGCTCGCCGGCGTCCCGCTCGCCCTGAAGGACGTCTTCACCACCAAGGGCGTCCCGACCACCTGCGGCTCCAAGATGCTCGAAGGCTGGATCCCGCCGTACGACGCCACGCTGACCGGCCGTCTCAAGGACGCCGGCGTCGTCATCCTCGGCAAGACCAACATGGACGAGTTCGCGATGGGCTCCTCCACCGAGAACTCGGCCTACGGCCCGACCGGCAACCCGTGGGACCTCACCCGCATCCCCGGCGGCTCCGGCGGCGGTTCGGCCGCCGCGCTGGCCGCCTTCGAGGCCCCGCTGGCGATCGGCACCGACACCGGCGGCTCGATCCGCCAGCCCGGCGCCGTCACCGGCACCGTCGGCGTCAAGCCGACCTACGGCTCGGTGTCCCGCTACGGCCTGGTCGCGTTCTCCAGCAGCCTGGACCAGGGCGGCCCGTGCGCCCGCACCGTGCTGGACGCGGCGCTGCTGCACGAGGCCATCGCCGGGCACGACCCGCTGGACTCCACCTCGATCGACGCGCCGGTCCCGGCCGTGGTCGAGGCCGCGAAGATGCGCGACGTCCGCGGCATGCGGATCGGCGTGGTCAAGGAGTTCGCCGGCGAGGGCTACCAGTCCGGCGTGATGCAGCGCTTCAACGAGTCGGTGGAGCTGCTGCGCGAGCTGGGCGCCGAGGTCGTCGAGGTCTCCTGCCCGTCGTTCACCCTGGCGCTGCCGGCGTACTACCTGATCGCGCCGTCGGAGTGCTCCTCCAACCTGGCCCGCTTCGACGCGATGCGCTACGGCCTGCGGGTCGGCGACGACGGCACGCGTTCGGCCGAGGAGGTCACCGCGCTGACCCGCGAGGCCGGCTTCGGCGACGAGGTCAAGCGGCGCATCATCCTGGGCACCTACGCCCTGTCCTCGGGCTACTACGACGCCTACTACGGCTCGGCCCAGAAGGTCCGCACGCTCATCTCGCGCGACTTCGACGCGGCCTTCGCCGGCGTGGACGTGCTGGTCTCGCCGACCACGCCGACCACCGCCTTCCCGATCGGCGAGCGCGCCGACGACCCGATGGCGATGTACCTGGCCGACCTGTGCACGATTCCGTCGAACCTGGCGGGCAACGCGGCCATGTCGCTGCCGGTCGGGCTGGCCCCGGAGGACAATCTCCCGGTCGGCCTGCAGATCATCGCACCCGCGATGGCGGACGACCGCCTGTACCGCGTGGGCGGCGCCGTCGAGGCCGCGCTCAACGACAAGTGGGGGCACACCCTGCTGGAGGAGGCACCGGCACTGTGAGCAAGATCGAGAAGGCCAGGACGCAGTCCACTTCCCTGAAGGGCTTCAAGCACAGCAAGCCCGGACTGTGGCTGTCCATCGGCACCAGCGCCTTCGGCGCGATCTCCATCGCCAAGGACGTCCGCAAGGCCCGCGAGGAGAGCGACACCCTCAAGCTGGTCAACGCCCTGGTCGGCGCCGCGGCGCTGGTCACCGGCACCGCCCTGCTGGTGCGCGAGCTGCGCCGGCTGGGCTCCGACGACGTGCTGCTGGGCTGAGCCGAGCCGAGCTCCCAGGCCCGGCCCCGCGCGAGCGGCGGCCGGGCCCGTACCTCCCAAGCTTCAAGTGAGAAGGGACGCTGTGAGCGTCATGACCCTGGTCTCCTACGAGGACGCTCTGGCGTCGTACGACCCGGTGATGGGCCTTGAGGTCCACGTCGAGCTCGGTACCAAGACCAAGATGTTCTGCGGGTGCTCGACCGAGCTGGGTGCCGAGCCGAACAGCCAGACCTGCCCGACCTGCCTGGGCCTGCCGGGTTCGCTGCCGGTGGTCAACGCGATCGGAGTGGAGTCGGCCGTCAAGATCGGCCTGGCGCTGAACTGCGAGATCGCCGAGTGGTGCCGGTTCGCGCGGAAGAACTACTTCTACCCGGACATGCCCAAGAACTTCCAGACCTCGCAGTACGACGAGCCGATCGCCTTCAACGGCTACCTCGACGTGCAGCTGGAGGACGGCTCGACCTTCCGCGTGGAGATCGAGCGCGCCCACATGGAGGAGGACACCGGCAAGTCCAGCCACGTCGGTGGCGCGACCGGCCGCATCCACGGCGCCACGCACTCGCTGCTCGACTACAACCGGGCCGGCATCCCGCTGATCGAGATCGTCACCAAGCCGATCGAGGGCGCCGGCGAGCGCGCCCCCGAGGTCGCCAAGGCGTACGTCGCCGAGCTGCGCGAGGTCATCCGCTCCCTCGGCGTCTCCGAGGCCCGGATGGACAAGGGCCAGATGCGCTGCGACGTCAACCTGTCGCTGCGCCCGAACGGCACCGAGACCTTCGGCACCCGCTCGGAGACCAAGAACGTCAACTCGCTGCGCAGCGTCGAGCGGGCCGCCCGGTACGAGATCCAGCGGCACGCCACGGTGCTGACCGACGGCGGCACCATCGTCCAGGAGACCCGCCACTTCCACGAGGACAACGGCACCACCACCTCGGGCCGGATCAAGGACAACGCCGAGGACTACCGCTACTTCCCCGAGCCGGACCTGGTGCCGGTGGCCCCCGCCCGCGAGTGGGTCGAGGAGCTGCGCGCCGCCCTGCCCGAGCTGCCGCGGGTGCGCCGCGCCCGGCTGCAGGCCGAGTGGGGCCTGTCCGACAAGGACATGCAGTCCGTCCTCAACGCCGGTGCGGTGGGGCCGATCCAGGAGACCATCGCGGCAGGGGCCCCGGCCGACCAGGCCCGCAAGTGGTGGATGGGCGAGCTGGCCCGCCGCGCCAACGAGACCGGCACCGAGCTGAGCGAGCAGCCGATCACCCCGGCGCAGGTCGCCCGGGTCGCCGCGCTGGTCGCCGAGGGCAAGCTGAACGACAAGCTGGCCCGCCAGGTCATCGAGGGCGTGCTGGCCGGCGAGGGCGAGCCGGACGGGATCGTCGAGAAGCGCGGCCTGGCCGTGGTCTCGGACGACTCCGCGCTGGGCGCCGCCGTGGACCAGGCCATCGCCGAGAACGAGGGCATCGCCGCCAAGATCCGCGACGGCAAGGTCCAGGCCGTGGGCGCGCTGGTCGGCGCGGTCATGAAGGCCACCCGCGGCCAGGCGGACGCCGCCCGCGTGAAGGACCTGATCCTGGAGAAGCTGGGCGTGTCCGCCTGAGCGGGTCCTTCCCAGGGCACCTAGGCTGTCAACCCTGCCTTCCTAAGGTATCTAAGGCATCTAAGGCCCTCTAAGTAAGGCCTAAGGCCCGGTCTCACCTCCGTAATGGGGTGAGGCCGGGCCTTAAACCTTTTCCGGAGCCCGATCTAAGGCATCCGGGCCCCGGAAGATCGGGCACGCTCCCGATGCCCCACCCCCCACTGGGAGAGGAAGCTCTTACTCGTCAGCGAAACGCAGTGAGACCCACAAGGGGAACCGAAGTGATCGAGTACCAGACCTTCCAGCAACAGGCCCACGAGCTCGTGGCCCGCGCCGAGCACGAGCGACTGGTCCGCGAGGCCAAGCAGGCGAGCCGCCTGCGGCAGCGCCCGGTGGCCTCCCGCTTCCAGCGGCGCCCCGTGCGTCGGCCCGAATGCTGACGGTGCGGCACCACGGCGGTGCCGACGGAGTTCCGGAGGGGGAGACGCGAGTGAGCGTCTCCCCCTCCGGGCGTTCGCCAGGGGAGATAACCCCTCGGCCGGTCCCCACCGGCTATGGCATGCTCGCCTCCATGCAGCAGATATCGGTCAGCCCCGTCTTCGTCGGCCGTGGCAGCGAGATCACCGAACTGACCGACGCGCTGCGCCGGGCGGGCACCGGCAGTCCGCAGGCCGTGCTGATCGGCGGCGAGGCCGGCGTCGGGAAGACCCGACTGCTGGAGGAGTTCCTGGAGCGCGCCGCCGACCGCGGAGCGGTCACCTCCCTCGGCAGCTGTCCGGAGGTCGGCGCCGAGGGCCTGCCGTACGCGCCGCTGGCCGCCGCGCTGCGCCGGCTGCACCGCTCGCTGGGCACCGACTTCGAGGCCGCAGCGGCCGGCAGCGAGGGCCACCTCGCCCGCCTGCTCTCCGAGTTCGGCGAGGCGGACGGCGAACCCAACGACGAGTACGGCCGGGCCCGGCTGTTCGAGCACACCGCGAGGCTGTTCGAACGGCTCGGCGCGGAACGTACCCTCGTCCTCGCCGTCGAGGACCTGCACTGGTCGGACCGCTCCACCCGCGAACTGCTCGCCTTCCTGGTGCGTACCCTGCACCGCTCCCGGGTGCTGCTGGTCGCCACCTACCGCAGCGACGACCTGCACCGCCGGCACCCGCTGCGCCCCTTCCTCGCCGAGCTCGAACGGCTGCGCACCGTCCAGCGGTTGGAGCTGGAGCGGTTCGACCGCCGCGAGGTGGCCGCGCAGCTGGCCGGCATCCTCGGCACCGCCGCCCCCGACCGCCAGCTGGTGGACCGGATCCACCGCCGCTCGGAGGGCAACCCCTTCTTCGTCGAGGAACTGGCCACGGCCTTCCAGGACGGCTTCGGCGCCGGGCTGACGGACTCGCTGCGGGACATCCTGCTGGTACGGGTCGAGGGCCTGGACGAGGAGGCCCAGCGGGTGGTGCGGATCGCCGCCGAGGGTGGATCGCACGTCGAACACGCCCTGCTGGCCGCCGTCCTGGACGACGACGAGGAGGCGCTGATCGAGGCGCTGCGCTCGGCGGTCGGCGCCAACATCCTGCGCCCGGACAGCGAGGGCGAGGGCTACCGGTTCCGGCACGCACTCGTCCGCGAGGCGGTCTCGGACGACCTGCTGCCCGGCGAACGCCACCGGATCAACCGCACGTTCGCGCTCGCCGTCGAGGCCCACCCGCAGCTGCTCTCCTCCGACGCGCTGCCCGCCCGGCTGGCCAACTACTGGTACCACGCGCACGATCCGGCCCGCGCCCTGCCGACGGCCCTGGACGCCGCCCGGGCGGCCCGCCGCCGCAACGCCTTCGCCGAGCAACTGGGCATGCTGGAGCGGGCCCTGGAACTGTGGGACATGGTTTCCGAGGAGGTGCTGGCGCACACCCTGCGCCCTTACGACTGGGCCGAGACCTACCCGCCCGGCTCCTGCGACCACAGCGCCGCCGACGAGGAGTGCGACCGGATCCAGCTGGAGGACGTGCTGGCCGAGGCGGTGGTCGCGGCCCGGCGCACCGGCGACCGCGAGCGCGGCCTGAGCCTGGCCAAGCGCGGGCTGCGGCTGGTCGACGAGACGGTGCACCCGGTGCGCGCGGCCTGGTTCCGGATCAACCGGGCCCGGATGCTGGGCAGCCTGCGCCGCTCCGGCGACGAGGAGGAGATCGGCCACGCGCTGCGGCTGGTGGCGCAGCTGCCGCCGTCCGCCGTCCAGGCCGAGGTGCTCGCGCTCGGCGCCGGCTCGGCGATGCTCAAGAAGCCCGGTCCCGAGCACCTCGAACTCGCCGAGCGGGCGATCCGGATCGCCCAGGAGGTCGGCGCGCACTCGGTCGAGGTGCACGCCCGGATGACCCTCGGCGGCCTGCGCTACGACGTGCACGGCGACGCCGAGGGCGGGCTGGCCGAGCTCGCCGGGGCGGTCGAGCGGGCCCGCCGGCTGGGCGTGCCCGACCTGCTGCTGCGCGGCATCAACAACCTGGCCAGCATGCAGCGCGGTCTGGGCCGGCCCGAGGAAACCGTCCGGCTGGCCCGCGAGGGGCTGGAGTTCGCGGACGGCAACGGCCTGCTGCGCAACATCGGCACCATCCTGACCGGCAACCTGGTCGAGGCGCTGACCGACCTCGGACGGGTCCAGGAGGCCGCCGAAGTGCTCGCCGCCTGCGAGCTGACCAGCCTCAGCGGTACCCACGCCGAGTTCCTGGACCGGATGCGCGGCGAACTCGCCCTGCTCCGGGGCGACCTGCCCACCGCGGCGACCATGCTGGCGCAGGCCCGGGCGGCCAACCGGGTCGGCCAGGTCCAGCACAGCGTGCCGATCAGCCGGCTGGCGGTGCGGCTCGCCGCGCTCGGCGGCCGGCCGCTGGACGCCCGGGCCGAACTGCTCGCCGCACTGTCGGAGGAGGGTCGCCTCGGCCACGAGTCCGACGTCTACCCGCTGCTGGCCGAGGCCGCCGGGGTGGAGGCGGACACCCGGGGCCTGCCGGAGGCCGACGCGGGCCGGGCCGGGGCGCTGGCCGCGATCGGCGCGGCCGCCGGGCGGCTGCGGCCCCGGGCGCCGCTGCACCACGGCTGGGCCCGGCTGCTGGAGGCCGAACTGGCCCGCGCCGAGGGCGCCGACACCCCGGAGCAGTGGGGTGCCGCGGTCGAGGCGCTGCGGCCGACCGGTCTGCCGTACCCGCTGGCGCTCGCCCTGCTGCGGGCCGGTGAGGCCGAGGTGCTGGCCGGGCGGCGCGACGACGGGGCCGAACTGCTGCGCGAGGCGGCCGAACTGGCGGCCGTCCGGGAGGACCGGACGCTGGGGGCGCAGATCGCGGGCCTCGCCGAGCGGGCCGGGCTGAGCCTCGCCCCCGCCGAGCGGGCGGCGGCGGAGCCGGCTCCGGCCGCGGCCGTCGGGGACTCCTTCAACCTCACCCCCCGTGAGCGGGACGTGCTCCGGTTGCTCGCGCGCGGCTGGACCAACCGGCAGATCGCCGAGGAACTGTACATCTCTCCGAAGACCGCGAGCGTGCACGTCTCCAACATCCTGGGCAAGCTCGCGGTCGGCGGCCGGGGCGAGGCGGCCGCGCTGGCGCACCGGCTACGGCTGTTCCCGGACGACCAGGCCCTGTCGGGCCGCTGAGACCCGGCTTCGCCGCCGGGCCCGGAGCACCGCCCCGCCACCGCTCCTGGTGGCGGGGCGCCGCCGTGTGCTCCCGTGCGCGCCGCGTGAGCCCCCGGCCGCGCGCCGCCGCCAACCGGGCCGATCCGCCGGAATCGGGGGCATTTCCCCACCTCTGCGCCATTACTCTAAGTTGAGTGTGCGTGTCATTGAGTGACGGAATTGGTGTAGGGTCCATTTTGGGAGCATCGGTGCGGTGCGGCGGCCGGCAGGCCGCCCACCCCCTGGGCCACCGTCCTGACGGGGCGCCAGGCCACCGCGTACGGCTGAGAGGTGCGCGTCCGGTGGCCCGTGGCCGGGGCGCGAGGCCCCGGGCCGGAGGGGGAGAGGCCGAGTGAGCTCCACCGATACGGTGCTGCCCGAAACCGGACGCCCGGGTGCACCACCCGTCGACGCGTCCGCCGCCGGGGCGGCTCCCGCGCCCGCCCGCCGCGGCCCGCTGCGCCGGCTCCGGGAGAGTCGCGCGCTGCCCGGACTCGTTCTGGGCGGGCTCTGCCTGGCCTACGCCCTGGGCGCCACCGCCGGCTGGGGATCCCGCCAACTGTCCATCTTCATGGGCGACTTCGGCCTGGCCGCGGCCGCCCTGGCGGCCGCCCTGTCCTGCCTGGTGTACGGCTGCACCGTCGGCGGGCACGCCCGCCCGGCCTGGCTGCTGTTCGGCCTCTCCTCGCTCATGGTCGCCTGCGGCAACGGCACCTGGGGCTGGTACGAGCTGGTCGTGCGCACCCCCCTGCCGCGGGACTCGCTCGCCGAGTACGCCTTCCTGCTGTTCGCCCCGCTCGCCATCACCGGCGTCCTGGTGCTCGCCCAGCGCCCGCGCTCCGCGGCCGGCTGGCTGTGCCTGCTGCTCGACGGCTGGCTGATCGCCGGCTCGCTGTTCACCCTCAGCTGGAGCCTGGCGCTCGGCCGGATCGCGGCCGGCGAGGACTGCTCCCCGCTGCGGCTGGCCCTCAACCTGGCCTACCCGGTGCTGGACATCCTGCTGGTCAGCCTGGTGGTCGGGCTGCGCTTCGGCGGCCGGGACGGCAACCGGGCGGCGGTGCACACCGCGATGCTGGCGCTCGCCGTCACCGTGCTGTGCGACGCCCTTTTCACCTCCCCGGAGCTGCGCAGCAGCTACCACTCCGGCGAACTGCTGGACGCCGGCTGGTTCTCCGGCAGCCTGCTGCTGGCCTGGGCGCCGTGGTCGGTGCGCTGGCGCCGCCCGCTGCGCGAGCACCCCTCGGCCGGCGGCCTGCCGCGCCGCCGGGTGGCCACCACCTTCAGCGCGCTCACGCCGTACGCCGCCGCCGCGGTCTGCACCGCCGGAATCCTCTACAACGCCCTCGGCGGGCGCGAGTTGGACCGCGTGGTGGCCGCGGCCGCGTGCACCGTCGGATTGGCACTGATCCTCAGGCAAGGCGTGATGCTGCTCGACAACCTGTCGCTGGCCCAGGAACTCGCCCACAAGGAGTCGCACTTCCGCTCCCTGGTGCAGGGGTCCAGCGACGTCATCATGATCGCCGGCGCCAACGGCGTGCTCTCCTACGTCTCCCCGGCCGCGCTCGGCGTGTACGGGCGGGACCCCGAGGAGCTGGTCGGCGGAAACCTGCTGGACCTCGTCCACCCGGAGGACGTGGACCGGGTGCTCTCCGAGGTCCGCCGCTACCTCGCGCGGATCCGGCTCACCGCCCACCGCGTCCCGGCCACCGCCGAGCCCTCCGCCCGGGTGGAGTGCCGGATCAGCTCCGGCGACGGCGAGTGGCTGCACGTCGAGTCCACGGTCAGCCGGCACCGCGACGGGCTGCTGCTCAACAGCCGGGACGTCACCGAACGCGTCATGCTGCAGGCCCAGTTGCAGCACAACGCCTTCCACGACCCGCTCACCGACCTGCCCAACCGGGCGCTGTTCACCCAGCGGCTGCGGGCCGCCCTCGGCGCCCGCGGCCAGCAGGGCGGCACCGGCGCCGGGATCGCCGTGCTCTTCCTCGACCTGGACGGATTCAAGGCGGTCAACGACTCCGCCGGCCACCAGGTCGGCGACGAGCTGCTGGTGCAGGCCGCCCGTCGGCTGCAGGGCGCCGTCCGCTGCGGGGACACCGTCGCCCGGTTCGGCGGCGACGAGTTCGCCGCCCTGGTCTGCGGCCCGCTCGGCCGCCTCCAGGTCCAGGAGCTGGCCGAACGGCTGCGCGTGGCGCTCTCCGAGCCGTACTGGATCGGCGGCGCCGAACTCGGTGTCGCCGCCAGCATCGGCATCGCCTTCGGCACCCCCGAACGCGGCCCCGCCGCCGACCCCAGAGCCGCCGCCGACGAGCTGATGCGCAACGCCGACCTCGCGATGTACCGGGCCAAGTCCGAGGGCAAGGGCCGGGTGGTGCTCTACACCCCCGCGATGCGGGCCGACCTGGAGCGCCGCACCGAGCTGGAGGAGCGGCTGAGACTGGCCGTCCGGGAGGGCGGCTTCACCCTGCTCCACCAGCCCGTGGTGGACCTCGCCGACGGCGCGGTGACCGGCGTCGAGGCGCAGGCCCGCTGGCGCTCGGCGGGCGGCCTGCTGCTCACCCCGGCCGAGTTCCTGCGCTCCGCCGAGCACGGCGACGCGGCGACCCGCTTCTCCCGCTGGCTGCTCCGCGAGGCGGTCGCCGCGGCCGCCGCCCGGCGCGGCCTGCACAGCCGGGGCCGGGGCGCGCCGGAGCCCGTCCCGGTCGCCGTCCGGCTCTCCGCCGAACGGCTCTGCTCGCCCGGCGTGTACGAGACGGTGGCCGCCGCGCTGCGCGACAGCGGGCTGTCGGCCGGCGAGCTGGTGATCGAGGTGGCCCGGATGGGGCCGGACTCGCTCGCCGACGAACTCGGCCGGCGGCTGGCCGCGCTGCGCCGGCTCGGCGTCTCCACCTGGCTGGCCGGCTACGGCGCGGGCGGCGGCTCGCTCGGCGCCCTCGCCCGGCTGCCCCTGGACGGCCTCAAGCTGGACCGCACGCTGGTGCAGGGCCTCGGCGAGTCCGGGCTCGCCCGTACGCTCGCCGGGCACGCCCTGCGGCTCGGCCGCGACCTCGGGATGGCCACCGCCGCCGAGGGCGTGGACCTGCCCCGCCAGGTCGCCGTGCTGCAGGAGCTGGGCTGCGGGCAGGCCCAGGGCTCGGCCTTCGCGCCGCCGCTGGACGAACCCAGGCTGCGCCGCGCGCTGGCCCGCCGCGGCTACCCGCTGCCGAAGCAGCCGGGCCCGCTCTCCGCCCGCCGCGGCCACCCGGCCGCCGACACCCGGACGAGTGGCCGACCGGACGCCGCGCCGGGACGTGGCGTACGTCACCACGGTGGCTCTGACCTGCCCGAACACCGGGCCGTTGCCGGTCCGGCCGGTGGTCCGCATGGCGAGACGGTCATCCCACCTGCTTGACACGCCACCCCGGACGGGAGGATGGTCGTTGCCATGCGCACCCGAATTCTCGTACTTGGCGGGCGCGTCGGCTGACAGGGCTCGCAAGCCCTGCTCGTGACAGACCGACGCGCCACCCCTCGCATGCCCTTGGGCACGAGGGGTTTTTTGTTGCACTGACGCTGTTCCACCCCGCAAGACCCCTGGCCTCGACCGCCCGAGATCCTCCGAGTTGTCGGATTGAGCGGGACGATTGAGGCAGAGCCGGCGATCGACCCGGACCGGGACCCCACCCTCGCAGCACCGGGGCCCGCAGCCGGGTCGGCAAAACCCGAGAAGAGACAGGCAGATGACTGAGCACGCCGCATCCCCCCGCCGCGGGGACAACCCGGCCGCCAACGCTCCCGCTCCCCAGCACGTCGTCGAGACCATGACCGGCGCCCAGTCGCTCATCCGCTCCCTGGAGGCCGTGGGCGCGGACACCGTCTTCGGCATTCCGGGCGGGGCCATCCTTCCCGCGTACGACCCGCTGATGGACTCCGCCAAGGTGCGCCACATCCTGGTCCGGCACGAGCAGGGCGCCGGCCACGCCGCCACCGGGTACGCCCAGGCCACCGGCAAGGTCGGGGTCTGCATGGCCACCTCCGGCCCGGGCGCGACCAACCTGGTCACCCCGATCGCCGACGCCTACATGGACTCCGTGCCGATCGTCGCGATCACCGGGCAGGTCTCCTCCAAGGCGATCGGCACCGACGCCTTCCAGGAGGCGGACATCTGCGGCATCACGATGCCGATCACCAAGCACAACTACCTGGTCACCGACCCGGCCGAGATCCCCCGGGTGATCGCCGAGGCCTTCCACATCGCCGCGACCGGCCGCCCCGGCCCGGTCCTGGTCGACATCGCCAAGGACGCCCTGCAGGCGACCACCACCTTCCGCTGGCCGGTCGAGGCGGCCCTGCCCGGCTACCGCCCGGTCACCAAGCCGCACGCCAAGCAGATCCGCGAGGCCGCGAAGATGCTGGTCAGCGCGAAGCGCCCGGTGCTGTACGTCGGCGGCGGCGTGATCAAGGCGCAGGCCACCGCCGAGCTGCGGATCCTGGCCGAGCTGACCGGCGCCCCGGTGGTCACCACCCTGATGGCCCTCGGCGCCTTCCCGGACAGCCACCCGCTGCACCTGGGCATGCCGGGCATGCACGGATCCGTCCCGGCCGTCACCGCCCTGCAGAAGTCCGACCTGCTCTTCACCCTCGGCGCCCGCTTCGACGACCGCGTCACCGGCAAGCTGGACAGCTTCGCCCCGTACGCCAAGGTCGTCCACGCCGACATCGACCCGGCCGAGATCGGCAAGAACCGCCCGGCGGACGTGCCGATCGTCGGCGACGCCCGCGAGGTGCTCGCCGACCTGATCGTCGCCGTCCAGGCCGAGTTCGACGCCGGCCACAAGGGCGACTACGCCGAGTGGTGGGAGAAGCTCGACGAGTGGAAGAAGACCTACCCGATCGGCTACGAGCCGGCCCCCAACGGCCAGCTCTCGCCGCAGCAGGTCATCGAGCGGATCGGGCAGCTGGTCGGCCCGGAGGCGATCTACGCCGCGGGCGTGGGCCAGCACCAGATGTGGAGCTCGCAGTTCATCCGGTTCGAGAAGCCCGGCACCTGGCTCAACTCCGGCGGCGCCGGGACCATGGGCTACGCCGTCCCGGCGGCGATGGGCGCCAAGGCCGGCAGCCCGCAGACCCCGGTCTGGGCCATCGACGGTGACGGCTGCTTCCAGATGACCAACCAGGAACTGGTCACCTGCGCCCTGAACGGCATCCCGATCAAGGTCGCGGTCATCAACAACGGCTCGCTGGGCATGGTCCGGCAGTGGCAGACGCTGTTCTACAACCAGCGCTACTCCAACACCGTGCTGCACGCCGGCCCGGGCCACGACGGCATCGAGCCGCCGGCCCAGGGCACCCGGATCCCCGACTTCGTCCTGCTGTCCGAGGCGATGGGCTGCGTGGGCCTGCGCTGCGAGCGCCCCGAGGACCTCGACGCCGTCATCAAGCAGGCGATGGAGATCAACGACCGCCCGGTCGTCATCGACTTCATCGTCCACCAGGACGCCATGGTCTGGCCGATGGTCGCGGCCGGGACCAGCAACGACGAGATCCAGTTCGCCAAGGGCGTCCGTCCCGACTTCGGCGACGACTCCGACTGACCGGGCCCGCCCGCCCGTCGCCCGCCGCCACCCTTCTCGGGACCGGCCACGCCGGACCCCTCCTGTGCGACTGAGGAACCACATGTCCAAGCACACCCTCTCCGTCCTGGTCGAGAACAAGCCCGGCGTGCTCGCCCGCATCGCCTCGCTGTTCTCCCGTCGGGGCTTCAACATCGACTCCCTCGCCGTCGGCCCGACCGAGCACCCGGACGTGTCCCGGATGACGATCGTGGTCAACGTCGAGGACCTCCCGCTGGAACAGGTCACCAAGCAGCTCAACAAGCTCGTGAACGTGATAAAGATCGTCGAACTCGACCAGGCCGCTGCGATCCAGCGGGAACTGGTCCTGGTGAAGGTCCGCGCCGACAACGAGACCCGGTCGCAGATCGTCGAGATCGTCCAGCTCTTCCGTGCCAAGACCGTCGACGTGTCGCCCGAAGCGGTGACCATCGAGGCCACCGGCAGCTCGGACAAGCTGGAGGCCATGCTCCGGATGCTGGAGCCTTACGGCATCAAGGAGTTGGTCCAGTCAGGCCTGGTCGCCATCGGCCGCGGCGCCCGTTCGATCACCGACCGGTCGCTGCGCGCCCTGGACCGCAGCGCGTAAACAGCGCCAGGCGGCGACCCCGCCCGACTCGCCAAACCGTCTCAAACCCTGAAGCAAAGACCCCACACCCGCCGGGACCGCATACGGTGAACACCGCGAACCCGGCACCATGATGCAAGGAGATGTGCCCCCGTGGCCGAGCTGTTCTACGAAGACGACGCCGACCTGTCCATCATCCAGGGCCGCAAGGTCGCGGTCATCGGCTACGGCAGCCAGGGCCACGCCCACGCGCTGTCCCTGCGCGACTCGGGCGCGGACGTCCGGGTCGGCCTGAAGCCCGAGTCCACGTCCCGCGCCAAGGCGGAGGAGGCCGGCCTGCGCGTCGTCACCCCGGCCGAGGCCGCGGCCGAGGCCGACGTCATCATGATCCTGGTCCCGGACCCGATCCAGGCCGACGTCTACGCGGCCGACATCGCCCCGCACCTGAAGGCCGGCGACGCCCTGTTCTTCGGCCACGGCCTGAACATCCGCTACGGCTTCATCAAGCCCCCGGCGGACGTCGACGTCTGCATGGTCGCCCCGAAGGGCCCGGGCCACCTGGTCCGCCGCCAGTACGAGGAGGGCCGCGGCGTCCCGGCGATCGTCGCCGTCGAGCAGGACGCCTCGGGCAACGCCTTCGCCCTGGCGCTGTCGTACGCCAAGGGTCTGGGCGCCACCAAGGCCGGCGTCATCAAGACCACCTTCACCGAGGAGACCGAGACCGACCTGTTCGGTGAGCAGGCCGTCCTCTGCGGTGGCACCGCCGCCCTGGTGAAGGCCGGGTTCGAGACCCTGGTCGAGGCCGGCTACCAGCCGGAGATCGCCTACTTCGAGTGCCTGCACGAGCTGAAGCTCATCGTCGACCTGATGTACGAGGGCGGCCTGGAGAAGATGCGCTGGTCGGTCTCCGAGACCGCCGAGTGGGGCGACTACGTCACCGGCCCGCGGATCATCACCGACGCCACCAAGGCCGAGATGAAGAAGGTCCTCGCCGAGATCCAGGACGGCACCTTCGCCAACAACTGGATCGCCGAGTACAAGGCGGGCCTGCCCAAGTACAACGAGTACAAGAAGGCCGACGAGGACCACCTGCTGGAGACCACCGGCAAGAAGCTGCGCTCGCTGATGAGCTGGGTCAACGAGAAGGCCTGAGCCTTCCCCGCTCCGCGTTCGTAACGCCCTTGTACAAGTAGGCTGCTCCCGTCCGGGTGATTTCGCCGGACGGGAGCAGCCTGGTACCCAGCCCGTCGATACACTTCCGAGTGCGCGTCAGGCCCACAGCGTCGTGCGTCTACCTACGCGGCATGCCACCTTCCCCCGCCCTTCCACGCCACCTTCGTGCCGGGGGAACCGCAGAGTTAAGGACACACTGTCGTGAGCACTGTGACATCCAAGACCGCCGTCGTTCTGATCGCCGAAGAGCTGTCGCCCGCCACCGTCGACGCCCTCGGCCCCGACTTCGAGATCCGCCACTGCAACGGTGCCGACCGCACCGAGCTGCTCACCGCGATCGCCGACGTGGACGCGATCCTGATCCGCTCCGCCACCAAGGTCGACGCCGAGGCGCTGGCCGCCGCCCGCAAGCTCAAGGTGGTCGCCCGCGCCGGCGTCGGCCTGGACAACGTGGACGTCGCCGCCGCCACCAAGGCCGGCGTGATGGTCGTCAACGCGCCGACCTCCAACATCGTCACCGCCGCCGAGCTCGCCTGCGGCCTGCTGATCTCCGTCGCCCGCAACATCGCGCCGGCCAACGCCGCGCTCAAGCAGGGCGAGTGGAAGCGCAACAAGTACACCGGCGTCGAGCTGAGCGAGAAGACCCTCGGTGTCGTCGGCCTCGGCCGGATCGGTGTCCTGGTCGCCCAGCGGATGTCCGCGTTCGGGATGAAGATCGTCGCGTACGACCCCTACATCCAGGCCGCCCGCGCCGCGCAGATGGGCGTCAAGCTGGTCACCCTGGAGGAGCTGCTGGAGGTCTCGGACTTCATCACCGTCCACCTCCCCAAGACCCCCGAGACCATCGGCCTGATCGGCGACGAGGCGCTGCACAAGGTCAAGCCGACCGTGCGCATCGTCAACGCCGCCCGCGGCGGCATCGTGGACGAGGAGGCGCTCGCCGCCGCCCTGCGCGAGGGCCGGGTGGCCGGCGCGGGCCTGGACGTGTACGCCAAGGAGCCGTGCACCGACTCCCCGCTGTTCGCCTTCGACAACGTGGTCGCCACCCCGCACCTGGGCGCCTCCACCGACGAGGCGCAGGAGAAGGCCGGCATCGCGGTCGCCAGGTCGGTGCGCCTCGCGCTGGCCGGCGAGCTCGTACCGGACGCCGTGAACGTCCAGGGCGGCGTGATCGCCGAGGACGTCCGTCCGGGCCTGCCGCTGGCCGAGAAGCTCGGCCGGATCTTCACCGCGCTGGCCGGCGAGGTGGCCGTCCGGCTCGACGTCGAGGTCCGCGGCGAGATCACCCAGCACGACGTCAAGGTGCTCGAACTGTCCGCGCTGAAGGGTGTGTTCGAGGACGTGGTGGCCGAGACGGTGTCCTACGTCAACGCCCCGCTGTTCGCCCAGGAGCGCGGCGTCGAGGTCCGCCTGACCACCTCCAGCGAGAGCCCCGAGCACCGCAACGTGATCACCGTGCGCGGCACGCTCGCGAACGGCGAGGAGATCGCCATCTCCGGCACGCTGGCCGGCCCCAAGCAGACCCAGAAGATCGTCGGCGTGGACGCCTTCGACGTGGACGTGGCGCTCACCGACCACATGGCCTTCTTCAAGTACGAGGACCGCCCCGGCGTGGTCGGCGTGCTCGGCCGCCACCTCGGCGACGCGGGCATCAACATCGCCGGCATGCAGGTCGCCCGCGACGGCGGCGGCGCGCTGGCCTCCATCACCGTGGACAGCGAGATCCCGCAGGACGTGCTGACCGTGATCGCCGCCGAGATCGGCGCCCGCTTCGCGCGCTCGGTCGACCTGGGCTGACGGGTCCCCCGCCCGCGCAGGGCCCGGACCGCCGTAGGACGGCGGTCCGGGCCCTGCTGCGTTCCGCCGGGTGACTGCCGTCTCAGATAGTAGGAAATCCAAGTATTCGTGCAGACACGGCCGGGGCGGGGTCGTACCGTGGAAGAGCCATACGGTGTGCCGCCCCTGTAGCCAGGGCGCGCGGCCCGTGTGCGCGTGCGCCCTCACGGGCAGGCGATCCCTGCCCCCGCGCTCCTTCCCTCCCACCCTCCCGCCGCGCTCTTCGAGCGCGCCGCTTCCAAGGAGCCCGGTATGCCCACCACCGTCGACCGCCACGCCCCCGCCGCCCCCGCCGCCGCCCCCGTCCGCGCCCCGCGCCGCCGTCGGGCCGCCGAGCGGAACAGCTACGCCGCCGCCGCGCTGCAGCGCTCGCTGGACCGCCGGGACAACGGCGGTGTCACCGGCCACCACTGAGCCGAGCCGCGGGTGGCGTTCATCGGCCGACTGGGCCGGACGGGTTGACGGTCCGTCACCCCGTAGAGTGCAACATCGGTCCGTCCGGGGGAAGTTGCTCGCCCGGCCCGGCGCGATCATCCTAATTTGGGGCCCCCGGAAGGGTGATCGACGGCCGCGCGGGCGGGCGTCAGCGGCACGGAGTGCGGATCAGTCCCCCTGCCGGGGGAGAGGGCCCAGTGCGTCTGCCACCCGTCCGCCGACCCGTCGCCCGGATCGGCCTCACCCTGGCCCTGCTGGCCGGGAGCGCCGTCCTCGCCGCCACCCCGGCGGCAGGCGGCCCACCCACCGCAGGACCGCCGACCGCCGGATCCCCGGCGGCCGGTCGAACGGCCTCCGTGCTGCTCGAACTCACCACCGAAGCGGCCGGCCCCGCCTGGCGGCGCGCCGCCGACGGGGCCCGACGGGAGCAGCGCTCCCCCGAGGCCGTCCGGCGGGAGGCCGCGCAGGCCGGTGCCGCCCAGCGGGCCCGGGCCGGGGACGCGCTGGAGCAGCTCGCCGGGGCCGTCCACCGGACGGCTCCGGCCGCCCGCGAGCTCTACCGCACCCACACCCTGCTCACCGGGCTCGCGGTCAGCGCCCCCGCCGACCGGTTGCCCGCGCTGCGGGCGCTGCCCGGTGTCCGGGCCGTCCACCCGATCGTCAACAAGCGGCGCGACAACGCCTACTCCGTCCCGCTGACCGGCGCTCCGCAGGTGTGGTCCGGTGGCGCGGCACCGGCCGGCACCACCGGCGCGGGCGTGCGGATCGGGATCGTCGACAGCGGCATCGACTACACCCACGCCGACTTCGGCGGGCCCGGCACCGAGGAGGCCTTCCGTTCGGTCGAGCGAGGCAAGCCCGCGCCGGCCGCGCTGTTCCCCAACGCCAAGGTGGTCGGCGGCAAGGACCTGGTCGGCGACGACTACGACCCCGACCCGGCCTCCCCGCACTACCAGCCCGTGCCGCACCCCGGGGACAACCCGATCGACTGCGTGCGCAACGGACACGGCACCCACGTCGCCGGCACCGCGGCCGGGTACGGCGTCACCGCCGACGGCCGGCCGTACACCGGTCCGTACGGCCCCGGGCTGGACCCGGCCTCGTTCCGGATCGGCCCCGGCGCCGCCCCCGGCGCCCAGCTGTACGCCATCCGGGTGTTCGGCTGCGACGGCTCCACCGACCGTCTCGCCCAGGCCCTCGACGTGGCCGCCGACCCGAACGGGGACGGCGACCTCGGCGACCGGCTGGACGTCGTCAACCTCTCGCTCGGCAGCAGCTTCGGCAGCGCCGACGACACCGACGCACTGGCCGTCGACCGGCTCGCCGCGCTGGGCACCGTCGTGGTCGCGGCCGCCGGCAACGAGGGCGACGTGTACGGCATCGGTGGCAGCCCCGGCACCGCCGCCCGGGCGATCACCGTCGCCGCCTCCGTCCACGGGCACGCCGACGTGGACGGCGTCACCGTGCTCGCCCCCGCCGCGCTGGCCGGGGTCGTCCCGGCACACTGGAGCGAACGCTACGAGGGGTGGGCCACCGCCGACGTCGGCGGCGAACTCGCCCTGCCCGCCGACCAGTCGGACGGCTGCGCCGCCTTCGACGAGGCCGACCGGCAGCGGCTGGCCGGGAAGGTCGCCCTGCTGGCCTGGACGACCAGGGACGCCGACCGGGCCTGCAACTCCGGCCCGCGCGCCGACCACGTCGCCGACGCGGGCGCGATCGGCGCGCTGTACGCCGCCGACTCCGACCACCTCGCCGAGATCGCGGGCGACGACCGCGTCCCCGTCGCCCTGCTGGCCCGCGCCGACGGGGAGCGCCTGCGCCGGGCCGTGGCCGCCGGGCCGGTGCGGGTCCGGCTCGCCGCCCCCGGCAACCCGCTGCACGGCTCCGTGGCGCAGAACCAGCCGGCCCGGGTCGACACCCTCACCGACTTCACCTCCCGCGGCATCGGCGTGCCCGGGGTGGTGAAGCCCGACCTCGCCGCCCCCGGCGAGACCATCTGGTCCGCCCTGGTCGGCAGCGGCACCGGCGGCCAGCGAGAGAACGGCACCTCGATGGCCACCCCGCACGTCGCCGGGCTCGCCGCGCTGGTGCGCGCCGCCCACCCGGACTGGCCGGTCGAGCAGCTCAAGGCCGCGCTGATGAACACCACCGTGGACACCTACGTCGGCGACGACCACAGCGGCCCGGTCTACGGGCCCGAGCGCACCGGCGCCGGGCGGGTCCGGGTCGACCAGGCGGTCCGCACCCCCGTCGTCGCCTACGCGGCGGGGCAGGGCGCCGAGGAGGGAGGTGTCGGCGTCTCGTTCGGGCCGGTCGAGGTCGGCGGGCCGACGGCGCTCGTGCGGGAGATCGAGGTCCGCAACCACGGCGACTCGCCGCTGAGTTACCGCACCGGCTACGCGGCGGCCACCGAACTGCCCGGCGCCTCCTTCACGGTGGCCCCGGAGCGGGTCGACGTGCCGGCGGGCGGCACGGCGCGGGTACGGGTCACGCTGTCCGTCCCCGGGGAGTTGGGCCGCGCGCCCGACCCGACCATCGACACCGTGCAGGGCGGCAGGGCGCGCAGCTACCGGGGCGAGCTCTCGGGGCGGGTGCTGCTGACGCCGGTCGCGGGCGGCGTGCTGCCGCAGCTGCGGGTCCCGGTGTTCGCCGCGCCGCGGCCGGCCTCCGACCTCACGGTGACGGCCGCCGTCCGCACCGTGCGCGACCGCACCCTCGTCACGCTCGGCGGCAGCGCCGCGCCCGGGGCGACGCCCGGACTGGCCACCGCCCTCGCCCTCGGCGGCGAAGCAGCCCGCTGGGCCGACTGCCCGCCCGGCAGCGGCACCGCCGTCGGGCCGGGCGCGGGCATCCGGCCCGACGGTGCGGGGGAGGGGACCGACCCCGGGCAGGACGTCTGCGTCGAGCACCCCGGCGAACGGTCCGTGAACCTGCGGGCGGCCGGAGCCGCCGTCGACTCCGAACTGCTGTACGTCGGCGCGCAGGTGTGGGCCCCGGCAGCCACCCCGGTCGGGCTGTACGGGGTGCGGGTCGCGTTGGACACCGACGGGGACGGCAGCACCGACGTCATCCTCAAGGCCGACCGGCAGCGCGGCAGCGACGTCCTGGTCTCCCGCGCCCTCGACGCCCGTACCGGCGCCGAGCTCGACGTCCAGCCGCTGAACGCCCGCTGGGGCGACACCGACACCGCGCTGCTGGACAGCGACGTCGTGGTCCTGCCCGTCCGGCTGAGCGCCCTGCCCGGTGTCGGCCCCGGCCACAGCACCGTCCACTACGGCGTCTGGACCGGCGTCGCCGGGCCCGGCACACCGGATCCGGCCGAGGCCTACGCCGCCATCGGCCTGCGCGGCACCCGGCCGGCCGTCCCGGTGGACGTCCTGCAGCCGGCCCTCGACGCCCGGGTCGGCCTCACCGGGCCTCCGGCGGTCCTGGCCCCGGTCGGCCCCGGCGCCGTCCTCGCGGTGCACCGCACGGCGGGCTCCAAGCTCCTGCTGCTGCAGCACCTCAACCCGGGCGAGCGGCGGGCCCAGGTGCTGACCCTGCCCTGAGCCGCGGCAGCCGATTGACGGGGCGGCCCGCCGACACCGGTCGGCGGGCCGCCCCGCGTGTTGCGGGCGTCCTATGCGTTCCCGGTGTCCGTGGTGCCCGTGGCGTCCGTGGTGTCCCGGGCGGCGCGCCGCTCGCGGCGCGGGGTGCGGGTGGGGCGGCGGGAGAGGCGGGCGAAGACGGCCACCAGGCCGAGGACGGCGACGGTCGCGGAGCCGACGGTGAGGCCCTCCGTGAGCCCCGGCGGGCGGAACGAACAGGCGATCCGGGAGGCGCCGGGGCCGAGGGGCACGCCGATCATGCCCAGCACCGGGGTGGCCGCCGAGGAGCGGCCGCCGTCGACGGCGCAGGTCCAGCCCTCGGTGGCGGGGACGGCGAGCAGCGCGGTGCCGGTCGAGCCGGCCGGGAGGGTGGCCGCGAGGGCGTGCCCACCGGCCTCGACGCGGGTGGCGCCGCCGGCGGTGAGGCGGGCGACGGCGGCCTCCAGGGCGCCGGTCCGCAGACAGCCGATCGGGCGGGCCGGGACCTGGCTGACGGTGTCGGAGCGCAGGGTCACCCGGACCGCCCCGTCCGCCGGGACGGTCCCCAGCCGGTGGATCGGTACGGCCGTGGTCGGCTGCTCGCCGTCGCTGCGGTAGGCGGCGCCCAGGGCGCTGACCGTGCCCCGGTACCAGACGCCGTGGAAGAACGCCGTCGACCCGGGCGTGCAGGCGGCGGTGAGGACGGTGCCCTCCTCGCCGGGCGGCACCGACCAGCCGCTGGTGCCGTGCAGGGTGGGCGCCGGGCCGCCGGCCGGGACGGGCAGCGGGGCGTCGTACACCTGGCTGCCGAGCAGCGACTCCTGCCGGGACCAGACCGAGGAGGTGTCCGGGCGGGCGCCCGGGGGCAGCACGGTGACCAGCGGCGGCGCGGCGGCCCGGACGGGCGTGAAGCCGTACGGCGGCGGACCGTCGTCCAGGTGGGCGCGGACGGCGAACAGTGCCTGCCCGACCGGGTCGGTGACGCTCTCGGTCTGCCGCCCGCCGGCGGTCCAGCCCGCGCCGAGGTCGTGCAGCAGCAGGGCCGCGACGGTCGGCAGGTACCCGCTGAAGTAGCCGCCGCCCTGGCCGCCCAGCAGCAGCGGGTCGTTGGTGGTGAAGGCGTGCGGGCCGGGGTCGCTGCGGCCGCGCGGCCAGTCCTCGGCCGCGCGGACCGCCGCGTGTCCGGCCCGCACGGCCGCCGGCCGGACACTGCCGGAGGGGGCCGCGCCGAGCGCCGCGTACCCGGACCAGACGGCGTTGGCGAACACCGCGCAGCCGATCACCCAGGTGGCGACGGTGTTCGCCCGGCGGTCCGGGTGACGGCGGTCCAGGACCCACAGCGCGGCGAGCAGGACGGCGCCGCCGACGGCCAGCAGCACCCAGGTGGCGGAGCGGACCGAGTGCAGGCCCGCCGCGACCGAGGCGATCACCGCGACCACGGCCGCGCCGCCCAGCAGGGTCAGCCGGTCCGGCCGCTGGGCCAGCGACACCCAACCGGCCAGCACCAGCAGCCCGCTGAGCACGAAGGCGACCCGGTACGGCCCACCGGCCGGGATCGCCAGGCCGTGCCACACCAGGACGGTCGGCGTCCAGACGAAGCCGAGCACCACCAGCACCAGCGCCGCGCACCAGGCCGCCCGCTCCCGCGGTCGCACCCTCCGGTTGAAGGGCAGCCCGCACACCAGCAGCAGGCCGAACAGTCCGATCGCCACGTCCGGCAGCCCCCGCCCGCCGTGGGTGGCGGGCAGCAGCTGGGCGAGGTGGCCGCCCAGACCGGACGGGCCGAGCGGCTCCACCGGGGACTCGGGCTGGGCGCGCTGCGCCGCCTGCACCGCGACGAACAGCACCGGGGAGGCGAGCAGCACCCCGGTGGTGGCCATGGTGACCGCCCGGCCGGTGGCCCGGACCCGTTGGCGGAACGGCCGTGACGTGGCGAACAGCCGGACGGCGAACAGGAGTCCGGCCGCCAGGGTGGCCAGCGCGGCGGTGTACAGGTTGCCCGCCCAGGCCAGCGCGACGCAGAGCGTGCCGGCCACCCAGCGCCGCTCGCGCAGGCACCAGTCGGCGGCGAGGCCGAGCAGCGGCAGCGAGACCAGGCCCCACAGCCACATCGGCGCGGCCCCGCCGACGTCCAGCACCCAGGCGCACAGCCCGTACCCGACGGCGGCGAACGCCCGCAGCCAGTGCGGGCCCGGACGGAGGCGGCCGAGCAGACGGGCCATCAGGGCGGTGCCGAGGCCGATGGTGGCGAGGGTGACCAGCAGGACGGCGAGCTCGCCCCGGTCGCGGGGGAGGAACGCGGTGAACCAGGAGAACGGGTTCATCAGGTAGGCGAAGAAGTCCGCCAGGAACGGGACGCCGTACCCGCTGTTCCAGTTGAACAGCAGGTCCCCGGTGGCCTCCCCGTGCAGCAGGTCCCACAGGTGGGCGTGGTACGGCACCGCGACCTCCTCCGCCCCGGCCGGCCACCGCCCGCGCAGCCCCAGTGCCAGCGCGTACCCGCCCATCGCCAGGGCGGCCGCACCCCCGCTGACCAGCACCTCCCGCCGCCGCTCGCCCTGCACCCACGCGCCCCGTTCTGCCAGTGACCCCGGACCTCGCCACCCTAAGCGCGTCCCCGGCGCGGAATGCGGCGTACGCGCTCCGTCGAAGGAGTGGCGTCCCGGACAGACTTGCCGAGTAGCCTGGGAAGGCCGCCAGGATGCCCGCATGGGAGGAACCATGAGCGTCTCGCCGTACCCCGACTGGATCCGGCCTCCTGCCGGTGGCTACACCGCAGCGGATCTCGACCGGCTGCCTGATCTCCCGCCGCACACCGAACTGCTCGACGGGAGCCTGATCTTCGTGAGTCCGCAGACCGCGTTCCACATGCGTACGCTCCGCAGGCTGGAGCGGGCACTGGAGACTGCCACGCCGGAGGGATGGCAGGTCTGGCGGGAGATGACGGTCAGGCTGGACCGGCGCAACCGGCCCGAGCCGGATCTGCTCGTCGTCGATGACCGGGGGGTCACCGGCCCGAAACAGACCTTCTGCGAGGCGGCGGACGTGTTGCTGGCCGTCGAGGTCGTGTCCGAGGAATCCGAGGAGCGTGACCGGGACACCAAGCCGCGCAAGTACGCGGCGGCCGGCATCAAGCACTTCTGGCGGGTCGAGAGCGACGACGACGGGAAGCCGATCGTCTATGTCTACGAGTTGGAGCCGGTGACCCCTGCCTACGTCGTCACCGGCATCCACCACAAGCAGTTGAAGGTCGATCAGCCGTTCCCGGTCGAGATCGACCTGACCTGATCCGTCCGGATGGTGGACGCCAGGTGTCAGCCCCTGGGACGGCGGAGTAGGGTCCGAGCATGTCTCGCACCATTCGTCTCGCAGTTGTCCCGGGTGACGGCATCGGTCAGGAAGTGGTGGCCGAAGGCCTCAAGGTCCTGGGTGCCGTGCTTCCCGCCGATGTGAAGCTGGAGACCACCGAGTACGACCTCGGGGCCCGGCGCTACCACCGGACGGGGGAGACGCTGCCGGACGACGTGCTGGCGGAGCTGAAGTCGCACGACGCGATCCTGCTGGGTGCCATCGGCGACCCGAGTGTGCCGTCGGGCGTGCTGGAGCGCGGGCTGCTGCTCAAGCTGCGGTTCGCCTTCGACCACCACATCAACCTGCGTCCGGGTCGCCTCTTCCCCGGGGTGCGGTCCCCGCTGGCCGGCGAGCCCGACATCGACTTCGTGGTCGTCCGCGAGGGCACCGAGGGCCCGTACGTCGGCAACGGCGGCACGCTGCGCACCGGGACGCCGCAGGAGGTGGCCACCGAGGTCAGCCTGAACACGGCGTACGGCATCGAGCGCGTGGTGCGCGACGCCTACCGCCGGGCGCAGGCGCGGCCGCGCAAGAAGCTCACCCTGGTGCACAAGAACAACGTGCTGGTGCACGCCGGGCACCTGTGGACGCGGATCTTCGCCGAGGTAGGCAAGGAGTTCCCCGAGGTCACCACCGACTACCTGCACGTCGACGCGGCGACGATCTTCTTCGTCACCCAGCCCGAGCGCTTCGACGTGATCGTCACCGACAACCTGTTCGGCGACATCCTGACCGACCTCGCGGCCGCCGTCACCGGCGGGATCGGCCTGGCGGCGAGCGGCAACATCAACCCGAGCGGTGAGTTCCCGTCCATGTTCGAGCCGGTGCACGGCTCGGCGCCGGACATCGCCGGCCAGGGCAAGGCCGACCCGACCGCCACCGTGCTGTCGGTCGCCATGCTGCTGGAGCACCTCGGCTTCGCCGCCGAGGCCGCTGCGGTCGAGGCCGCCGTCGCGGCGGACCTGGCCGAGCGCTCCGGCACCCGCAGCACCTCCCAGGTCGGCGACGCGCTCGCCGGTCGAGTATCGGGCGGCTGACGAGCCGGACCGACAAAAGGTTTCCGGCCAGGTGGGCCGGACCGCATAACCGCAGCTCGCGGCTCTGACAGGAGCCGGTGGCTGTTCGGCACGGCCCTCTGGATGCGAGTATCGACAGTGGGCCGTGCCGTTGTGCGCTCGTTCCGGCGTTCGATCGCCGAAACGTCCCTGCAGCGGTGGCGGCCCGGACCAACCCCACGGTGAAGGAAACAGCCATGAGCACGCCCACCCAGGCGCCCATCACGTTCGACCTCAAGCCCTCCGCCCATCCGCTGCCCGCAGCGGAGCGCGAGGCCCGGCTGACCAACCCCGGCTTCGGCCGCGTCTTCACCGACCACATGGTCACCATCCGCTGGACCGAGGGCGTGGGCTGGCACGACGCCCAGCTGGCGCCGTACGCGCCGCTGGAGATCGACCCGGCGAACATGACCCTGCACTACGGCCAGGCGATCTTCGAGGGCCTGAAGGCCTACCGCCAGGCCGACGGCTCCATCGCGACCTTCCGCCCGGAGGCCAACGCCGCCCGCTTCCAGGCCTCGGCCCGCCGCCTGGCCATGCCGGAGCTGCCGGTCGAGACCTTCGTCGAGGCCGTGGAGCTGCTGGTCCAGCAGGAGCAGGAGTGGGTCCCGAACGAGCCGGAGCAGAGCCTCTACCTGCGTCCGTTCATGTTCGCCACCGAGGTCGGCCTGGGTGTCCGCCCGGCCAACTCCTACCTCTTCATGATCATCGCCTCGCCGGCCGGCGCCTACTTCCAGGGCGGCATCAAGCCGGTCTCGGTCTGGCTGTCCAAGGAGTACGTCCGGGCCGCGCCCGGGGGCACCGGCGCCGCCAAGTGCGCGGGCAACTACGCCGCCTCGCTGGTCGCCCAGGCCCAGGCCGCCGAGAAGGGCTGCGACCAGGTCGTCTGGCTCGACGCCGCCGAGCACCGGTGGGTCGAGGAGATGGGCGGCATGAACCTGTACTTCGTCTTCGGCGAGGGCGAGGACGCGAAGATCGTCACCCCGGAGCTGTCCGGCGCGCTGCTGCCCGGCATCACCCGCGACTCGCTGCTCCAGCTCGCCTCCGACCTCGGCTACACCGTCGAGGAGCGGAAGATCTCCACCGACGAGTGGCAGCAGGCCAACGCCGACGGCACCCTCACCGAGGTCTTCGCCTGCGGCACCGCCGCCGTCATCACCCCGGTCGGATCGGTGAAGTCCGCCGCCGCCGACTGGACCGTGGGCACCGGCGAGCCCGGCCCGATCACCATGGAGCTGCGCAAGGCGCTGCTGTCGATCCAGGGCGGCCAGACCCCCGACACCCACAACTGGCTGCACAAGATCGTCTGATCCGCGGGCACCCGCACCCGCACCCGCACCGGCTCCGGCCCGCCACGTTCCGCATCGCGAGACGGGCGGGCCGGATCCCGGGGGCTGTGCCAGACTGCCGACGTGTCCTCGCTTTCGCCGATTATTGGCAGCAGGCGCGCCGGTCCGCAGTGACCGCTCCCGCAGGACCCGATGCGGAGCGACCACGAGCGTCCAGACCCGCGCGCAGACCTCTCGCACCCGCGAGGGGTCTTTTGCTTTTGGGGCGAGGCCCCGACGAGCAGCCACCCGGACCGGCCGAGAGCCCCCACGAAGGGCTCGGGGACACCGGGGCCGCGCGCGAGATCCTGGACAGTGGAGCCGGGACCAGAAGACCGGCCGGAGCAGTACGAACCTCCCCGAACGGAGAACCAGGGGTCATGACCGAGGTCAGCCGTACCGACGACAGTTTCCACGTGTTCGACACCACGCTGCGCGACGGCGCCCAGCGTGAGGGCATCAACCTGACGGTGGCGGACAAGCTGGCCATCGCCCGGCACCTGGACGAGTTCGGGGTCGGCTTCATCGAGGGCGGCTGGCCCGGGGCCAACCCGCGCGACACCGAGTTCTTCGCCCGCGCGGCCGCCGAGCTGGAGCTGCGGAACGCACAGCTGGTCGCCTTCGGCGCCACCCGCAGGGCCGGCGGCCGGGCCGCGGACGACCCGCAGCTGGCCGCGCTGGTCAACTCCGGCGCCCCGGTGATCACCCTGGTCGCCAAGTCGCACGACCGGCACGTGGAGCTGGCGCTGCGCACCACCCTGGACGAGAACCTGGAGATGATCCGGGACAGCGTCGAGTTCCTGCGCGCCCGGGGCCGCCGGGTGTTCATCGACTGCGAGCACTTCTTCGACGGCTACCGGGCGAACCGGGAGTACGCCCTCGCCGTGGTCCGCACCGCGCACGAGGCCGGGGCGGACGTGGTGGTGCTGTGCGACACCAACGGCGGGATGCTGCCCGCCGGCGTCCGGGACACCGTCGCCGACGTCCTGGCCCGGACGGGCGCCCGGCTCGGCATCCACGCCCAGGACGACACCGGCTGCGCGGTGGCCAACACCCTGGCCGCGGTGGACGCCGGGGCGACCCACGTCCAGTGCACCGCCAACGGCTACGGCGAGCGGGTCGGCAACGCCAACCTGTTCCCGGTGGTCGGCGCGCTGGAGATCAAGTACGACCGCCGGGTGCTGCCCGAGGGCCGGCTGGCCGAGATGACCCGGATCTCGCACGCGATCGCCGAACTGGTGAACCTGACCCCCTCCACCCACCAGCCGTACGTCGGCTACTCGGCCTTCGCCCACAAGGCGGGTCTGCACGCCTCCGCGATCAAGGTCGACCCGGACCTGTACCAGCACATCGACCCCGAGCGGGTCGGCAACACCATGCGGATGCTGGTCTCCGACATGGCCGGCCGGGCCTCCGTCGAACTCAAGGGCAAGGAACTCGGCTACGACCTGTCCACCGACCGGGACCTGGCCGGCCGGGTGGTCGCCAAGGTGAAGGAGCAGGAGAACCTGGGCTACACCTACGAGTCGGCCGACGCCTCCTTCGAGCTGCTGCTGCGCGACGAGGTGCGCGGCAGCCGGGACCGCTTCTACACCCTGGAGTCCTGGCGGACCATCAGCGAGCAGGGCCCGAACGGGATCTCCGGCAACGAGGCGACCGTCAAGCTCTGGGCGAAGGGCGAGCGCAGGATCGCCGTCGGCGAGGGCAACGGCCCGGTCAACGCGCTGGACCAGGCGCTGCGCACCGCGCTGGAGGGCATCTACCCGCCGCTGGCCACCTTCGAGCTGGTGGACTACAAGGTCCGCATCCTGGAGGGGCAGCACGGCACCGGGTCCAAGACCCGGGTGCTGATCGAGTCCACCGACGGCACGTCCACCTGGTCCACCGTCGGCGTCGCAGACAACGTGGTCGCCGCCTCCTGGCTGGCGCTGGAGGACGCGTACACCTACGGTCTGGTCCGCGCCGGCCTGGAGCCCACCGAGTAGCCGGCCCGCGTCGTGCCAGTGGCCCGCCGGACTCCGCGTGGAGTCCGGCGGGCCACCCGTGCCTGGGTCACCGCAGTCGGGCGAGCAGGGCGTGTTCGACGAGGGTGATGAGGGCGCTCTTGGCGCTGTCGCGGCGGCGGGCGTCGAGGGTGATGACGGGGGTGTCGGC